>DASQGO010000091.1:0-12189 GCA_035632555.1 Nitrospiraceae bacterium | reverse complement strand
AAAACCGGCGTTGAAATGGTGGTCGTCACGGTGCCGGCGATAAAACCGTACGTGACTGCCAAGGACTATGCCGAAACACTGTATCAGCGCTGGGGCATCGGCACGGCACAAAAGGAGCACGGGGTGCTGGTACTGGCGGTGATCGAAGGCCGGCAGGCGACGGTTACGCTGGGGAAAAGCATGCTGCCCATCATCACTCCATCGGTTGTGGAAGAAGTCGGCAGCAAGTATTTGGAACCCGCATTTCGCCAGGCCCAGTTCGAGGAAGGGCTTTATCGTGCGGTGGTCGCATTGGCTTCCGCTTCGCAAGACGTGAAGGCGGCGGAGCTGTCACGGCATAAGCTCAAAGGATTCGGAATTTTTCTGACGGTCTCGATGAGTCTCGGTGCGCTCTGGTTCCTCTGGTTCATCAGCCGGCCGGATCTCCGGCATCCCTACGGCCGCCTTCGTCGAGGAGAATTCTGGGGCAGCGGCCAAGGCGGCTTCGGCGGCACCTTGGGCGGATTTGAAGGAGGAATGAGCGGGGAGGGGTTGACGTAGCTCTATTTTCCCGCTGGCGCCTTCTGCACTGCGCCGATTGCATCCAGCCCAGCCTGCGCGCAGGCGTCGTCAAACTGAGTGCCAGGCGCGCCGCCGACACCGATCCCGCCGACGACTTCATTGCCGAACTGAATCGGCAGCCCGCCGCCAAGAATGAGAATGTTCTCGTTCATCTTGCCTAGGGAGTGCAGGTGCGGCACCTTCACGACAAGCTCTGCCAGTTCGCTGGTGGCCCGCCCCGTGCTTCCGGCTGTGTAGGCCTTCCTTCGGCTGCTATCAATTGTGTGGGGCCCGGCTCCATCCGCCCTGAGTTGCGCTCGCAGTATGCCGGCCTTGTCCACGACCGCGGCCGTAACTTTGTAGCCATCCTTGATGCATTTTTCGACGGCGACGGTTGCAGCTTTGGTTGCCAGCGCGAGCGGCAGGACCGCTTCGCGCGGCAGGTCTTCGGCAGCCACGATATTGGCCCAATTGATCATCATGGCGAGAGTCAGCATGCTCATCCACTTCAGAAATTCCATTTTCAACTCCTCACTTCGTGGTTCGCTTCGGCACTGATCGTTTTTCGTCCAGGTCGAGCAGGTCCGCCCAGCTGGTGATGTCGGTTCTGGCCGGATCAATCGCATCCCGCTGCTGCTTGAAGTAGGCCTTTTTCTCCTCCGTGTCCGGCCCCCGCGTCAGGAACTTCTCGTTCCATTGTTCGACTTCCGCCGGGGTGTGTTTTTTTGCCGTCTTCTTGAACCACTCGGCCACGGCTGCGTCATCTTTTTCGCTCACGGCTTTCGAGAACTGCTTCGCCGTAATGCCGGCGAAGTCCAACAGCCGCTGGTCCATGGGGCAGGGGTAGATGTAGTCGCCCTCGGTGCCGGCGAGGGAGGCGCGGCACTTGTCAATCATGCGCGGCAGGTGAACATAGCCGGCGAGCTTCTCCCTGGGACTGCGCGGGTAGCTTTTGCGAAGGTCCATCAGAGCATCTTGTGGTTGGAGAAGGTGAAGGACTTCACGGTCACTTCACCGTTCTCGTATGAAATGATCCGCCGCGCGGCAGGGAGCTCCGAGGCGTCCACCCGGACGTGGGAGTCCGTGAAGCTTTCGACGTTGGTCAGCTTTCCATCCTTGGGGGAGGAGTAATAGACCGTGTAGCGGGTGGTGAGAAACTTGTTGTCCTTGGTAACCATGCTGTCTTCGACGTTGATCGTGAAGGCAATGGGCGGCGCGCCGGGGTGCCCCATCTTGCGGTTGATCTGCGTGATGCGGCCATCCTTGACCCGATAAAACGAGTGCATGCCGTCGCCGTTGATGATCAGGCGCGGGCCCATGGGGTGGTCAAGGTCGTCGCCCAGCGTGAGGGCGTATTTGCCGTCCGATTCCTCGAAGCTGCGCGGCCCTCGATGCACGGCGATCATGCCGATCTGGTTCTCCGCCCATTTCTGGAGGTCGCTGTCCGGCAGGGACACTGTGAGGTCTCGCGGCCCCTTCACCGTTACGTTGCCTGAAACTTCTTTCCCGTTCACGTTGACCGTGAGGTCGGCCGTGAAGCCTTTGAAATTGGATTGCCATCGGGCGGTGTTCTCGAACGCTTTGCGAAGAAGTTCTCTGGCCTTCGGATCGTCCTTCACGTCTGACTTCGCTGCTTCATGGGTACAGGCTTTTTCCATGGGATGCTCCTTTTCTCAAAAAGACCTGGCTGATTATAGAGCGGTCGGTTTCACGCGCACAACATACGTTAACTCCAGCAGCCTGGAATCACTGTAGCACAGCGCGGGCAGGCGCCGTCGGGCTTGATCGTCTTTTCAAGAATGCGATAGCCAATCCGCTTGACGACCGCCGTGCCGCAACTGTGACAGTGGGTATCCTCGTACGGGCCTACGCGGCCCGGCAGGTTTCCCGCATAGACATACCGCAGACCGCTTTTCCGGCCGATCTCCGCGGCGCGGATCAACGCCTGGGCCGTTGTATTCTCCGGCTCGATCATCTTGTAGTCCTTGTGAAAGGCCGTGACGTGCCAGGGAAGATCGGGTGACACGGACACGAGGAACTCCGTCATGGCTTTGAGTTCCTGCTCCGTGTCGTTGAAGCCGGGGATGATGAGCGTGACAATTTCGACCCAGAAGCCCATCTCGTGCAAACGTCCGATCGTATCCAGCACGCCGGTCAGCTGCCCGCCGAGCTTGCGGTATTCTTCCTGGGAAAAGCCCTTCAGGTCTACTTTGTAATAATCCACCCAGGGCTTGATGTAGGCGAGGACTTCCGGCGTGCCGTTGCCGTTGGAAATGTAGGCAGTCCTGAGACCCTTTGCCTTCGCCAGTTGAAACACTTCCACGGCCCATTCGCTGGTGATCAACGGTTCGTTGTAGGTGCTGGCGATGACCGGCGCGCCATGCTCCTGGGCCGTGGCGACCAGTTTGGCTGCTGTCATGGGAATGATGGTGCTGATTGCTTCGGGATCTCTGAGCGCCTGTGCCGTGACCCAGTTCTGGCAATAGGGGCAGTGGTAATCACAGCCCATCATGCCGAAGCTGAGCGCAAGCGAGCCGGGGAAAACATGAAAGAACGGTTTTTTTTCGATCGGATCGCACTGAAGCGCGCCGACATAACCGGCCGGGACCTTGAGCACACCACCTTCGTTGAACCTGACTTTGCAAATTCCGATGCGGCCCTCGCGGATCACGCATCGGTGCCCGCAGGCGACGCAAAGGACTTCATTGTGGGAATGTTTTTCGCACAGTTCCGGCGCTGCGTTGCGCGCATGCTCTGCAAGGGTTTTCGCCAGCGGAGATTCCTGGAGTATTGGCTTCGGCATGGGGTGATCTGGACTGATTATACGGGCCCGAATACCCCCGGTAAACGGCCAATTCGTGGATTTTTCGTCAACAACAAGGCGCAGCTTAGATTAAATATATCAATGACTTATAATCTTTTTTGATTGCAGGGTAAGAATGTTAAGAAAATCGGCTCGCCAAAGCGCAAAGTCCTTTGTGAAACAGCACCCGCAGTATATAATGACCAATCCGTTAAGAGTATTTACTACATAAACATAGGCAGTGGAAGAAAGGTTTTGATCGATGGAACGACGCGCGGCATCCCATACCGAAGAAGAAGAATTGAATCAGCGCCGGCGGCTGCTGAATTCCGCCCGCAAAGGCGATCCGAAGGCGATCAACAAGCTCTTCGAGCTGTATCAAGTGCGCGTCTATAGCGGAGAGACCTTGGGGCGTTCCGGCCGGCCTTCGGCCTCGGCTTTCCATCGTCCGCCGCTTCGCGTAGTGCGTAAACGGACGGTCCGCCGGTCCGCGCGTCGGACGGCCAGAACGATTCGTCGCGTGGCCTCAAGAAAAATGACCCGGCGCGTGGCGCAGCGGCACCGGTCCGTGCGTCGCGTCGCTCACCGCTAAGCTTTTTTTCTCAGCAAATACTCACATCGTCAGCAAGGAGCGCGGGTTGCCTATTGAACGGCAACCCGCAGCCCGCCGCCCGCCAGATGCTTGGCAATCCGTTCCGCTGTCGCATGGTCGCCTTCGAAGACCACGGCGCTGCCCTGGTGGTCAATCTTCCACGCCAGCTCAAAGGCTTTGCCGGGCGTCATGCCCGGGATGGCTTCGCAGAACAACTGGATGACCTGTTGGTAGGTGTGGCAGTTGCAGTTGTACACCACCACGCGGGCTTCTAGGCCCTCGCCTGTGCCGGTGCCCTGCTCTTCGATCGTTTCCGGGGTGGCGTATGTGGATGGGGATTCAGCCACGGTTTTCATTGTACTGCCGTCGCCATCAACTGCCAAGCTGGTTAATAACCTTCCCGCACGACGAGCCGGTTCTCGAGCGACATCCCTCCGCGCGCACAAGTTTGCCGCAGCAGCTGGAAGTGAACTTCCGAGTCCGTGACGGCCTCGAGGTCATGCTGCCGGCAAAGCCGGATGGTGTAGACCAGGGCGGCCGAAGTTTTGACCAGCGCCAAGGCATATTCATACTCGTAGCCTTCATCTGGAGCCAGCCGTCTGCTGCTCAGCACCTGCACCTGTTTGACGCTGCAGACCTGAGTCGTACGCTTCTGCTCCAGCAGCCGAAGCAGCGCAGCAGGACCGGGCACTGTCGAGCCGCCGATGGCAAAACTGTGGGAGAGATCGAAAAGTCCCCGTTGAAAACGGCGGTCATTCTTCAGGCCATCGTGGAAAATATTCCGCCATGTCCTGTCTGCCAGGTCCCGATCAACGGCCGAGACTGCATCCGTATCCAGTGGGCCGCTGACAGAATAACCCTGGACGATCTGTCCCGTTTTAACCAGATCAGGATGATATTGTCCCATGCGGTCCTGATAGGCCGTGGTGCCGCTCATGGGCGTCAGCTGCAAGGCCATGTAGTCCCGAAAGTGAATGGCGCGGTAGTCATCGAGCAGGCGCATAAGGGTCTGTTCGTGGCACAGGTGAAAGGGATAGTACAGTGCGTGGCGAGTCGGTGCTGGCGTCAATGAAGCCATGCGTCTATACTACGGCTCCGCTATGAAACAATATCTGAACGCGGTTCTGAGTTTGAACCTGCTGTTTGTTTTCATTCCGGTTGCGTTGACCCTGGAGTTTCTCCACGCTGACCCGACCGCCGTCTTCCTAACCTCTGCCCTGGCTATTATCCCATTGGCCGGGCTGATGGGCAAAGCGACCGAGCATCTGACGAACCATGTCGGGGCAGGCATCGGCGGTTTGCTCAATGCCTCGCTGGGCAATGCGGCGGAGTTGATCATCGCGCTGGCCGCGTTGCAGGCAGGGCTGCACGATGTCGTCAAGGCGTCCATCACTGGTTCGATTCTTGGAAACATCCTTCTGGTGTTGGGGGTGGCGATGGTGGCCGGAGGATCGCGTTACCAGCAGCAGCGGTTCAACCGGACTGCCGCCGGCATGGGCGCCAGCCTGCTGCTGCTCGCGGCGATCGGGCTGGTCGTGCCGGCGCTGTTTCACTTCACCGCATCCGGTCGGGGCGCGGCCGTGGAACAGGAACTGAGCCTCGAGATCGCCGTTATCCTGTTCATCATCTAGATTCTCAATCTGATCTTTTCGCTCAAAACCCATCACCATTTGTTTTCCGGGGATGCCGATGTGATGCATGAGGCCGGCGAGAAGCCCTGGAGCCGGCGCCGCTCCATCGGGGTCCTTGCAGGAGTGACGATTGCGGTTGCGGTCATGAGTGAAATCCTCGTCGGGGCCATCGAACCAGCCGCCAGGCAGTTGGGGTTCACGCAGGTTTTTGTCGGCGTGATTTTGGTCGCGCTGGTCGGCAACGCCGCGGAGCATTCGACGGCGGTGCTGGTGGCGATGAAGAATAAAATGGATCTGGCCCTGGGAATTGCCGTGGGGTCGAGCCTGCAGATCGCATTGTTCGTGGCGCCGGTGCTGATCTTTGCCAGTTATTTGTTTGGCCAGCCGCTAGATCTGATTTTCACGCCGTTCGAAGTCGCCGCCGTGACGATTGCCGTGCTGGCGGTGGGTTATGTGTCCTCAGACGGAGAGTCGAACTGGATGGAAGGCGTGATGCTGCTGGGAGTCTATCTCATCCTTGCGATCGCGTTTTATTTTCTGCCGGCCTGACGGAGCGCTTACCACTTGTCCATGTCGATGACTTCGGTTGCGTCCCAGAGGTTTTTCCACTCCGCGTCGGCCAAGGCCTTTTCGCGGTCCGCCTCTGTTTCTTCGCCGAATGGTTTCTTCCCCGTATGGGCCTGGCTCTGAGCCGTCGCATCGGACGCCGAGGGCCGTCCCGCTTCAGGGTTCTTCTTTCGCTTTTTGGGGTCCATATTGACCGGCATGGCGATCCTTGCGAAGGTGATGCAGCTATGTTCCTATGCCGTCCGGGGTTTGTCAAGAACAGCCCGATGGAGGATGTGCTCAGTTGACTCCCGCCAGGTCGGTTGCTAGAGTGCCCGCGTCCTCGCTCTTGTGATGGAGCTTTTTGGAAATGGAACTCAGCGCCAAGGTCCTCTGGCCGTTATTCCCGCTGCTCTTGCTGATCGTGGTGGTGTGTCTGACGTGGGCGGTGGTGCGCGTCGTACGCCGTGCCAGCGGTTCCACGGCGATTTGGCTGCAGGCGGGGGCGCTCGGGTGCTATGTGCTGGCGGCCGTCTCCGCCATTGCCAGTGAGCGTGGAGCCGTCTCCGCCCATCTCCACCGGCCGTTTTCACTGCTCGCACAACTGGCCATCGCGCTGGCCCTGTTTCATCTGTGGGGCAAGGACCGTTCGCTGATCGCGCTCAACAGCGTGGCCTGGGCTGCCATCCTCGCGGATACCGCCCTGCACTATCTTTTGACGCGCTGATTAAATTAATTCCGCGGCGACCGAATCTGCGAAGCGCCGTCCTGTCTCAGTCAATCGAACCCGTCCCGCGCATTCTTCCAGCAATCCACGGCGCGTCAACCGGTCGAGCGTCTGCTGCCATGCCCGGTCGGACAGCTCATGCCGCAGCAGGGCCTGGTCGATGCCTTCGATCAGGCGCAGTCCAAATACAACTTGCTCGCGTTGACGCTGGCCGGCGCTGAGGAGTTCCGATTCGGCAATGGGGAGGCAACCCCGCTCCAGAATCCGTTCGTAGTCCTCCATGCTGTCGGTGTTTCCGAAGCGCCGACCGCCGAGATAAGACCGAGCGCTGGGGCCGAGGCCCAGATAGTCATGTCCATGCCAGTAAAGCAGGTTGTGCCGGCAGGCGTAGCCAGGGCGGGCATAATTGGAAATCTCATAGCGCGTGAAGCCGGCGGCGGCGAGGCGCTTGGCTGCCGCGTCGTCCATCTCGTTTTGCAGATCGGCATCCGGTTCGGCGGCATTGCCTCGGCGCACGTCAAGGTGCAGCCGGGTTTTTTCTTCGACAGTCAGCGCGTAGCAAGATACGTGCGCCGGTTCCAGCGAGAGCACGGCATCGAGCGTGGCCAGCCAGCCGTCCAGTGTTTGTCCGGGCATGCCGTAGATAAGATCGAGGTTGATGTTGGCAAATCCCGCCGACCGCGCCATGCCCACGGCAGCCTGCGTGCGGTTGCCGGAGGTGGGACGGCCGATTCGGAGCAGTTCGCCGTCATCCATGGACTGCACGCCGAAGCTGATGCGTGAGAAGCCGGCGCCGGCGAGCCGCCGCAGGCCGTCTTCGGTCACCGTGTCCGGGTGGGCTTCCACTGAAATTTCGGCGGCATCGGCCAGGCCGAACGAGTCACGGACGTTTTGGAGGATGCCTGCGAGCTGCTCAACGCTCAGCGACGTCGGCGTACCGCCGCCGAAGTAAATGGTATCCAGCCGGCGGCCGGCAAGACTCTGCTGCCCGGCATGAAGCCGCATTTCATGGGAAAGCGCATGCAGGTACCGTTGCACGCGGTCCTCCCGATGGATCTGGAGCGTGAAGGCGCAGAAGTGACAGCGGGCACGGCAGAAGGGGACGTGGAGGTAGAGGCCGACGTTCATGAGCGGCTCAGGCCAGCGAGCGGTTCGTGAAATCCTTCGCCAGGGCGATTTCGATCTCGTCCAGAGGCGAGATGCCGCGGTTGCGCACGTGGACGGTCCACGCCGAGTGCCGCCGGAGGAAGTCGAAGATCATTTTCGTCATTTCCGGTTTGATCCGCTGTTCCCAATCCTGCACCCAGACGTGGTTGTCCTCGTCGCCGTCATAGTCGTCCGGAAACGACGCCTCCAGGCTGAACCGGAGGTTGAACGTCTTGTCTTCGTGAAACATGCGCGTCTCCTTGCGGCCGCCGTTGCGATCCGGCCGCGCGGCTGTCTATAATGGGTTGCACGTACAGGAGAACATCATGCCCATCTTCGAATATCTTTGCCAGGAATGCAACCATCGCTTCGAGGCGTTGGTGCAGGGTTCGACCGCACCGGCCTGCCCGTTATGCAAGGCGACGAAACTGCAAAAGCAGTTCTCGAGCTTCGGCGTCGGGGCGAATGCCGATTGGGCCGGCTCGAGCGGTTCCGGTGCATGCGGATCGTGTGGAGATCCACGCGGACCCGGCTCCTGCTCGATGAACTGATCACGTGAGTGACGCCAGCGAGCAAGCCGTTCGTCAGGCCATCAACATCCTCAGCCAATCCGATCCTCTCATCAAACTGATCCAGGAAGTGAAGCTCGGGCGGATGAAGCCGACCGATGCCGGCCTGCGGGCCATTACCGAAGCCTGGTTGAACACGTACAAGAAAGTGCTCGGAACCCCCGGCCTTGACCGAACCGCGCTGTTGAGACTCGATCCCTCGCCCCGCCTGGGCGTGCTGATTGACGCAGGTATCGTGCCGGCCGATCATGCAGCCGTCACGTCTCTCCGCGCCGTCTTTGAAAAATCTCTATCGGGAGCTGCAACGGCATAACGGAGCACAGAGCCGGAGCTATGGAGCATCCTTTGCGCAACGGAATCCGGTGCCGCTCTGTTGATCGGTGGGGAGTCCATAGTCCCGGTCAGCGGTGCGGAGACTGCCTGCCGGCTTGAGCCAGGAGCCGCCCCGCACCACTTTAAGCAGCTTGCCATCAGGACCCTTTGGATTTTCACGAGGCGCGCGGAGGTAATAATAGGGTTCGAACCAGTCAGATACCCACTCCGATGCGTTGCCGGCCATGTCGAAGAGCCCATAGAAGCTCACGCCTTCAGGCAGGCTGCCGACCGGCAGTGTCAGTATCTCGCCATTCAGCCCCCGTTCTTTTGAAATGCGTGCACCCTCGCCATCCATCCAGAAGGCCTTCCACTCCATGGCGTCCTTGAACTCGATCGTGCGCCCCGCCCAGTAGCTGGCGCTGTTCGTTTTCTTGATATCCCATTCATTGCCCCAGGGATAGAGGCGGCCGGCCGTGCCGCGCGCGGCCTTTTCCCATTCCGCTTCAGTCGGGAGCCGCTTGCCTGCCCATGTGCAGTACGCCACGGCGTCATGCCAACTGACGTTGACCACGGGATGAGTGTCGCTGCCGGGAAATGGCCGGCCGCTGCTCCAGAGAGTGGCGGAGGGATTCGGATTGGTCGGCACCGCATGGCCCGTGGCTTTCACGAACTGCTCGTAGCGGGCGTTGGTCACTTCGAATCGGTCTATCTGGAAGGCATGGAGGGAAACCAGGCGTTGCGGCCGTTCATCAGTGAACCCGTCGCCTGCAAGACTGCCCATCAGAAAGTCTCCGGCTGGGATCATGACCATGTCGTCGGGACTCCACGGTTGGGGAACCGGCGCATGGCATGCCGTGAGAATGAGCAGCAGCGCGGCAACGACGGTGGGAGGGCGGAGGGTCACAAGCGGGGCCTGCTCAGGCCGCATGCGCGGGCGATGCCGTCTCGATATCGGAGCCAAAGCGCGAGCGATTTCTTCAAGCATGCAAGGACTGCTTTTTGTCTCGAGGCTGTTACCGCATGACCGGCGACCATGTCGTAGGCGTCGTGGCGGTGGCCGGCCTCGACGGCTTGGTGGGCGCGGATCAAATCCATGCGTAAGGGCGCAAGTCCGTGATGGCGGACCAATGGATGGGCGGCAATGGCGGCCTCGATGTCATCCTTTGTTTTGGGCTTCGACGGAGCGAGAATTTCCTGCCGGTCTTTGATGCTGCCTTCCACGAAAATCGTCAAGGCTGCGGCACCCAGCACCCAGTCTGGCTTGCGCGAGACGGCATCCAACCAGCCGCGGTAGATGCGGCTGGCAGGCAATAGCCGCACGCGCTCAAAATCCTTGGCGTTGAACCCCAGCCCTTCCATCATGGCCAGGAACAATTCGGGATGGGATTTTCCGAGGGAGAGCCCGCCGGTGTCCTCTTCGTATATATTGCTGGCCAGCATACGGCGGACCGGGGCCGGAGGATTCTGGCTGTGGATGCGGGCCAGGAACACCGGGAAGTCCCGCACGTACACGGCGTATTCCTGTTGAAAGTGAATTTTGAGCTGGTCTTTTGTGAGCGTGCCGTCGGCGAACTGCGGCCAGGCCCAGTGGTGTTTGCGGTCCATCAGGCCCAGGATCTGCTCGCGGAGTTTTGATGCGGAGAGCGGCTTCATGCCTGTCCTTGCTTTCCTTTCCGCGCCGTCGCTACAATCCGCGCACGATGAATCCCATTACGATTCAAAATCCCGACGAGATCCTCAATCTGTTGGCCGATGTCGCGTTGCGGGGCAAGGGTTTCACCACCGAGAGCCTGCTTGACCGCGTGCTCGACGAAGGTTTCACGGAGCCCATCTATTTCAACGCCAGCGGAGAAGACCCCGACGCGTTCTACAAAGGCCAGCCGAACGCCTGGGCCATCTACCAGGTCCGCGAGTGGAAGCGCGTGCTGACCGTCTCGGGAGGACCGGGCAAGGAGCGGCGCGTCCAGATTACGGAAACTCCCTGATCCATCCCTGCACGGAAACTCGCCGCAGTCTAAAAGTCATCCCGCAAAAAAGCAATCAAACTCCGGCGAACTCCGGCTGGTTGCGGCGACGAAGCCGTCGGCCTAGAATGATTTGTGCACTCGGTCGTCTGGAGCGAGATCATGTCCCGGTGGTCCATCATACTCACGTTCGGCGGCGCAATCCTTCTTGGAACGGTTGCGTTACTCAAGGCCTGGCCGATGATCAATATCGTCGAAACAGGGAAGACGCCGGAATATCCGGTTGTCGTGCCAAGACAGTACCCTACATCAAAAGACCGGGTCTTCGATGCGGCATTGCATGCCGTCGGCAGGATGCCGCGATGGACGCTGGTGTCGTCCCGGCCGGAGCAAGGGGCTATTTCCGCGGAAGCCACGACGAGGCTCTTTCGATTTGTGGACGATGTGACGATTCACTGCGCGGAACAGAACGGCGTCACCCTGGTCAACGTGCGTTCGGCCTCGCGGGTAGGACGCGGCGATTTCGGCCAGAACGCCCGCAACGTCCGCGCGTTTTTCGATGAATTGGACCGCCAGTTGGGAGACCGCACCGGTCGTTCGTGAGCGAGGCTGTCGTTATGGGGCTGGCGACGTTGCTGGAGACAAGCAGTCCGGGAGAACTGGCATTCGTGAAAAGCCTGCTGGACGGAAACGGGATTGCCTACGTTGTCCGCAACGAACATTTCGGCAGTCTCTATTCCGGCGTTGCGTCGCTTGCCTGCACGGTGCTGGTGCAGGACTGGGAATTGGAGCGGGCGGCCGTCTTGTTGAGCAAGTTGCGCGATAGTCCGGCACCGGATTCCGATGCCGGGTGAGTTACAGACCCGGGGGTTTGGCGGTCGACGCGGGCGGCGGGGTATCTTTCAATCGCGGACGCTCGCGGGCGCCGTAGTACCAGCCGCCCACCAGCGCGTCTTCTTCAAAATAGAGGTAGCGGTGCTTGATTTGCGACGAGCTGATCCAGTCCTCGAAGATCCATTCCTCGCGCCGGATGCCGTCTTTCGTGTAGCTCACGTTGATGGTGTAGGGGGCCCCCCAGGCTTCCAATACCTGTTGTTTCGTCATGCCGACCATGACCTCGCCCCTGGCGATGTGTTTTTCGAACGTGGGATCGAGTATGTGCGGCAGGAAACGAAAGGCCAGCATGCCGATCAGGAACAGGGCAAAGAAGGCGTAGATTGTCAGGCGCACGGGACGCTGGCACAAAAAAGGCGTGTCCGAAGGCGTGATCCCTGCCGGAGTCTGTTCGGTATGCTCGGTGGAAGCGGCAGACATGCGTGGAGATCAGTGTAGATGGTCGTCGAGGTTGAAAGCAAT
>DASQGO010000090.1:0-9742 GCA_035632555.1 Nitrospiraceae bacterium | reverse complement strand
GCCATGACAACTTCCGATTTGTTTGATTTTTTCCTGGTCTCCTTCGTAACCGGCTCAACCGCCGGCGGCAGCTCCGGCTCGGAGGCGGCCGGAATCGGCTCCGGCGCCGGTTCTGGAACCACGGCAGCGGGCTTCTCCTCGACCGACGGCAACGGCGAAACGGCGGGTTCCGGGCGGTTGATCTTGAGCGGACGCGGCTTGGTCTTTTTCGCCTTGGCGATATCTCCAGCTGGCCGTTCGGGCAGCAGCGCCGCCGCAGTTTCCTTGCACTGCTCCCACCAGGCCGGAACACGGAGAATCACCAATTCGCTGCACGCAATCCACCATTGCGAAAGCCGGCGTCCGAGATCGGCCAGCGACATGGGCGTCGCCAGCAGCAGCGAGATGATCAGCCCGGCCAATACGATGATATGGGCACCGGTACTGGCAAAATACCCCCGCAGGCCTTCGGCAATCATCTGGCCCACCCGCCCGCCTGCCTGGCCACGATAGACAAAACCGCTGGAGAGCGTCGGGACCGCGGTGATCTCCAAATGCAGCAGGCCGCTTAGAAAGAGCAGGGCGGCGAACGACCCGGCTGCGCTCCGAAGCGTGACGGCCAATTCTCCCTCTACAAAACACCGCGCGCCCAGCATGACCAGAAGCACCGGCAGCAGATAGGCCCCGCCGCCGACAAGCCCGAAGAGAAACGAGGCCAGTGTCGCGCCGGCCGAGCCGATCATGTTGCGGGTCGGGCCCGTGGATGCGCCATCGGAAGGCGGCGAGCCGAAGAGCGACGCATCGGTCGGGACGAACGAGACCAGGCTGAGAAGCGTGAGCAGGCTCATGGTAATCAGCAGGACGCCGATTACCTCGTGCTTCAAATGGGTTGTGGGTTTGGACTGGCCGCGGGGGTCACCGCGTTTTGTCGTGGTGGCTCCACCCATGCGCGCGATGGTAGCACAGGGGTCCGATGAATTCAAAGCACGCGAACGCGGTCTCGTCACGCGGAGACACGCGCCAGCACATTGGCCAGCGAAGCGAACTGCTCGATGCCCAGTGATTCGGCCCGCCTGGCCGGTTCGATCCCTGCAGCCTCAAGCGCCGGCATGATCCGTTCCAGGGGAAATCCCTCGTCACGCAGGGAATTGGGCAACGTTTTCCGGCGATGGGCAAAGGCCGCCCGCACGGTCCTGACAAACAACGGCTCGTCCACGACGGAGACCGCCGGTTCGCGCCGCACCGGCAGCACGACGACGGTCGAACTCACCGCCGGTTTGGGGCGGAAACAGCCGGCGGAGACGTGAAACGCCAACGATGGAACCGCCCGGTACTGCGTCAGAATCGAGAGGATGCCATAGTCCTTCGTCCCCGGCTTGGCGACAAGACGCCTGGCCACCTCCGTTTGCAACATCAGCACCATCCGGTCGATCCGGTCGTGTGCCTCGAACAGCTTGAACAGGAGCGGCGTCGAAATCGCGTACGGCAGATTGGCGACCACCACCGTCCCGCGCGGCACCGTGTCGTAGGGAAAAGCCAGCGCATCGCCGAACCGAACCTCCACGTTGGTGATTCCTGCCAGTGCGGCGCTCAGCGTGCCGTCCAGCGACCGGTCCAGTTCGATCGCGAGAACCTGCCCGGCCTGCTCACAGAGGGCGCGGGTCAGAATGCCACGCCCCGGTCCGATCTCCAGCACCGCATCCTCGCGCCGGAGCGCGGCGGCCGACACAATTTTCCGGACAATGTTGTGATCGACGAGGAAATGCTGGCTGAGACGCTTCTTGGCACGCGGCGGGAGCGCCATGGTCAGGCAGGACCGGATGCGGGCCCGGTCTGTCGGGCCTCCTTGATGAGGGCACGGATGACCGTGCGGTAGACATCCACTTCGTCGGAAAACTCTTCGAACAGATCGTTGGTGAACGACGGGCCCGGTTTGGTGTCGCTGAATCGCTTGGCCGCAGCCGCGCCCAGATGCTGCGCGATCAGCGGGGCCGTGCGGACTTTCCATTTCTGGATGTCTTCAATTCCTCGAATGGTGTTGAGGCTTGTCGTCACCGTGTCTTGTTCGATGGCATCCAGCTCCTTGAGCTGCGTTTCCAGCATGGCGACGGCGGCGCTCATCGGGCGCGCTTCCTTCGCGTCGCCAGCCGCGCAGCCAGCGCAATCGCTTCGACCATGCTCCCGGGATCGGCCACGCCCCGGCCGGCGATATCGTAGGCGGTCCCGTGGTCCACCGACGTGCGGACGATCGGAAGCCCGATCGTCAGGTTGACGCAGCGGCCGAATGCGAGCAGCTTGAGCGGGATCAGGCCCTGATCGTGGTACATGGCCACGACACCGTCATACGCGCCCCGCGCCGCCTTGCCGAACAGGGTGTCGGCGGGCAGCGGATCGCTGGCGTTGATTCCCGTCGCCCTCGCGCGCCGGCAGGCAGGCAGGATCGTCGTGCGTTCTTCGTTGCCGAACAGGCCGTGCTCGCCGGCGTGGGGATTGAACGCCGCCACGCCGATCCTGGGTTGCCTGACGTTGAAATACTCGCGCAGCGCCTTGTGGGCCAGTCGGATGGCCTTGCCGATCCGCTCGACGGTCAGCGCGGCCGGCAGGCGTTTCACCGCCACGTGCGTCGTCACGAACATGATCTTCAGCGGCCCTCCGAGAATCATCATGCCGGATTCCTTGCTCCGTGTCAGGTCGGCCAGCATTTCCGTGTGGCCCGGATAATCGTAGCCGGCCAGATTGATCGCCTCTTTATTAATAGGCCCCGTGACGATCGCATCGAGGCAGCCGAGTTGGGCAAGACGGACGGCCTTGATAATGAACGCCGCCGAGGCGGCGCCGGTCTGCTTGCTCACCGCGCCCATTCGAAAGCGACCGAGCGGACGCTCGAGCGGATCGAGCACCGGGATGATGCCGCGGCGGCCGAGCGCATCGCCGTGCCCGCTCACTCCCACCACCCGCAGCGGCAGATGCAACGACCGGACTGTCCGCTCCATGACCGGCAACGAGCCGAATACCAGCGGCTGGCATACACGCGTGACTTCCGACATCGCACAGGCCTTCGCGACGACTTCAGGCCCGATCCCGGCGGGATCGCCCATGGTCAGACCGAGCACGGGCAGACGCTTAGATCGTGACACGGCTCGTCGCTTTCCTGCCCGCATGGCACTGGTCGTCCGGCTCGATGTGGACGATCACCTCTGCCACGCCCTCGAAATGCTGCTTCAGCGCGTCCTCCACCTGATGGGCCACGTCATGCGCCTCCGTCAGCGACATGGCGGCGCGCACGTGCACGGACAGGTCGACGAAAATATGGTCCGGCAGCCCGCGCGTCCGGATTTCATGACAGTCGATCACGGCCTTGTTCATCAGCACCACGCGGCGCACAGCCTCCGGATCCAGCCGGGCCACATCGGTCAGCGATTGAGACGTTTCCCACAATACCTGCGCACCCGTGTAGGCGATCACGCCGGCGATTGCCACCGCGACAACGGGATCCATGAGCGGATATCCCAACTGCACCGCGGCAAGTCCTCCGAGCACGGAGAACGAGGTCAGGATGTCGCTGCCCGTATGGCGGGAGTCCGCCACCAGAATCTCGCTGCGCAACTGTTCGCCCCTGCGCCGTTCCCATCGCATCACGCCGACATTGATCAGCATCGTGCCGACCATGACGCCGAAGCTGGCCGCCGTGACCTGCGGACGCACCAGGCCCAGCCAGTGCTGGTAGCTGTTCCACAAGAGGTACAGGCACGTCATCACCAGCATGGCCCCGATGGAGGCCGCCGCCAGGGTTTCGTATTTCTTGTGTCCGTACGGATGATCCGCGTCCGGCGGAAAAGCCGCCAGCCACATCCCGGCCAGCCCCACAATGTTGGACACGCCGTCGAACAGCGAATGGAATCCGTCAGCCTGCATGCTGAGCGAGCCCGTCACCATGCCGTACAGCAGCTTGGCTCCCGCCACCATGAGATTGAGCGCCAGCACCGCCCAGAGCACGAAGCGGATGTCCTTCGTGCGCGCGGTGCCGTCGCCTTTCAGGAGCGCGGCGGTCGAGGCCTGATGGTGCGAGTGTTCAGAACCCATAATAGAGCGCCGCCGCGTATCCGAAATACAGCGCCACGCCTCCCCCAAGCAACCACGGCCGCCAGTGACCTCCCCACACCAATTGCAGGGTGCCCGCCGCTGCCGCAACCAGCGCCAGGCCCATCGTGGCCATTGCCGACGGCGCCAGGCTCCAATCGGTTCCAATGAGACCGATGGAGACCGGGAATGTGCCCTGGAAGACCATGGCGCCGGTAACGTTGCCGACCGCCAGCGTATCCTTCTTCCGGTACAGCCACAGGAAGCTGTTGGACATCTCCGGCAACTCGGTCGCCAGCGGCGCGATCAGGAGTGCGAGAATCAGCGGCGAGACCTGCAGGCTTTCCGCAATGCTCCGGGCCGCCGTGACGAACAGGTGCGCGCCGCCCGCCAGACACACGAGGCCCACGACCCCTTGCAGGCCGATCAGACCGTAGGAGGGCACGGCCCGCTGGGGTGCGAAGATCAACGGTTCCAATTCGGACTCGCCGTCGGCCGTGGCCGAAAACTTCAGACGCATGTAATACACATAACTCGCGATCAGCAGCACCGCCGCGAGGTAATGGACCGGCCGGGAGGAAACGAAGCCGCACCCGACCGCAATCGCATAGGCGCTCAGAAAGAACAGCAGATCCACGCGCACTTCATGATAATCCAGTTTGAACGCAGCCTCCCGCTTCCCCAGCCGGGCATAGAGCAGCAGCAGGAACGCCAGCACCGGCAGCACGAGGGTGCTGAGCATGAAGGGAGCGCCAAGAATCGCGCCGAGCCCGATCTCCGTCCGCTCCTGGCCCGTACCGAAAAAAATGGCGATGAACGGGATCGACGTCTCCGGCAGGGTGGTGCCCACGGCCGCGAACACGCTGCCGATGGCGCCTTCCGAAATCTTGCGGCGCTTGCCGAACCATTCGATGCCGTTGGTGAAGAGGGCGCACCCGCCCAGCGTTATCACGATGGACGCCAGAAACAGCCCTGCCGCCATCCACAACGTCACGCGGGACTCCGCCGTCCCTGTGTAAGCTTCCGGTAGGCCAGCATCGCCTCGTCCATCACGTCCCGCACCGGCCGCCCGGCCTGCTCGGCAATCCGCTTGCAATCTTGATATTCCGGCGCCGCCTTGGTCCGCCCCCGGCCGACCGTCGCAACCTTGATCCGCACCGGCCCGCCTCGCAGCTGCACCGTGTCTATTTGCCGGGCCAGCACGCGCCGCCGCATCTCCTGCAGTCTGACGCCCAGCGAAGTGGTCTCCGCCAAGACGACGCCGGCCACCGCATCGGCTTTCTGCGGCGGCGCGAGCGCGGTCAGGACAATCCCCGGCCGGCCCCGTTTCATGATGACCGGCGCCAGCGTGACGTCCACGGCGCCGGCGGCAAACAGGCGCGCCATCACCGTCTCGTACGCCTGCGGGTTGAGATCGTCGAGATTGGTTTCAAGCTGGACGATCACATCCTGTTCGCCCAGAGCCGCCGAAACCGGCTCACCCAGAAACACGCGCAGGGCGTTCGGCCAGCCGTCGGGGTCGGCCGTCCCGGCGCCGTAGCCGATCGCGATCGGCCGCATCACCGGCAGGGCGCAGAAATTTTGCGCCAGCACGCTCAGCACGGCCAGCCCCGTCGGCGTCGTCAACTCGCGTGCGGGGCCTGCACTGTAGACGGGCAGCCCCCTGGCCAGCGCCGCTACAGCCGGGCCCGGCACCGGAAGCGTCCCGTGCGCACAGTCGATCGTGCCGGCTCCAAGATTGACGGCAGAGGATGTGATGCCGCCCACGCCAAGCAGGTGACAGCCCAGCAGGCTTCCCAACACGTCCACCAGCGAGTCCACCACGCCCACTTCGTGAAAATGCACGCGGGAGACCGGCGTCCGATGCGCCTGCGCCTCCGCCTGCGCCAGGCGCTGAAAAACTTCGCAGCCCTGATCCTTGACGCGGTCCGGCAAGCGGCTCGAGGCGATCAGCTGCTGGATGCGGCGGAGCGACAGCGGCGCGCCGACGCCGCGCCGGATCGTCACGTCCACCTTGGTGGCGGGCATCCCGCCACGCCGGACCGGCGCGGCGCGCAGGGCATAGCCGCCCAGCTTCACGGCCTTCAACCCGCGAGCCAGATCAGGCAGCGGCAGGCCAACGTCGACCAACGCGCCCAGCAGCATGTCGCCGCTGACTCCGGAGAAACAATCAAAGTGAAGATGCGTCACATCATTTCCCGCTTGTGAAATCGCAGTGCGCGCCCATCTTAACGTAAGCCTTCCGCGGACGGCAAATCGCCCGCAGCCCAACCGGACATTCCGGTCCACGTTTGTCTCCCGGCCTCGCGCCGCGTCCCGCGTTGACACTCCGCCGGCCGTGTGTTATCCACGATCGATTTCCATGCGGGATTTTCATCATCGCCTTCTCGCTGCAGGCAGCCTCGCGTTGGCCATCGCGCTCTTGAACGTGCCGACCGCCGATGCCAAGCGGACGCCCCCGCCCGAACCGGATCTGCGGATCGTCCAGGTGACGCTCTCGCCGGAACCCTATGAACCGCAGCAGGGCGTCCTCCAGCTGACCATTCAGATCGAGCTGCCGGAACATCTCGACGACACCACCCTGCTGGAAGTGTCGTCCCTGCTCAACTCGCCATCGAAGCGCTCCGTGCGATTCCTCACCAGCCGCCAGCCGGTCGGCGCACCGGCAGGCCAGACCGTGACGGGGAATCCGTCCGGGTCGGGCAAACCGAGAACTTCGGTTGTGCTGATATGGGATGGAACGGATCAGAACAAGGAATTCGCCCGGAGCGGGCGCTATCACTACGAGGTGCGGGCAAAGCTCCTGGCGGCAGGCGAGAAAAGTCCAAGGACCCTGATGCTCTCCTGGCCGAAACGAGGCGTGATCGACGTGAAGTAACTGGAACCGTTATTCGTCAACCGCAAGAAATGACAGAACCTCCCGGACGTCTTCCCGATTAACGGTTCACGTTTAACGATTAACGCTCCCCGAGCACGTTGATCCGGTGGGCGAGCACGCCGGCTCCAAACCCGTTGTCGATATTCATCACCCCGACGCCGGCCGCGCAGGAATTCAACATGGTGAGCAGCGCCGCCAGTCCGCCGAAGCTGGCACCGTAACCGCGGCTCGTGGGCACCGCAATCACCGGCCGGTCCACCAGTCCTCCCACCACGCTGGGCAGCACGCCGTCCATGCCGGCCACGACGACCAGCACGCGCGCGCGCCGAATCCGCTCATGCCGGCCCAGCACGCGATGAATGCCGGCGACACCCACGTCGTAAATCGTCTCAACGCGGCTCCCCATGGTTTCGG
The DNA here is from genome assembly GCA_035632555.1 of Nitrospiraceae bacterium. Classification (GTDB taxonomy): domain Bacteria; phylum Nitrospirota; class Nitrospiria; order Nitrospirales; family Nitrospiraceae; genus 2-02-FULL-62-14. The sequence continues at coordinate 2,391 of DASQGO010000090.1, read as the reverse complement.
CGGTCACCCGGGCCTCTTCCGCCACCGGGATGTCCGCCGTCCCGGCTGTGACGACGAGGATATCCCCCCCGAGAGCCGGCTTCTTCCGACGGACCACCACGGTGCGCGCCAGCTCATGATACTGCGCGCGCCGATCCAGTTTTTTGAGCGCCTTCGCCACGTCGGCCGCCGCACGCGTGGCCAGAAGCGGCCCGCCCTTCGCCAGCAGCCCGCGCGCGATCGCCACGACCTGCGCGCGCGTCTTGCCTTCGCAAAAAATAACTTCAGGGAAGCCCTGACGGAGGGAGCGGTGATGGTCGACGGACGCAAAACCGAGGTCTTCGTAAGGAAGGGTCTGAAGGCGTTCCAGCGCCGCCGCCTTCGACAGGCGGCCGGCTTGCAGCTCGCGCAGCAGTTTCTCGAGCCGCTCGCGGGTCATTTGCCGGTCTGATCCGCCTCGTCGCGGGCCGCGCGCTCCATCAGCTCCACCACCGACTGCCGGGAAAGTTTTCCCGCAAACAGCACCTGGCAGACCTCCTGCACGATCGGCATGTTGACTTTGTGTTTCTGGGCCAGGCCCAGAGCCGCCCGCGCAGTCCGCACTCCTTCGGCCACCGTGCGCGTGTCTTTGAGCACTTCCTCCAGCGTATCACCCTGCGCCAACTTCACGCCGACGCTGTAATTTCGACTCAGGGCCCCGGTGCAGGTCAGGATCAGGTCGCCGAGCCCGGAGAGACCGTAAAAGGTGCGCGGGTCGGCGCCCATCGCAGTTCCGAGACGGACCATCTCGGCCAGCCCGCGCGTGATCAGGGCGGCGCGCGCATCGTGGCCGAGTTTCAAGCCGTCCACGACGCCGGCGGCGATGGCGATCACATTTTTCAACGCTCCGCCGAGCTGCACGCCGGCCATGTCGGTCGACGTATAGATCCGGAAGGTCGGCGTCATGAGCATTCCCTGCACGCGCTTGACCAGCGCCGGTTCCTGTCCCGCCAGCGTCACGGCGGTCGGCAGGCCCTTGCTGACTTCCTGTGCGAAGCTCGGCCCGGACAACACCAGGACCGCGCGATGCATGATCGGCAGCAGCAATTCCTTCATCACATCCGACATCAGTGAGAGCGTGTCTTCCTCGATTCCCTTCGTGGCACTGACAAGCGCCACCGGCGAGGAAAGCAGCGCCGTCAACTGGCTCAGCACCACGCGGGCCGCGTGCGACGGCACGGCAAAGATGATGAGCGTCGTCTGGTGCATGGCATCCGGCAGCGAGCCGGTTGGCGTGATGTTCGCATGCAGTTTGACGCCCGGGAAGAAGACGGTATTCTCGCGCTTGCTGCGGATCGCCTCCACGACTTCGCGCTCGTGGGCCCAGATCTTGACCGGCATCCCCTTGGTGGCCAGCAGGTTGGCCAGCGCCGTGCCCCAAGCGCCGGCGCCGATCACGGCTACTTTCTGCGCCGCCGGACCGACCTGCATCGTGATGGTCTGTTCGTGCTCGCCGTCTTGTTTCTTGGGAGCCACGTGAATGCCTTTCGCCGAAATTGCTCTCGCGAGACTACAACAACCCAGTTACAATTATGAAGCGCGCCTGCCGCCGTGTCAATGAAACGCCGCATCCAAGATTGGCATTCCAACTTAAGGAAGTGTACGGTAGTTCCGACAGTCGTCCTGAGGACACGTACATGAAGACCTGCACGACCTGCGGCCAGGAGCTTTCCGACGATCACCGTTACTGCACGCGATGCGGACGGCCGCAACTTCCCGCCTCATCCCCGCACGTGATGCAGCCGGGGGGACCCGAAATTGAGGAAATGAACATCGCGGCGCTGTATGCGATGGTCGGCGCGCTGATCCTGGCGCTGCTCTTCCCGCCGTGGGAGACCCCGCCGGGCGTGCCGCCGGAATTCCTGGGCTTTCATTTTTATTGGAATCCGCCCGAACCGGAGGCCGTTGTCAGCCGGCTCATATTGACCATCGAGCTGACCACCATCAGCATCGCCGGGCTGTACTGTTCGTGGCTATTCCGAAAGAAACGGTAGGCCAACCTATGTCGTCTTCATCAACTCCCGCAGGACGTTCGTCGCATACCCGCCCGGAGGCAGCGTAAACGACACCGTCAGCGCATCGCCCTGGATCGACCAGCCTGGATTCTCCAGCTTGAGGCGCAGGGCGCGGCGCTCGCCGCGAAACCCGCAGGCCTTCCCTGCCTCCTGCAATGATTCGGGCGTCGCATCGAATTCGGCGGCCACCGCCCGTTCGATCTCGCCGGGCTCGCCGGACGCCCAGGATGCGCGCGAGCCGAACAGCACGCCCGTTGGACTGATTTCGAAGACATCGGCCCGTTTTTGCTCGGTGTCGGCATCCTCGACCTGGAAGCAGGCGCCATTGACGTGCTTGATCGCCCAGTCCCCGACGAGC
>DASQGO010000089.1:0-11538 GCA_035632555.1 Nitrospiraceae bacterium | reverse complement strand
TCGTCGAGCCTCTGATGGCTGGCATCTATGCGGGCGACGCGGCTCAGATCAGCCTCCGCGCGACGTTTCCGCGCTTTCTCGACCTTGAACAGAAACATGGCAGTCTGATCCGGGGCATGCTGGCCAGCCGGCCGGCCGGCTCATCTGCTGGCCGCACCATGTTCGTGACGCTGCAGGATGGATTGGTGGAATTGGTGCAGGCGCTGCTGGCAAAGCTGAAGACGGCGGGCGCAACGCTCATGACGCAGCAGCCGGTCGCGGCCATTCGAGTACGGCAGGGCCGGACAAACCATCCGATCGGGTGGACCTACGATCTGACGCTGGAGAGCGGCGCGGTCGTCTCCGCCGATGCGGTGGTGCTGGCGACGCCGGCCTTTGTGTCATCCGATCTGGTCCGGCCGCTCAGCCCGATCGCGGCCGGACTGCTCGGCGCGATTCCCTACGCGTCCACCGCCACCGTGTCGCTGGCCTACAAGGCTGGCACGCTCGGCGCCGAGGTCGGCGGGTTCGGGTTTGTCGTGCCGCGCGCGGAGCGGCGCGATCTGCTGGCGGCGACCTGGACGTCCTTGAAGTGGCCGCACCGTGCCCCGGCCTCGCAGACGCTCGTGCGCTGTTATCTTGGCGGCGTAGGACGCGAGACGATTCTCCAGGAAGACGATCGCGCGCTCATCCGGCGCGTGCGGGAGGAATTACAGAGCATGACCGGTGTGTCCGGCGAGCCGGCTTACGTCGAGGTAAACCGATGGGACCGCGGCATGCCGCAATACACGCTCGGACATCTGGACCGGCTGGAGACCATCCAGCGGTCGCTCGACCGTTATCCCGGCCTCCTGCTGGCCGGGGCGGCGTATCGCGGGATCGGCATTCCGGATTGCATCAGGGACGGGACGGATGCGGCGCGCGGCGTGATTCGTTTGTTGACCGGTGGGCGGCCCGCGTGAGGGTTGCTGCGCGCCCATGTGGACGATATAGTAGGCGCGATTAAGTTGGGCATATGGCGAACCCCTTTACGGTTCTCAATATAAGCGGTCCATTCCGGGAACCCCGCGAGCCGGTGTTCTCCTATGACTACGCCATCCAGCGGTCTGCCTGGCCGATGCCCCACGCGGTGCGGGTCAAGGTCGCCATCGCCGATGAACTCGACCATCTCAAGACAAAAATTCTCGAACTGCAAGGCGGCAGCCCCGGACAGCAGCTTTTGATCTCGCAGTTGCTCACGCGTCACATCGCGAATCACAAGTTGCAGATCGCGAACGAGGAAAATATGTTCAATGAACGGCTAGATATCCTGATCGAGCCGTTCATCGGGCCTCTTGCGCATCTGTTTCCAAGGTTGGAGACGTGGATGAACGACTCGAAGACCGCGTTACGGCAGGAAATTCGAGAAAAAGTCCGACTCTAGCCGATTCGCCCGCGCTCCACAGAATCTGTGGATAACCCTGTTGGTAATAGCTCTCTGAACGTATAATTCCCGCATCCGACGCAGGGTGGAACGACTTGCCTACCTTTTAGTCATTGTGGTTCTACAAGGAGTTGCCACAAGATATGGGGACTTGCGAGGATATTATGGAGAAACGGGCGTGAATGGATGGGGGCTGAGTATAGGCTGTGCACGGGTGAGGCAAAAAGCATGCAAGATTTCTGAGCGACGTCCTGTGCGGGAAATCCTTGGCAGAACTGAAAAATTTCTTCGTGAATGGCTCAGAACAACGCGCGGTAGTGTTTGGAATGGATGCCGGACTCATCCGCGAAGCCAATCGATCCTTTATCGGGGTGTCCGGTGTCGTTCAAGTCGATCCGATAGTGCCCGCGCACGTGTTCCATGGCTGTTTCAAACGGCACCGCACTCGGATACAACTCGCCGGGGGCGTGCGCCCCGCGCGACAGGACGCCGAGCGCATCGGCCTTCGCAAATTTGCCGTCGGAAAAAATAAAAATATCCGCCACGGCGTGCTCGCCGAGTTTATGTTTCGGCGTCGTGGGCGGGAGCAGGGTCGCGAGCTGGTTGGCCAGCCGCGCCTGCCGGAACCGTTTCAACAGGCCGGCAACCTGGCTGTCGGTGGCCTGTTCCGGCACGAGCACGCTGATCGCGTTGAATTCCTTGACGGTAACCTTCACGCGGAACATGATCGGAGCTGCGGCTGTCTCATCGTCGGCGATGGTGTTGGAGGCCAGCTCGGGATTGACCGGCGCCTGAGTCTGTTTGCCCTTGGGCGTGGCCAGCCAGATCACAAACCACAGGCCAAGAATAATGGAGAGCACGACGACCAGTGGATGCGCGCCGGCACGCTTGCCCTCTTCGTAGGGGCCTGACGGCGCCTCGGTCTCCGGTTTTTGTTCAGCTTCCATAAGCGGTTACGCAGGCCGCGGCGACAATTTCCGTTTGGCTTCCTTCCACAAAGCGTCCATTTCGTCCAACGTCATGGACTCGAGCGTGCGCCCCGTGCGCGACGCTTCCGATTCGATAAAATGGAACCGGTCGGCGAATCGGTCCGTCGCCCGCCGCAGTGCGTCCTCCGGGTTGACCTTGAGGAACCGCGCCAGGTTGACGAGCGCAAACAGCACGTCGCCCATCTCGTCCTCCAGATGCCGTTGGGCGGCAGCCTGTTCGGCTTCGCCGGCCCGTGTTTCCCGCGCGCCGTAGGCATCGGTCAGTTCTTCGATCTCTTCCTTGACCTTGTCCATGACCTGATGAACGCCCTCGCCGTTGTGCGGCCAATCAAATCCCACGCGGGAGGCGCGGGCCTGGATTTGAAATGCCCGCAGCAGGGCGGGAAGCGTCTTGGGCACTCCGTCCAGCACCGATTCGGAGCGGCCGGTCTGCTGCCGCTCTGATTTTTTAATCTGCTCCCAGTTGGAATAAACCTGATCGGGCGTGAGCGTGCCGTCGCCCTTGTTGCCGAAGACATGGGGATGCCGGCGGACCAGTTTCTCCGCGAGGAGCTGCATCACCTCTTCAACGGAAAAGGCTTTGCGCTCGGCTGCGATCTGGGCGTGAAAGAGAATTTGCAGCAGGAGGTCGCCGAGCTCCTCGCGGAGCTTGGGTTCATCCTGTTTGTCGATCGTTTCCAGGACTTCGTAGGTTTCTTCCAGCAGATAGGGCTTCAGCGATTCGTGCGTCTGCTTCCGGTCCCAGGGGCAGCCGTCCGGCGCCCGGAGTTTTGCCATTAATTGTACGAGTTCATCGAACCGGTTCGACATCGCGCATCCTCTTTAAATGTACGCGACATTATAGCTGTGTCGCTTGCGCAACACTAGGCCCTGTGGTAGCGTACACGCAAGATTTCACACGGTTAGGGCATGGCCAAAGAAGAAGAACAGGGCTTTGTCATCCGAGACAAGCGGGGACGGGGCGACGAGCCTGCGGCAGCCGGGCCCGGCCGTCCGGCAGCAGCCGCATCCTCGTCGGCGCCGGATCCTACGCATGGGACGGACCATGGCCACGAGCCGCATCCGCCCGTCACATTCGCGTCGTTTGTTTTTTCGCTCAGCACCTCCGCCCTTATGCTCATGGGCGAGCAATTGGATCCCCGGCAGGGGAAGATCCCCGTCAATCTGCCGCAAGCCAAGGAAATCATCGACATTCTGTCCGTGTTGGAGGCCAAGACAAAGGGCAATTTGAACCAGGAAGAACAGGCGATGCTCACGGATATGCTGTATGCCCTGCGAATGAAGTATGTCGATCTGGCGTCTGGGAAGAAAGCACCATCGGCTTCTTGATTTCGTGCCCGGATCGACAGCCAACCGCCTCCCTGCGCTCGAGTCATCCGTGATGATGATATCTCCTGCAAGAATAATCGGGGCCGTGCTCATCGCGGTGTTGTGTCTCGCCGGATCGGGTTGGGCCGGGAAGCCGCAACCGGACGCGAAAACCCGCGCCGCCTCGCTGGCGGACACCGGGTGGAAGCTGGTCAAGAGCGGGGAGTATTACCGGGCGGCGCAGGCTTTTGCCGAAGCCTCGGCGCTCGCACCGGCGGATTCGTCATTGCTGATCGGACTGGGCGTCAGCCAGCATCTGCTGGTCAAGGACGAGCAGGCGGCGGCGACGTTCCGGAAAGTCTTGCTGCTCGATCCCGGCTCGGCTCCGGCCCACAAGTTCCTGGGCGACATATACGACCAGCGCGGCGAAATCGACCAGGCAGTGCGTCATTATGAAATTGCCGCCCGGCAGGACCCCGCGGATGCCGGCATCAAGGGACGCGTGCTCGCTGCCCGCCGCGCGGCCGAGGCGGAAGCCGGATTGGACCGGCTGTTCAGCGCGCACTTCATCGTAAAGTTTCACCGCTCGACGGATCGTGCAGTGGCCAACGCTGTAGCCGACCGTCTGGAAACGGTCTACCGGACCACTGGAACCCAGTGGTCGTACTTTCCGGCATCCCGTATCGTCGTCGTGCTCTATCCGCGCGATCAGTTTCAGGGAACAGCGTCGGGTCCCGACTGGGCTCAGGGGCTGTTCGACGGCCGGATTCATTTGCCGGTGGAACGGATGTCGGGTGATCCGTCGCCGGTCGACGCGTTGCTACGGCACGAGTACATGCACGTGATCGTCCATCGGCTGAGCGGCGGACAGGCGCCGGCCTGGCTGAACGAAGGGCTGGCCCTGTATTGGGAACGGGGACCGGATGCCGCCGGATCGTGGGAACGCGAAGGGCAGCGGATTCGCGCGGGCGAGCGGCCTCCGCTGGCGGCGCTGCACCGGAGTTTTCTCGAACTGCCGCCGGGCGACGCCTCGCTGGCCTATGCGGAAAGCTATGGCGCCACCCGTGCGTTGATGCAGCGTCACGGGATTGCGCCGGTTCGCCGGCTGCTGGAGTCGCTCGCCATCACGCCGGATTTCGCGGAAGCTTTTGAAGCCCTGTTCCATGAGCGGTACAGCGACTTCGACTCATCGTGGGTGACCGCTCAGGTTCAGGCGGGGAAGGGATTTTAATGCCGGGCCTGTTCGATCCGCCGGTGGACACGAAAGGGCGTGCGGAAGATTCACGCCGCACGAATGCACCCGTGTCCCAACCCGGGCTGCGGTCCGGCGAATATACCGATGAACGGGACCGGCGTCGCCCGCACTGGACGCCGGTATGGACCGTCCTCCTGCTGCTTGTTCCCAGTCTTGTGCTGACCTACTATTACGCACAGGATATTTTTACCGGGACAGCCGATCCCGGCGCGCTCCTGCCGGATGCGAGCTATGCCTTTGTCCTGCTCCTCGTCAATTTGGACCTGATCGGGCTGGTCATCCTGACGCTGCTGCTGTCCCGCAGTTTGATCAAGGCCTACTTCGAGCGTCGGCACCGGCTGGTGGGTTCCGGATTCCGGGCCAAGCTGGTCGCGGCGTTCATCGGATTCTCACTGATTCCGACGGTGCTGCTGGCGGTCGTCGCGAGCGGGCTGGTGACGAAGGCGATGGACGTCTGGTTCAACGAGCAGATCGAGCAGGTGCTGAAGGATGCCCAGGACGTGGCGCGGCTGCACCACGAAGGGCACGTGGCCCTGGCGATCAATAACGCGCGGGCCATCAGCCTGGAAATCTATCGCGAGGAATGGATGAAGCGCGACCTGCGCGATCTCCTGGCGGCCGGCATGGCGCGCAAACGGGCGGAGCACAATCTGGCGAGCATCGAGATCTATTCGCCCAAGCTGGAATTGCTGACCAAGGCTGTGGATCCGCAGGTGTCGGCGTCGGTTGTGGAATTGCCGATCGGGCAACTGGTCCTGCAAGTGGTGAACAACAGGCAGGAGATGACATCGGTACAGGAGGCGCAGAGCGGGCGATTGATTCGTGCCGGCGTGCCGATTGCCTCGAACGTCAAGCAGGGCGAAATCGACGGTGTCGTGGTCGTGGCTTCTTACGTGCCGGAGTCGCTGCTGGCGAAGATGGAGGGGATTTCCCGGCAGTATACGGAGTACCGGCAGATCAAGGCCATGCAGAAGCCGATCAAGGTCGCGGCCTATCTGTTCGTCGCCGTGATCACGGTAATGATCCTGTTCGGCGCGACCTGGTTCGGATTCTACGTGGCGCGCGGCATCACGGTGCCGATCCAACGGCTGGCGGAAGCGACGGAAGCCATCGCACACGGCAATCTCGACGTCAAGATTCAGGTCAAGGCGGCGGATGAGATCGGCACCCTAGTGGCGTCCTTCAACCGGATGACCGACGATTTACGCAGCAGCAAGACGAAAATCGAAGAAGCCAACGTGTCGCTCGATCGCCGCCGCGCCTACATCGAAGCGGTGCTGGCGACGGTGGCGGCGGGCGTGCTGTCCATCGACCGCTCCGGCTCGATCACGACCGTGAACCCGTCGGCGGAGCGCATCCTCGGCGTGTGGGGCGACCGGCTGCGTGGCCGCCCGGTCAACGAGGCCTTCAAGGAGCTGAAACTCGATCTGTTCCAGAATGCGTACGACCGCATCCTGGCGGACGCGCTGGATACCCTGTCACTGGAAGGCACGATGGAGGTGCAGGGGAAACCCATGACCACCGTGCTGAATCTCTCGCGCATGCGGAACGAGGCGGGCAAGGACCTGGGATTCGTGCTCGTGTTCGAAGACCTGACCGAGTTGATGAAGGCGCAGAAAGTGGCGACGTGGAAGGAAGTGGCGCAGCGCATCGCGCATGAGATCAAGAACCCGCTGACGCCCATTCAGCTGTCCGCCCAGCGGCTCCGGAAAAAATTCGACGAGAAGGCGCCGGACTTCAACAGCGTGTTCGAGGAATCCACGAACGTGATCATCAGCGAGGTCAACAGCCTCAAGCGGATGGTGGACGAGTTTTCCAAGTACGCGCGGATGCCGGCACCGCAGATGGCTCGGCAGTCGCTGCACGACGTGGTGCGCGACGTGGTCGCGCTCTACCGGGGCGCCCATCGTGACGTGCAATTTTCCATGGAATTGGACGACGCCCTGCCGTACATGAATTTCGACCGCGAGCAGCTCAACCGTGTCTTCGTCAATTTGCTCGACAATGCGGTCCAGGCGATGGAGCAGAAGGGCAGCGTGCGGATCACGACGAAGCACGATGCCAAGCGCCGCCGCGCGGTGGTCAGGGTGGCGGATGATGGGCCTGGAATCAGTCCGGAGGATATGGACAAACTGTTCCTGCCCTATTTCACCCGAAAGCGGACGGGAACGGGGCTGGGCCTGGCCATCGTGCAACGCATCATCACGGATCACGAGGGCCAGATTCACGCCGATCGCAACGAGCCCAGGGGCGCGGTGTTTACGTTTGAGCTTCCGACATAATGGAGCACTGAATGGCGGAATCGATTTTGATCGTTGACGACGAGCCGGCGATCCTGACGTCCCTGAGCAAGATCCTCGAGGACGAGGGGTATCAGATCGCCATGGCCAAGAGCGGGCAGGAGGCGTTGAAGATGCTGGGGGCCGATCCGCCGGATCTCATGATGCTCGACATCTGGATGCCCGAACTGGATGGCATCGAGACGCTCAAACGCGCGCGCGAACAGGCGCCGCAGGTGCAGGTCGTCATGATGTCGGGGCACGGCAACATCGAGACGGCCGTGAAGGCCATCAAGCTCGGCGCCTACGATTTCATCGAAAAGCCGCTCTCGCTGGAAAACGTCACGCTGCGCGTGCGGCATGCGCTGGATCAGCGGCGGCTTCAGGAGGAAAACAAAACGCTGCGCAGCAAGGTGGACCGGCAGTTCGAGCTGGTTGGCACCTCGCCGGTCATGCAGAAGCTGCGTGCGCTGATCAAGACTGCCGGCCCCGCCAATGCCCGCGTGCTGATCGGCGGCGAAAACGGAACGGGCAAGGAGCTGGTGGCCCGCGCGATCCACCAGCACAGCCCGCGTGCCGAGAAGCCGTTCGTCGCCGTCAATTGCGCAGCAATTCCCGAAACACTCATCGAGAGCGAATTGCTCGGGCATGAGAAGGGATCGTTCACCGGCGCGACGACGCAGAAGCGCGGTCAGTTCGAGCAGGCGGACGGCGGCACGCTGTTCCTGGACGAGATCGGCGACATGAGCTTGAGTACCCAGGCCAAGGTGCTGCGCGTGTTGCAGGAACAGCAGTTCATGCGGGTGGGAGGGACCAAGGTCATCAAGGTGGACGTCCGCGTCATCGCCGCGTCCAACAAGGATCTGCAGGCGGAAATCAAGAAGGGGAATTTCAGGGAGGACCTATACTACCGGCTCAACGTGGTGCCGATCGAAGCGCCGCCGCTCCGCGAGCGGAAGCAGGACATCCCATTGCTGGTGAAGCATTTCCTCAAGACCCACGCGGAAGATCAGAAGGTGAAACCGAAAGACATCACCGCGGAGGCGCTGGTGGCCTTGGAGCAGTACGACTGGCCGGGGAATATCCGTGAATTGAGCAATCTGATCGAGCGGCTGATGATCATGGTGCCGAGCGAGACCATCGATCCCTCCCATATCGGTCTGCTGCTGCAGTCACACTCCACGGCCTCGGGCGGGACGGCGATGGCGCCCAGCCCGCTGGCAGCCAAGAACTTCGACTCGCTGAAAGATGCGCGAAATGCTTTCGAACGGGCCTACATCAGCCGCAAGCTCCGCGAGCATAACTGGAACGTCTCCCGCACGGCGGACGACCTCAAGATCGAACGCAGCCACCTGCATAGAAAGATCAAATTGCTGAACGTTGAACTGAGACCGGAAAACTAGGCAGCTACCCCAGCGGCCTTAACTTCTTTTTTCCAGCACAGGTTCTTTGCTCCATGTCCACCATCACCATTGAGAAGCTTGTCCAGGGAGGGCGCGGATTGGCCCGGCAGGAGGGGCAGGTCCTGCTCGTGCGCGGGGTGATTCCCGGCGAGACGATTTCGTTTACGGGCGGCGCGAAGCGGAAGGGTGTCCGGGAGGGGACGGTGCATGAAGTTCTGCAACCGTCGCCTGATCGTGTCGCCGCGCCCTGTCCGGTCTATGCAATCTGCGGCGGCTGCCAGCTCCAGCACATTCAGTATGACGCGCAGCTCCGGTTCAAGCGAGAAATTCTGGCCGAAACGCTGACCCGCGTCGGTAAGCTGCAGGTCGACGTTCCCTCAGTTGTCCCGTCCCCCAATCCCTATGGCTACCGCAGCTCGGTCCGCTTCGTGGTGTTTCGAGGCAAACCGGGATTCATGCTCGGTTTTCACGAGGAAGGGTCGCATGCGCCGGTGGCCGCGGCCGGCTGCCTGCTCGCGCCGGAGGCGATGCGGAAGGTGATCGCGGATGTGCAGGAACGGCTGGCGCGATACGGCAAGCTGCCGGTGCCGGTTGAATCGCTGGAAGTGCGGCGGTCGGTGGCCTTCGGCTCGGTACTCTTGTCGTGGCGGACCGGTCCGGCGATGCGCTCGCAGGCGGAGAAGCTGTTCGCGCTGTTCCAGGATGTCCCAAACGTCATCGGGCAGGTGGTGACGGCGGAGAATCGCGGACGGTGGGTGTCGGGGCAGGATTGGATCGCCGACCGGCTGGACGATCTGCTTTTCCGCATCACGGACGGTTCGTTCATGCAGGCGAACTGGCCCCTGGCCGAGACGCTTGCGCGCACGCTTGTCGAATGGGCTGCGCCGTCATCCGGACTCCGGGTGCTGGAATTGTATGCCGGCATCGGTCTGCTGGGTCTTCCGCTGGCCCGGCGCGGCGCGCTGGTGACGGAGGTGGAAGCCAATCGCTGGGCGCTGGCCGATGCACGTCATGTCGCCAAAACCAACCACATCGGCCGCTGCCGATTCCGGCATCTGAAAGCCGAGGAGTGCCTGGATGCGACAGAGTCCGGCGAGTATGACGCCGTGCTCATGGACCCGCCACGCACCGGTTTGAGTCCGGAGGCGCTGCGCAGCCTGCTGGCGCTGAACGTGCCGAGGCTGTTCTATCTGTCCTGCGATCCTGCGACGCTGGCGCGCGATCTCGGCAAGCTCTGTGCGGGCGGCTATCGAATGGCCCGTCTCAAGGCTTTTGACATGTTTCCGCAGACTGCGCATGTGGAAACGCTGGTGGAACTGGCTCGTTGACCTGTTTGCTCTCGCTCCGCTAAGATGCGATTTGCATGACCACGTACCGCCAGGCAGGTGTGGACATTGATGCCGGCAACGAGTTTGTCCGCCGGATTAAACCGCTCGTTCGCTCCACCTTCCGCCAGGAAGTCCTGACCGATCTCGGCGGCTTCGGCGGCCTCTTCAAGCTCCAGACCGACCGCTACAAAGAACCGGTCCTTGTTTCCGGCACCGACGGCGTCGGCACCAAGCTCAAGATTGCCTTCTTAATGGACAAGCACGACACGGTCGGCATTGACCTCGTGGCCATGTGCGTGAACGACATTGCCGTGAGCGGGGCCGAACCGCTCTTTTTCCTGGACTATTTTGCAACGGGGAAGCTTGCGGTGACCAAGGGCGAAGCCGTGGTGCGCGGCATCACGGAAGGCTGCAAGCAGGCCGGCTGTGCCTTGATCGGCGGCGAGACGGCGGAGATGCCGTCGTTTTACCCCGAAGGCGAGTACGACCTCGCTGGTTTTGCCGTCGGCGTTGTGGATCGGACGAAGATTATCGACGGTGCCACCATCAAACCGGGCGACGTGCTGGTGGGATTGGCCTCGACCGGCCTCCATAGCAACGGTTTTTCGCTGGCCCGCCGCGCGCTGTTTGAAGACGGAGGCTTGGATGTCCGCAGCAAGCTGGTGGACCTCGACCGGCCGCTGGGCGACGTGCTGCTGACGCCGACCAGGATTTATGCCAAGCAGGTGCTGGCGCTGGCCGGACAGTTTCCAGTCAAGGGCATCGCGCACATCACGGGCGGAGGGCTGACGGAAAATCTGCCGCGCGTGTTTCCCAAAGATTGCAAGGCGCAGCTTCGACGGGGTTCGTGGCCGGTGCCGCCGATCTTTTCCCTGATCAAGAAAATCGGCCGGGTGGACGAGGCCGAAATGTACCGTGTGTTCAACATGGGCATCGGACTCGTGCTCATCGTGCCGGCGAAAGATGCCGATGCCGTGATTGCGAAAGCCGCAACGTTTGGAGACACGGGCTATAAGATCGGCGAAATGGTCTCCGGCGAACCAGGCGTGGAGTATGTCGGGTAAGTCTGCGAAAAAGCTTCGCGTCGGTGTGCTCGCCTCCGGGCGCGGTTCCAACCTCCAAGCCATCATCGACGCGATCGAAGCAGGAAAACTCGACGCGCAGATCGTTCTTGTCCTCAGCAACAAAAAAGATGCCGAGGCTTTGGAACGGGCCAGGAAGCACGGTCTCACCGACGTCTTTCTGGACCCCAAGCCATTCGCCGGACAGCCTGATCCGCGCGTGGCCTATGACCGGGCTGTGCTGGATGTCCTGCGCAAACACGACGTCGAATTGCTGCTGCTGGCCGGCTACATGAAAATCGTCACCTCCGAGCTGGTGAAGGCCTATGAGAATCGGATGATGAACATCCATCCCTCGCTGCTGCCGTCGTTTCCCGGATTGGATGTGCAGAAGAAGGCGCTCGATCATGGCGTGAAGCTGTCCGGCTGCACGGTGCATTTCGTGACCGAAGGAGTGGACGAGGGGCCGATCATCATCCAGGCGGCAGTGCCGATCCTGGAAGGAGACACGCC
>DASQGO010000088.1:0-15661 GCA_035632555.1 Nitrospiraceae bacterium | reverse complement strand
TAAGAGTCAGCTGCTCTACCAACTGAGCTAACGGCCCCACCGAATCGGTCTGCGATATGTCTTGGAGCACCTAGTCTGGCGCGCCTGACAGGATTTGAACCTGTGGCCCCTAGCTCCGGAGGCTAGTGCTCTATCCGCTGAGCTACAGGCGCGTCCTGTACAAGGTGCGCCAACTTACCACACCCTTTTGGACCCTGTCTAGCGAGCCCGGACTTCCAACGAGAAGGAATTGTCACAAGGAAATCACGCGTCTTCCGGGAGAAATCCGTACGCCAGGAGCACCTCTTCACCGCTCTCAGGGGCGGTCCCGCACCGCGTCGCAATTTCGACTGCCTCCTGCCCGGCGAGCTGCTGCTCCTGTTCGCGGGTTGCGCGGGAAGGACGGATCAGGGGAACCGACGTCTGGACCTCGCAGGCACCCTGGACAAGGCCATCCGATTCGGTCGGGATTCCCATCGTGCGGCAGACCAGCGGCCGAAAGGGATAGACCCGGCAGGAGCCGTCTTTGTCGAGGGCCGGGCAGGGGAGTTCGGCAAACTGTGCGACCAGCCGGTCAATTTCGCCGTCCGGCCAGCCATCAAGAAACGGAGTGGCTTTGAGACGGGGATAGGCGGACTCAAGAGCCGCAGCCTGCGCACGCGCGCGCGACTCGATGTCCCGGCGTGTGTGTGCCGGCAGGGCGGGCAGGCCTCGTTGCAGTTCCTCGGCATCCAGGATCGTGATCGCGAAGGGGCCGATGCAGCAGCGATGGCATCCGCGCCGGCAGGGCAACGAGCCCAGGAGTGCGGCGCTCGCGCGGTGAAACCACTGTTCGGATTGGACGAAGAGTGGCCGGTCAGTGGGTGACGAGCGGGCCATCCGAAGGCTCTTCATAATCGAGCTCGACGATCAGTTCGCCCTTGGGGGAAAAGAATCCCTGCCCGTCCATCTGGACGATGCCGTTACAGTTGTCCTGGAAGAATTCGAGGGTCCAGCCGTTGAAATCATATCCCTCGTCGGTCATGTCGGCCTTGGCCAGTCGGGTCGTCACGAGAAAGCGTGCATCGGCGACGCATTGCCGGACGACCTGCGCTTCGACGTCGTCGAACGCGGAGAGACGCTCCAGATAATATTGCCGCTCCTGTTCAAAGGCGTCCTTATAAGAGCCGCGGTCTCGCGCGCAGATGACTTCGATCGGCTTGTGCTCACGGCTGTAGCCGAGCGAGATATGCACCCAGGCCCAGTCATCCAACGCCGCCGGATCGATTTTGGGGACGAGCGGAATCTGCCCTTTCGCTTTGAGGAAATCCAGCAGGAGCCGCAACGGGGGGGAGTTTTCGCGCAGGCAGAATACGCGCGTGTAGAAAAATTCCTCCTGCGCTCCTTCCTGGGGAGACGGCGGAGTCGGGAGAATCGGAAGTTCTTTTGCCACAGCATGCCTCGTACGCATCGCGCCGACGTGACGGCTGCTCCATCGCGACGCGTATCGTACTCTACTCCGGCGCACGGGTGACTTCAAGATTGCGCGCTCGAGGAAGGACGATTTCCTCGCGGAGCGCGAGTTTTTGTGGTTGACAGGGTAGAGCCTGTTGGGTACACTCCCGACCGGTTTTTTGATTCGAACGTTTCAATCCGGCTTCAACACACTCAATTTTGATCAATGACAGCGTGGGAGAGTTTCCCGCGGAGGCCTGCCGCAGTTCACCATCATTTCTATTATGTGAGGAGGGTTCTTCATGGCAAAAGCGATGACAAAGTCCCAGGTTGCCGATCACTTGGCTGAAAAAGTCGGCATCACCAAGAAGGTGGCGGCCCAGTTCCTGGAAGAACTGGCGAGTCTGGCCTACAAGCAGGCCAAGAACGTCTTTACGCTCCCCGGCATCGGCAAGCTGAAGCTGGCCCACCGCAAGGCCCGGATGGGGCGCAATCCGCAGACGGGTGCGCCGATCCAGATCAAGGCCAAGACCGTGGTCAAGTTCCGCGTGGCGAAAGCGGCCAAGGACGCCATCCTTGGCAAGCGCTGACCAGCGGATTGCCTGAAAAGGCGAATGACAAACACGACGGGGCCGGCTCCCAGGGGGGCCGGCCCCGTGTTTTTTGAATCTCGGTTGGAGGAGAGCGATTACATTGGAGCCAGGCCGGTGCCACCCATGCCGTCGTGAGCGACGAGCTTGATGGCGTCGCCGTCATGCACCAGGGAGTCCTCGCTGGCGATCCGTTTGTTGATCGTGACCATGAGTTTTTTTTCTCTCATCAATTGCCCGACGTGCTGGCGCAGGCGGGCTTGACGCCGGATCAATTGCTGGACGGAGACCGGCTCGGTAATCTCGCAGGCAAGATCGCGCTCGCCGTCGTCGGTTTGCAACTGGCCCATGAGGATGATGGTTACCATACACTATGAGTCACGTGTGGCGAGGTCCGCTGGAGAACGGTTGACGGGCCAAGCCGGGTTTGGTAAGGACAGTCTATGCCTTCCCTGGATGTCCAGGAACCGGGAATGCCGGATCTTCAGTTTGTGTTGATGGTCGCCGCGCTCTGCACGGCGGAGCTTCCGTCTTTAAACATACCATACCGGCTGCGTGCAACCATTTTCGATCGGTGTTGGGCGCTGGCGCACGCCGGCCCGCCGCCTGTCGATCCGAAAGACCGGGTGCTGGACCTGCGTGGCGGCACGGAGGTCACGCTCGAGGCCCTGGCCTTGACGATCCGGACCCTGTTGGCCGAGGCTGGCATTTCGCAGTTGACCTGGGAACACCCGCCGAGCGAGCCGACCAGGTCCAGTTCGCCCCAGGCGCTCCCGCTGATCGAACGAATCCAGCAACTGTATCCGGAGCCGCCGGATATCGTGGATCCTCCTGGATCGGCGAGTTGAGGGGCTACTTTTCGGCCTGGAGAGGAAACACTGGTGAAATTCATCGAAACAAAATTGAAAGGTGTCGTGATTGTCGAGCCTGTCGTCTTCGAAGATCCGCGCGGATATTTTATGGAGACCTACCACGCGGGAAGGTATGCGGACGGCGGGATCCGTGGTCCGTTCGTTCAGGACAATTTCTCGCATTCCGTGCGCGGCACGCTCCGGGGGCTGCATTATCAGTTGAGGCACGCACAGGGAAAGCTCGTCACGGCCCTGAAGGGCCGCATCTTCGACGTGGCCGTGGATATCCGGAAGGGGTCCCCGACCTTCGGTCAGTGGGTCGGAGCCGAACTGTCGGGAGAGAACAAGCGCCAGCTCTATGTCCCGCCCGGCTTTGCCCACGGGTTCTGCGCCCTCAGCGAAACGGCGGATGTCCTGTATAAATGCACGGACATCTATTTCCCGAACGATGAACGGGGGATCGCCTGGAACGATCCGGCCATCGCGATCGCCTGGCCGATTGCCGATCCGCTGCTGTCCAAGAAGGACGGGGCCTACAAACGCCTAGCGGACATGGCGAATGAGCTGCCGGTCTATGCAGGGGATGGTTCTTGACAATATTCTCCGGCTACGGTACCAGTCGCGTACGAAAGAAGACCCGGCAACGAACCTCATACTGGAGGTAGGGCGATGAATAAGGCGTTGAAACCGTGCGTAGCGGAGGCCATTGCAACATTTGCGTTCTGTTTCGTCGGCGCAGCGTCCATCATCAACAATGCGGGATTGGTCGGGATCGCGATCGCGCATGGATGCATGATGGCCGTGCTGATTTCGGCCCTGGGGCATATCTCGGGAGGGCACAACAATCCAGCCGTCACCTTCGGGGCGTGGGTGGGGGGCAAGATCTCCGGTCAGATGGCCGGCGCTTATGTGGCATCACAACTCATCGGAGCGTCAGTGGCCGGTTTTCTGCTGCGCATGGTGTATCCGGCGGTGACGTGGCAGGCGGTCAATTTGGGAACACCTGGACTGGCGCCGGGTGTCTCCGTGGAAACCGGCATCTTGGTGGAAACGGTGCTGACATTCTTTCTTGTGCTGGTTGTCTATGGAACGGGGATCGATGAGCGGGGAACCTGGAAAGCAATTGGAGGATTTGGAATTGGGCTCGCAATCATGTGCGACATTCTGATGGGAGGCCCCCTGACAGGTGCTGCCATGAACCCGGCCCGGACCTTCGGTCCGGCCTTGGCGGGCGGCTACTGGGACAATCACCTGGTGTACTGGATTGGGCCGCTGGCCGGCGGAGGACTGGCTGGCCTAGTCTACGGGCGATTTCTCATCAAGCATTAGAGTGTTGTCAGAAATCCAATGGCCACAGGACTCACTGAGGCCTTCCAGATAGGCCGAAAGGGCCTATCTGTTGAACAATAAAGGCTTATTTCTCAGTCTCGGTTGACTTCGGCTGCCGGTAGCCTTATAGTGATGGGCAACGGCTGGATTGTGCTGCCGGCACTCATAAAGGAATGAATAAGAAGAGGAGGGGTAGACCATGGTGACAATTTCATCGATGGCGGAACAGAAGATCAAGGAATTGATTGTCGAGGAGAAGGATGCGGTTGGACTTCGGATCTACGTCAAGGGTGGCGGCTGTCATGGCTACCAGTACGGAATGGCGTTCGAGTCCAAGGTGGCCGACGACGACACGGTGATCGAAAAGGGCGGAGTCCAGGTCATCATGGATTCCCAGAGCGCCCCGCTGTTGCAGGGAGCCGAAGTGGATTACGTGGACAGCCTGCAGGGGTCCGGGTTTGCAATCAAGAACCCTCAGGCCAAGACGACCTGCGGATGCGGCAGTTCGTTCAGCGCCTAAGCCGCGGCGCGGTTTAGTTTAATTTCAACGAAGGGCCGGGGTCATCTCGCATGATCCCGGCCCTTTGTCTATCCGGGTCTTTATCATGGCGGAAACCCTGCTCACAAAACGGATCGAATTTTCCGCGGCGCACCGGTATCACAACCAGGCATGGGATGAGGCGACCAACCGGTGGGTGTTCGGTGCCTGCCACAACGAGCCGGGGCACGGGCACAACTATCTGCTGGAAGTGACGGTTGCCGGGCCGGTGGATCGGCACACCGGCATGGTCGTCAATCTGTTCGATCTCAAAATCGTCCTCCAGAAGGTCCTGGAAGAATTCGATCACAAACACCTCAATCTCGACACGCCCTATTTTGCGCGCGCCATCCCGACGACGGAGAATATCGCCACGGTTCTCTGGAACAAGCTGAGCGGGTACCCTGAAATCGGTCGGCTCGATCGGATTCGACTCTGCGAGGAAGACGATCTTTGGGCCGATCTGACGGCAGAGACGCATGCGCGCCGCCGCGCGAGCGTGACGCGCCGATATCATTTTTCGGCGTCGCTGCCTGCCGCCAATGCCCGCGCACAGGGCCAGACGGGCCATGATTATGCGCTGGAGGTGACAGTCGGCGGCGAGATCCATCCGGTGAGCGGGATGGTGACGGACATCGGAGCCATGGATCGAGTGGTGCAGGAATTGATCCTCCGCCGTTTTACCGATCGGAATCTGGGCCAGGACCCGGCCTTCGCGTCCCGTCCGCTGACGGGCGAAACGCTCGCGCAGCTCATCTGGTCGCTCTTGGTGAAAGCGATTCCGACGGGACAGTTGCAGCAGATCAGACTGGTGGAATCGGACGGGTTGATCTACGACTACGCGGAACGCGAAGCGGTCAGTTCTTCAGCAGATGGTCGTTGATCAGCGCGGCCAGCTCGGCCGGCTCGACGACCCCTTCACGGGTCAGGAGCAACTTTCCCTTCGAAAAAAAGTGCGTCGTCGGGTAGGTCTCGAACGCGTGGGTCCGCTTGATCTCGCGGCACCGGCCGGGCACGTGCATCTTGGCTTTGCCGACCTTCACGCTGGAAAATTTCGCCGCCGTCTCTTCTAAAATCGGATCGTAAGTCTTGCAGGGCTCGCAGGTTGCCAAGCCGTAGGCGACAACCGATGCCGGCGCATCGGTAAACTCCTTGTAATTGGCATCGCTGACGTCTTCGACCGTGCCGGCCATCACATCCTCGGCAGAAACGAAAGGGGAGGGTTCTTCCCGAACGCCTCCCCTTTGCGCCATAACAATTTAGTTGAGCTTCGCCAGGGCGGCGAGAATGTCTTTGTCCTCGCGCGCCACCTTAATCTCCTGCACCTTCACGTAGGCGACCTTGCCGTGCTTGTCTACAATGACGGTCGCACGCTTCGAGCAGTTCAGCGGCTCGAAATAGAGGCCGTAGGCCTTGCACGTGGTCCGATGCATGTCGGCCAGCAGGCGATGCTTCAGGTCCAGCGAATCCGCCCAGGCCTTGTGGGAGAAAAAGCTGTCACAGCTGATGCCGAACACTTCGGCATGTGCGCCCTGGAATTTGGGGAAGTCGTCGGTGAGACACTTGTTTTCGCCCTGACAAACGGGGCTCCAGTCCAGCGGGTAGAAGCAGAGCACGACGTTCTTCTTGCCCTTGAAGTCGCTCAACTTGACTTCTTTCTGGTCCTGATCTTTCAGCGTAAAATCGGGAGCCATATCTCCCGCCTTGATTTCCGGTTTCACATCCGACATTGCGGCCTCCTTGCGTTGGTTGAAAACGTATCACCCTGCGGCCTGTGTGGTAACACGGCCTGCGAAAGCTTGTCAATCGGCCAGAAGGCCCAGGCTGGTCTCATCTCAATGGCAGTCTAATGCATTGATTGCAATGATTTTTCTACCTTGCAGGATCCTGCCAACTGATTTCACGGAAGGGAAATGACTGACCGGTCGGAGCGGCGGTCCTGTGCCGTTTCACAGTGATCGAAAATCCCAGGATGGGAAGCGCCACAGTCGTTCCAACGTTTGGCGAGCGGCCGATGCGGAGCAATTCGTCCGCAATGCCGGCCAGGGCCTCCAGCGTCGGCCGGCCCGGCAGTCCGACAGGCCGGAACACTTCCAATTCATCCAGCCCGAATTTACTCAGGCCGAGCGTGTGAAACCAATCCATCTGAGAGTCTGGCGAATCGGCCTGCGACACCGTCACGTGATCCGCCGTGCAAAACCGGTTCAGCGGCCGATCCGTCCAGTCGGAGGGATTAAGATAGGTGTGCGTGACCATGTCATACACGGTGCCTTGGGTCAGCAGGGTCAGTCCTCTCGCGAGCCGGGCGGTGAAGAGCGCCAGATCACAAGCCTGCTGCGGCGTCACCGACGGACGCAGAATCATGCCGGCATGGGAATGACGCCAATCCAGCCGCTCCGACCAGGCGTCGGCATTGACTTGGGGCAACGCAATCTGCAACTGGACGTTCCAGGGCCCGTGGGTGGCGGTCACCGGAGCGGATTCCTTCGAAGCAGTGAGCTTCAGCGGTCCGCCGTATTCCAGGTCGAACCACATTTGGAGTTCGACGGCCGACGGAGCAGGTGATGAGTACCCGACGATGTACAGGGGCCGTCCGGAACCGGAAGGTTTCGGAAGCTTCTTGCGTATTTTCATGGGAGAAGCCGGAACGTGATCAGGCTTTGTTTTTGCGGGCCTTGCGGCGATCTTCAGGATTCAGCAGGCGCTTGCGGATGCGGATGCTGGACGGCGTCACTTCGACCAGCTCGTCGGAGCCGATGTATTCCAAAGCGAATTCGAGCGTCATCTGCCGGGGCGGAGTCAAGGTCAGCGCTTCGTCGGATCCCGATGCGCGCATGTTGGTCAACTGCTTGGCTTTGCACACGTTGACGTCCAGATCTTCGTCGCGGCTGTTCTGCCCCACGACCATGCCTCGGTAGACCTCGATGCCGGGGCTGAGAAACAGCGCGCCGCGCTCCTGCATCATGAACAGGCCGTAGGCGTTGCTCGTACCGTCTTCGTAGGCGACCAGCGAGCCGTGCGGCGCCGTCACGAGCGAGCGTTCGTCATAGGGGCCGTACTCCTTGAACACGTGGTGCATGATGACGGTCCCGCGGGTCTTCGTCAGGAGCACGCCCTTGAGGCCGATCACGCCGCGCGTGGGAATATGGTACTCCAGGTGCATTTCCCCGGCGTTGCCCTCGGCGTGCACCAGCTTCATGTGCCGCAGTTCGCCCCGCCGCGTGCCGATCTCCTCGATGACCGTGCCCTGGTAGTCGGCGGGAACGGAGATGGTCAACTCTTCGTAAGGCTCCGTGACGGTTCCACTGTCCCGGTGCAGAATGACTTCCGGCTGCGAGACTTGCAGCTCGTAGCCCTCGCGCCGCATTTGCTCGATCAACACGGCCAGGTGCAACTCGCCGCGGCCGGCGACCAGGAAACGGTCGGGGCTGTCGGTTTCCTCCACGCGCAGGGAGACGTTGGTTTCCAGCTCCTTGAACAGCCGCTCGCGCAGGTGGCGGGAGGTCAGGTACTTGCCCTCGCGCCCCGCGAAGGGGCTCGTGTTGACCGCAAAGGTCATCTGGACGGTCGGCTCGTCGATCTTGACCGGCGGCAGCGCGAGGGGATGCTCCGCATCCGCGATCGTCTCGCCGATGCCGATCTCCGGCAATCCGGCCACGGCCACGATCTCGCCGGCCTCGGCTTTGTCCACGTCCATCCGCTCCAATCCTGAGAAGACCGCCAATTCGGTCACTTTGCCGGGCACGTGCACGCCTTCGCGGGTGATTCGGATGACGTTCTGGCGTCGCGCGATCGAGCCCGAGAGGATCTTGCCGATGCCCATCTTGCCCTTGTACGAATCGTGGGACAGCGCGAGCACCAGAATCTGCAGCGGGGCCTCGGCATTGATGGCCGGGGCTGGCACGTGCGCCAGGATCGTGTCCAGCAGCGGGTTGATGTCCGTGCCGGGCTTGTTGACGTCCAGCGTGGCGATGCCGTTGATGGCGGAGGTGTAGACGATCGGGAAATCCAGCTGCTCGTTGGTGGCGCCCAGCGCGCCGAACAGGTCGAAGGTCCGGTTCACCACGTCGTCGATCACGGCGTCAGGCCGGTCGATTTTGTTGATAACCACAATGGCCTTGTGCCCGAGCGCCAGGGCTTTCCGCAGCACGAAGGTCGTCTGTGGCATGGGGCCTTCCTTCGCGTCCACCAGAATCAACACCCCGTCCACCATGCGGAGCGTCCGTTCCACCTCGCCGCCGAAATCGGCGTGGCCCGGCGTGTCCACGATGTTGATCTTGACGCCTTGATACATGATGCTCGCGTTTTTGGCGCGGATGGTGATGCCGCGCTCGCGCTCCTGGTCCATGGAGTCCAGCACGCGCTCGCCCATGTCGTTGATCTTCCTGTGGACGTGCGTCTGGCGGAGCAGGGCGTCCACCAGCGTGGTCTTCCCGTGGTCCACGTGGGCGATGATGGCGATGTTGCGGATATTCTCCCGCCTGTCGGCCGGCGACCGGTGCGTCTGGGGGGAGACTGTCGAACTCTGCTGGTCCATGCGATCTTCCTGATGGGGCCTGCGATTGGGCCAAAAAAAAGACGCCGCGAAAATCCGGCGTCGACTGCAGTATAACGGAGGGGGCGGCGAAAAAACAAGCAAAGCCGGAGTCTGCCGCCAGCGATTGCCGCACTCCGGCTTGAGTTTGAACGGGGTGCGCGGTAAGGTGTCGGTACGCCTTCACCGTCGAGGAATCCGCGTCGTCCATGCCGGTCAATGACCGCTTTGCAGAACTGAATACGCCGCCTCCCAACCGCTGGTCCAGGTGGCGCATGCTGTTTACCCTCGCCGGGCTGTTGACCGTCCTCGGCGCCGTGGGCGCCGGCCTTGTCCTCTGGTGGGCATCCCAGGATCTGCCGCCGCTCGATTCGCTTTCCCAATACCAGCCCAGCCAGGTGAGTCGCGTCTATTCGGACGACCGCCAGGTTGTCGGGCAGTTCTACGTCGAGCGCCGTCTGAAGGCTCAACTGACCGATGTCCCGCAGCAGCTCGTGCAGGCCGTCATCGCCGTCGAGGATGCGCGTTTTTTCGAGCACCCGGGCCTCGATCTCATCGGCATCGCCCGCGCCGTCTGGACCAATCTGCGACGCGGCGGCAAGGTCGAAGGCGCCAGCACGATCACCCAGCAGCTCGCCCGCTCGTTGTTTTTGTCCGCGGAGCGGACCTATGGGAGAAAAATTCGCGAGTTGATTTTGGCCTATAAGATGGAACTGATTCTCAGCAAAGAAGAGATTCTAGAGCTGTATCTCAATCAGATTTATTTCGGGCAGGGTGCGTACGGCGTCGTGGCGGCGGCCCAGACCTATTTCGGGAAAAGTCTGCCGGAATTGACACTGGGCGAAGCGGCCATGCTGGCCGGCCTGCCCAAATCGCCCAATAATTATTCCCCGTATAAAAATCTGGAGCGGGCGAGGAAGCGGCAGGAGCATGTGCTGCTCCGGATGGAAGAAGCGGCCTTCATCACGATCGAACAGCGGCTCGATGCGCTGACGAAGCCGCTCCTGCTGCGCCGTCCGGGGGCCGAGCAGGTCGCCCCCTACTTTATCGAGCATGTCCGGCAGCATCTGGTGGCCAAGTATGGCGAAGCGATGGTCTACAAAGGCGGGTTGGAAATCTTCACGACGTTGAACGTCGAGATGCAGAAGGCGGCGGAACAGGCGCTCAACAGGGGCTTGCGCGAACTGGACAAGCGGCAGGGCTGGCGCGGGCCGATCGGCACGCAGGACATCACGGCGCTGCCCGCACCGGGCACGCCGGCGCCGCAGGAGAAACCGTTGCAGCCCGGCGAGATTGCACAGGGCATCGTCACAAAAATAGGACGCGACGCCGTCCAGGTGCAGGTCGGTTCCGTTTTGGGGCAGATGCTGTTCGACGACATGGCCTGGGCCAAGCGGCGGCTCAAGGGACGCGATCCTGTCAAGGACGCCGTGACGCTGCCCACCGTCAAAAATCTGTTGAAGCCGGGCGATGTGATCGAAGTCAGCCTCAAGAAGGTCGACAAGAACACGACGTATTTCCAACTCGAACAAACGCCGATCGTCGAGGGGGCGCTGGTGACGATCGATCCCCGCAACGGATCCATCAGGGCCATGGTCGGGGGCTATGATTTCGCGCGCAGCGAGTACAACCGCGTCATGACCGCGCGCCGCCAGCCCGGCTCAGCCTTCAAGCCGATCATCTACGCCACGGCGTTCAACGAGGGGCTGAGTCCCTCGACCGTGGTCGTGGATTCCCCCGTCATCTACGAGAACGAAGAGGACCCTGAAAAAACCTGGAAGCCGGAGAATTACGGCAAACGGTTTCACGGGCCGGTCAGCCTGCGCGAGGCCTTGATCCATTCCCATAACGTGGCCACGGTCAAGCTGCTGGAGAAGATCGGCATCAAGCCGGTGGTCGAGTTCGCCAAAACCCTGGGCATCGCCAGCCCGCTGAACCAGGACCTGTCGCTGGCGCTGGGGTCCTCCGGCATTACGCCGCTTGAGATGGTTTCTGCCTACGCGGTGTTTGCCAATCAGGGCTACAAACTGCAGCCCTATGCGGTGGCCACGGTGCAGGATGCCAACGGC
The DNA here is from genome assembly GCA_035632555.1 of Nitrospiraceae bacterium. Lineage (GTDB taxonomy): Bacteria > Nitrospirota > Nitrospiria > Nitrospirales > Nitrospiraceae > 2-02-FULL-62-14. Next base: position 4,337 of record DASQGO010000088.1, on the reverse strand, counting down.
CAGCCGCTGGAACAAATCTTGTTCGAGCCGCAACAGGTGATCACCAAGGAAACAGCCTATCTGATCACCAACGTGCTGGAGGATGTGATCCAGAAGGGGACCGGCCAGTTGGCGAAAACGATCGAGCGGTCCGTGGCGGGAAAGACCGGCACAACCAACGATTTCACGGATGCCTGGTTCATCGGCTATACGCCCAACCTGGCGACGGCCGTGTGGGTCGGGTTCGACGACATCCGGACCCTGGGCGAGACGGAATCGGGCGCGCATGCGGCGCTGCCGATCTGGCTGGAATTCATGCAGGCCGCGTTACCGTTGGTGCCGCCCACGCCGTTCGAAATTCCCGAGGACATCCGCTATGCACGCGTGGACCCCCGCACCGGTCTTCTGGCTCCGGATCAGAGCGATCAGGGGATCGTCGAAGTCTTCAACAAAGGCGCGGAGCCGACGGAGTCGGCTCCGGAGGTCGTGGATCCGGCGGAATTTTATCGGTTGGATCAGATTCCCGATGCATTGGCTGCGCCGCCGACTGCGGCACCTCCTCCTCCCGCTGCTGCCGGTCCGGGACTTCCTGCTACGCCGGGGCCTGCAACATCAGCGCAGGGGCTGGTGCGTCCAGCGCCGGCACCGCCTCAGTCGGTTGTCCCGCTGCCCACGCCGCAACCGCGCTGAATATCCGGAATAAAAGAAAAAAGTCGAGAGAACCCCTTGAGTTCTCAGTCAGGACTTGGAATCCTGGTACTCCTCGTGCCAGGACATTTGGATGGATTCGAGGATCTTCTCATTGGATTTTTTGGGATCGTCACGGAATTCCGGCAGGGCCGTGATCCATGCGTGCATGTCGGTGAACCGTACGGTCAGCGGATCGGTGTCGGGATGGGTTTCGACGAGGCGAAGGGCAATCTCTTCCGTGTCTTTCCAATACAGGTCCATGGATTCTCCCTAGGGTAGTTCCGACAGTTTCTTATTCTGCAGTGCCTGTTTGAGCGAATCGTCCATCAGCGTCGCCGTCAGGTGATGCGCCGCCTGTTCGATATCGGCCATGCGCGCGCGGATGGCGCGCGGGTCGGTTCCGTCCCTGGCGGCAGCGAGCGCGGCGAGTGCGGCCCGGATGGCAGCAATTTCGTCTGCCGCAATCAAATGGCCGCCTTGAGTCAGGGATTTCTCCGTCGCGGCGATCAGCGCGCCGCTGTCCAGTCGTGCCTCGATCAATTTGCGGGCGGTAATGTCTTCTGCGGCAAACTTGAACGAGTCGCCGATCATCTGCTCGACTTCCTCGTCCGACAGCCCATACGACGGCTTCACCTCGATGGACTGGCTCTGGCCGGTCCGCATGTCCCTGGCCGTCACGTTCAAAATGCCGTTGGCGTCAATCAGGAACGTCACTTCGATGCGCGGCACGCCGGCGGGCAGGGGCGGCATCCTGAGGCGGAACCGGGCGAGGCTCCGGTTGTCCTTGGCCAGTTCCCGTTCACCCTGGAGAATGTGAATGTCCACGCCCGTCTGGCCGTCCGCGTAGGTCGTGAACATCTCCTTCGCGCTGGAGGGAATGGTCGTGTTGCGGCGGATGAGCGTGCTCATCACGCCGCCCATCGTTTCGATGCCCAGCGAGAGCGGAGTGACGTCCAGCAGCAGCATGCCCTGCGTGCCGCCGCTCAGAATGTTGGCCTGCACGGCCGCGCCGAGCGCGACGACTTCGTCCGGGTTCAACTCGCTGTGCGGGACCTTGCCGAACAGCTCCTGGACGCGCCGCCGCACCAGCGGCATGCGCGTAGAGCCGCCCACCAGGATCACTTCGTCGATGTCCGCCGGCTGCAGGCCAGCGTCCTTCAGCGCCTGGCGGCAGGGGCCCAGCGTGCGTTCGACCAACTCTCCCGTGAGGGTCTCGAGTTGGCCGCGCGAGAAGTCCTTCCGGTACGTGCCCGTTCCGTCCGGCAGTTCGATCGTGGCCGTGGCGGTCTGCTCGTCCGACAGGCGGATCTTCGTCCGCTCGGCTTCAAGGCGCACCGCCTGCATCGCGTCGTCGTATTTTTCCAGGCCGAGGCTGTGCTTCGCGCGGATGTCCTTCAGCATCACCTCGGCGATGACGTGGTCGAAGTCGTCTCCGCCCAGATGCGTGTTGCCGTTGGTGGAGAGGACTTCGAAGATGCCGTCCTTCAGCTTGAGGATCGAGATGTCGAATGTTCCGCCGCCCAGGTCGTAGACGGCAATGGTGCCCTGCGTGCGCTGCTGGAGCCCGTAGGCGAGCGAGGCGGCGGTCGGCTCGTTGATGATGCGGACGACATCTAGGCCGGCGATCGTGCCGGCGTCCTTGGTCGCCTGCCGCTGGCTGTCGTTGAAATAGGCCGGGACGGTGATCACGGCCTTGGAGATCTCTTCGTGCAGGACCGCTTCGGCGCGCTGCTTCAGTTCCTTGAGGATCATGGCCGAGATCTGCGGGGGCGAGTAGGTCTTCTCGCCGACCTTGAGGCGGATCACGCCGCCCTGCTCGGACAGCGTGTAGGGGAAATATTTCAGTTCGTCGGCGACGTCGGCCAGCCCCTTGCCCATGAACCGTTTCACCGAATAAACCGTGCGAGCCGGGTTGCGGACGAGATGCTCCTTGGCGGGGTCGCCCACGATCAGGCCGTTGTCGGTCATGGCGACGACAGACGGGACCATGGCCCGGTCGCCACGCCCCGCGATGACGCGCGGGGTCTGTCCGTCCATATAGGCGATCAGCGAATTGGTCGTGCCGAGGTCAATGCCGACGATCCGCATGGCCGCCTTCCAGGGTTGCGACGAGGTCGCCGAGAATGCTGCGGAGGTAGGTCCGGTTGGAGAGCAGTTCCCGCATCTCTTTCAGAACGTCGTCTTTCTGCGGGCGCAGGGCGTCCGGTTGCGGCGCGCGGTTCTGGATCGTGTCCCACTTGGCAAACAAGCCGGCAAGCTTGGCGTCCATGACCTGCTGGCGTTGCTCCAGTTGTTCACGGTCCGCCAGCAGCTTGGTCCGGTACTGAGCCGTCTCGTTTGCGGATGCGGACCGGAACGCTTCCAAGTCTTCCTGCAACTCCAGAATCTCCTCAAACAGATCTGCTGGCGGGGAGTTGCGGATGTCCTTGGCAGAACCTGCCTCCAGTTTCAGGAGATATTCCGCTCGCTGGATCGGATCCTTCAGCGTGTGATAGGCCGTGTTGAGCAAGGCCGAGTTGCTCAGGCTGATCTGCTGTTCCGTTTCCGTCTTGCTTTGGAAGAAATCCGGGTGGAACGAGCGGCTGAGTTCGTAATACTTGGTTTCCAATGCAACGGTATCGATGGCCAGCAGTCTCGGCAGGCCCAGGCAGGTGAAGTAGTCCAGTTCCTTGGAGAGAGGCTGTACCTTGACGCATTGGCCGCAGTAATACTCGCCGGTGACTTCGGACTGGCAATGCCAGCACATGCTCCGGGCCATCTGGAGCTCGGTGCGCTTGCCGCTGGTGTGGGGTGTGTCGTTCATGGCCTGTTACGCAACGGGCATGGCAACTGGTCGTCAGCCGCCATGCCCGTCATCAACAATCACGTATGATGACTTATGCCGAGAAGGATTCTCCGCAGCCGCAGGTTTTTTCAGCGTTCGGATTGATGAATTTGAACGAGCCGCTCATCAGGTCCTTCTGGAAGTCGAGCTGGGTGCCCTGCAGGTAGATGGCGCTCTTGGCGTCCACGATCACCTTCACGCCGTCGAATTCGTAGACGGTGTCGTGCGGGCCGATCTTCTCGTCGAAGTTGATCGTGTAGCTCAGCCCCGAGCAGCCGCCGCCCTTGACGCCCACGCGCAGGCCGCCCTCGGTCAGGCCCTGCACGTTGATCAGACGCTTGACTTCCTTGAGCGCGGCGGCGCTCAGCGTGATGGCCGGTGTTGCGGTTGTCGTGTTGGGTGTCTCCATCGCGGGACTCCTTACTTGATCTCCGTCTCGGCCTTCTTTTTATAGTCGGCCAGGGCTGCTTTGATCGCATCCTCGGCCAGCACCGAGCAGTGGATCTTGACCGGCGGCAGGTTCAGTTCCTGCACGATGTCGGTGTTCTTGATGGTCTGGGCTTCGTCGATCGTCTTGCCCTTGAGCCATTCGGTGGCCAGGCTCGAGCTGGCGATGGCGGAGCCGCAGCCGAAGGTCTTGAACTTGGCGTCCACGATCCGCTCGCCCTCGACCTTGATCTGCAGCTTCATCACGTCGCCGCACTCGGGGGCTCCGACCATGCCGGTGCCGACGCCCTTCTCGTCCTTCTTGAAGCTCCCGACGTTCCGGGGATTGTTGTAATGGTCGACGACTTTTTCGCTATAGGCCATGGTACTGTTCCTCCTCTTCCGTCACGAGCCCTTA
>DASQGO010000087.1:0-11028 GCA_035632555.1 Nitrospiraceae bacterium | reverse complement strand
GGCGGTTTTGGAGCGGGATTTGGCCGTCGGCCTGCGCCGTTTCTGCGCCATTGGATTGTTGAGCACGATCGTTTCGTCGCGCTTCGATCCGGTGGAGATGATATCGATCGGGCAGGCGGCCACGTCCTCGATCCGCGTGAGATACCGCTTCGCCTGCGACGGGAGTTTGGCATAGGACGTAATCCCGGTGGTCGGCGTCGACCAGCCCTTGAAGGTTTCATAGACCGGCTCGCAGTCCGTCAACACTTGCAGATCCGCTGACATATCCTTGTAGAGACGGCCGTTGTAACGATACCCGGTGCAGAGCTTGATCTCCGTGCAGCCGTCGAGCACGTCCAGCTTGGTAACGGCCAGCGAAGTGAGCCCGTTCACACGCGTGGCATAGCGCACGACGACCCCGTCGAACCAGCCGCAGCGCCGCGGCCGTCCGGTCGTGGCGCCGAATTCCTTGCCCCGTTCCTGCAGACCTCCGCCCACAGCATCCTTTAACTCGGTCGGGAACGGCCCGCCGCCCACCCGCGTCGTGTAGGCCTTGGCGATGCCCAGGACCCCGTCGATTTTCGTCGGCCCGACGCCGGTTCCGGTGCAGGCACCGCCGGCCGCCGCGCTGGAAGACGTGACATAGGGATAGGTCCCGCAGTCCACATCCAGGTGCGTGCCCTGTGCGCCCTCGAACAGCACGCACTGTCCGCGTTCGATGGCGTTGTTCAGTAACACCGTCGTATCGGTGACATGGTCCTTCAGTCGGTCGGCATAGCCCCGGTACTGCTGAAAGATCTTTTCGACCTGGAACCCCTCCATCTGGTAGAGCCGCTGCAGAAACGTGTTCATCTCCGCGACGTTTTCCTCCAGCTTGCGCCGGAAGAGCTGCGGGTTGAGCAGATCCCCCACGCGGATGCCGATGCGGGCCATCTTATCGGCGTAAGACGGCCCGATTCCGCGCCCGGTTGTCCCGATCTTTCGAGAGCCCTTGGACTGCTCGGAGGCCTTTTCGATGGCCTTGTGATAGGGCAGGATGACGTGCGCCCGCTCGCTGACGACGAAATTTCTCCCGATCTTGATGCCCTTGGCCTGCAACCCGTCCATTTCCTCGATCATCGAGGCCGGATCGATGACAACGCCGTTGCCGATCATGCAGGTCTTGCCGCGATAGAGAATGCCGGATGGAATCAGATGAAACACGAAGGTGCCGTGGTGATTGATGACCGTGTGGCCCGCGTTGGACCCGCCCTGATAGCGCACGACGATGTCCGCGTCGCGCGACAGGATGTCCACAATCTTACCCTTGCCTTCGTCGCCCCACTGGGTGCCGACGACTACGAGATTCGCCATGCGTCCTCAAATCGCTCTGCTCAAAAAAAGAGCCCTGACCGGGCTGAATGCACCACATCAGAGCCTGGCAGAGCTTGGTGCGCTCAATAGTAGGATGCACCGTCAAGCTTGTCAAGCAAGGCGAGCCCGTGTTAGCATCCCCTCTGTTCCGGACCGTTCTCCCTATGACTTTCTGACAATTTACGTCGGTCGCGTGGGGCTGTGGCGCAGTTGGGAGCGCGCCTGCATGGCATGCAGGAGGTCGCCGGTTCAATCCCGGCCAGCTCCACCATACCAACCGCGGCACGTAGTCCAGTGGCTTCTTGCTACTCTCTACGCGGCGCTGTTGGCGCGACTGAAACATCCGGACTTCATGCCTTCAGACAGTGGCGCGCCAATAGTACCAACGGGCCGTGGCGTTTGACCGCTAAGCAGGGTGTCGCTGCGCGACGTATCTTCTGTCTCAGTTAGCTTGATGATGCTCCCATCTCTTTACTTCGTCCTCCTCCTCTGACTGACGCCTTCGTCTGTTCTTGTTCACGCGCTGAGTACACATTCAATGGATCAGTATTGCCATGCTCCAAATCGAACACGTCAATAAGCAATTTGCGACGCGCATTCTGCTGAAGGATGCGACTGCGCATCTGCGTCCGCATACACGCACGGGCCTCGTCGGTCCCAACGGAAGCGGCAAAACCACCCTGCTGCGCATGATTCTCGGGGAAGAGTCGCCGGACGAGGGAACCATCCGCAAACGCCCGAAACTGAAAATCGGCTATCTGCCGCAGGAATTGGAAGCCCTCGCCGGCAAAACCGTGCTGGATGCGGCCCACCGCGATCTCTACCCCGAACACGAAGCCAAGCGCATCCTGGCCGGACTGGGTTTCGCGCAGCAGGACTTTGAACGGCCGATAGAAGCCCTCTCCGGCGGCTACCGGATGCGTGTGGCCCTGGCCCACCTGCTGCTCTCCAACCCCGACGTGCTGATGCTCGACGAGCCAACCAACCACATCGACAAGCCCACACAGAAATGGTTCGAGGATTTTCTGGTCAACTCCAAGATGACGATCCTGGTCATCAGCCACGACACGAAGTTTCTCGACCGGATCGCCACGCATATCTGGGAATTGCGCCATCACCAGATCCAGGAATACCGCGGCAACTACACGAACTTTGAGCGCCAGCGGTCCGAGCGCGACACGCACGAGCAGCTCGCCGCCAACCGGCAGCAGAAGGAAGTCGCCCGGGTCCAAAAATTCATCGACCGGTTCCGCTACCAGGCCAACAAAGCCAGCCAGGTCCAGTCCCGCATCAAGCAGATCGAGAAAGTGAAGCTGATCGAGATCAAGCGCGACCAGCGGCGCGTGCGGTTCAAATTCCCCCTGCCCGCCGCCAGCGGACGGCAGGTGCTCGAGCTGAGCCATATCGCCAAGAGCTACGGCGAGACTGTTGTGTATGCCGATCTCAACTTTTCCGTCGAGCGCGGGCAACGCATCTCGCTGGTCGGTGAGAACGGCGCCGGCAAAAGCACGCTGCTCAAGATGCTGGCCGGCGTGCTGCCGTTCGACAAAGGCATGCGGACCGTGGGACACGGCGTCACGCTGCATTATTTCGCACAGCACCAGGCCGAAACGCTGAATCCCGAGCACACGATCCTGGAATCGCTCGAGGAAGTCTCCACGCGGGCGGAGCGGAATTTCCTGCGCGGACTTGCCGGGGCGTTCCTGTTTTCCGGCCCCGACCAGAAGAAACCCATCAAGGCCCTGAGCGGGGGCGAGCGCAACCGCGTGGCCCTGGCCCGCATGCTGGTCGAGCCGGCCAATACGCTGCTCCTGGACGAGCCGACCAACCATCTGGATCCGGCCTCGGTGGACGTGCTGACCGACGCCCTGACCGATTTTCCCGGCACGATCGTCTTCATCTCGCACGATCCGACCTTTCTCATGCGCGTCTCCACGCGTGTCGTGGAAATCGAGGACGGCAAGGCCCGCGATTTTCACGGCGACTATGAATACTACCTCTGGAAGCGGGCGCAGGAACTGGAGTCCATCAAGGAAAGCAGCGAGGATCTGCGGCCGACGGCAGCCCAGCAAAAGGCTCAGAAGTCCAGCAAGAACGCTCCGCCGCCTGCCGGAGCCGGCGCGCAGGGCGGTACCCAACCAAACCGGCGGGACCTCACGAAATCACGCGACCGCCTGGAAAAGCAGGTCGCGCGGGCCGAAGCGGAGATCGCCGAGATGGAAACGCGCATCAAGGACCGTGATCAGGAGCTGGCCGACCCGGCGCTGTACCAGAAATTTTCCCGCTGGAACGAATTGCACCATGAGCAGGAGAAGTGGAAGAAGGATCTGGACCGGCTCAACGCTCAATGGACCGATTTGTCGCAGGAACTGGAAGACGTCAAAAAGAAACTGGCGGGTTAGGCAGTTTGCTGCATGCTGTAGTCGAGAAAGGATGCCAGCCAGGGGCTGTTGTCCTTCGCCACAAGGCGGTCCCAGACCACTCCGATCAAATGCCCCTTCTCCCACGACCTGACCCAAGCGACGCGGCCGGCCAGCTTTTCCTGATGGTCCTTGCCCAGGTGATCCAGGAACGCAAAGCACACCGTGACCGGCTCGTTCGCCACCAACGATTCCTTGGCGTGAAAGCCGGCTCCGGCCCGATTGGCATTGTCGATCACGGCTGACACCGCCCGCTGCTCGATCCGGGAACCGACCCGTGCCGGACCGATCAACGTGATTCGCACCGCCCGCCGACGTTCCTGATTCTCCTGACCGGTTTCCATCAGCACCCTCTTAGTCTTGGGAGCCTCCAGTATAGCCAATCATCTTAATTTGTCCACAGCGAAGTCAGAAACAAACAGTCCCGGCGGACCAGTGCCAGCGATAATAAATTATCTTTTTATTACAATGGCTTGGGTCGATAATACCGTTTGCCTTTAAGAGTTTCTGGCAAATGGTGCTGCTCTTTTTTTGCAGTAGGATCATTGTGGACATATCGGTACCCCTTCCCATACCCCAAGTCGCGCATGAGCGACGTCACAGCGTTGCGAAGATGCACCGGCACCTCTAGATTGCCGTGTTCGCGCGCGTCTCTCAGCGCCTCGAGCAGCCCCACATACGACGCATTGTCCTTCGGGCGCGTGGCGAGGTAGGTCGTTGCGTGGGCCAGGTTAATTTGCGCTTCCGGCAACCCGACCGATTCCACCGCTTGAAACGTGGCCACCGCCAGGACGAGCGCGAAAGGATCTGCATTACTGATATCCTCCGACGCGAAGATCACCATCCGCCGTGCGATGAATTTGGGATCCTCCCCGCCTTCCAGCATCCGAGCAAGCCAGTAGAGTGCGCCGTCCGGATCAGAATCGCGCAAGCTCTTGATGTAGGCGGAGATCAGGTTGTAATGCTCTTCTCCGGCCTTGTCGTAGCGGAGCGCCTTCTTCAGCAGCGCCGCATCCATCGCCCGTTCATCGATGATGACACGGCCGTCCGACCCGGCCGGTGTTTGCGTGACGATAAATTCCAGCGCCGTCAGGGCCGCGCGGGCATCGCCGTTGCCGAACCCGATCAAGCGTCGGCGCGCTTCCGGCGCCAACATGACATTCAAAGCACCCATTCCCCGTTCGCGGTCGGCTACCGCTCGATCGAGAATGGCCCCCATCGCCTCGTCGGGCAAGGGCTTCAGCACGACGACCAGGGAACGCGATAGCAGCGGCGCGATGACTTCAAACGAAGGATTTTCCGTCGTCGCGCCGACTAGGATCACCGTCCCTCGTTCGACGTGCGGAAGAAAGGCATCCTGCTGGGCCTTGTTGAACCGGTGAATTTCATCGACGAAGAGGATGGTCCGCTGCCCGCTCACCGCCGCCCGCTGCTCGGCCTCCGTGATGATCTGCCGCAATTCCGGCACGCCACCCGTGACGGCGGAAAAAGCCACGAACTCGGCCTTGGTCTTGCGCGCGATCAGGTGGGCCAGCGTCGTCTTGCCGGATCCCGGCGGACCCCAGAAAATGACAGAGGCGAGAGTGTCAGTCTCAATCGCACGGCGCAACGGACGGCCCGGCGCGATGATGTCATCCTGGCCGACGAAATCCGGAAAGTCGCTAGGACGCATCCGTTCGGCCAGCGGCGCGGTCATGTCGGCATTCACGCCGGGCGCGCGTTTTTTCTGAAAGAGATCGGATTGAGCTGCTCGCCGTCGGGGCACACTCATCGCATGGCTCCTGTAAGGAATTGTATACGTTTGCCGAGGGACGCCGCAAACCGGATGCCGCCGGCCCAGGTTTTCGTGTATGGTAACGTCCGGGTGAACCATGATCGCAAAGATCAACGGCATCAATCTCGCCTATGCCGATCAAGGCCGCGGTGCGCCGGTGGTGCTGCTGCACGCTTTTCCACAAAACCGCGCCATGTGGGCAGCGCAGGTGAACGCCCTGTCAAAGACCCATCGGGTCATCGCGCCGGACTTTCGCGGGTTCGGCGAATCGGACGCACCGCTGTGGCGCTACACCCTCGAGCAGTATGCAGACGATGTGGCAGGGCTGCTGGATCATCTGTCCGTTCAACAGGCCGTGTTTGCCGGCCTCTCGATGGGCGGGTACACGTTGTTTGCGTTGTATCGAAAATATGCCGACCGTGTGAAAGGGCTGGTACTGGCCGATACGCGGGCGCAGCCTGATACGCCGGAAGGCCGGGCCGGGCGATTTGCCATGGCCCAGACGGCCTATACGAAGGGGGCAGGCGCGATCGCGGACATCATGCTGCCCAAACTCCTATCCACCGTGGCGTTGCAGGGCAAAGCAGAATTAGTCAGGCAGGTTCGCGCCGGCATCGAGCAGACTCAGATCAGCGGTATCGCGGGAGCGCTGATGGCCATGGCCGAGCGGCCCGATTCAGTTCCGCTGCTTGCACGGATCGCCTGCCCTGCGCTCGTCGTCACGGGCGAGCTGGACGGCCCCACCCCGCCGGCCGACGGGAAACTCATGGCCGAACTCATCCCGGGCGCCCGGCTGGAAATCATCCTGCAAGCCGGACACTTGTCCAATCTCGAACAGCCGGAAGCGTTTAATCGCGCGCTGATCGGTTTCCTAGAGGAGATTTCCTGAAGGGGCCGCGGGGAGTCTGTGAACGAGGACTCTGCCGTCCCGCCTACTCGTGAACGCGGCTGCGGCCGATCAGCTTGAGAAATTCTTCCCGGGTCTGCTGCTGGGACCGGAAGTCGCCGAGCATGTGGCTGGTCACAGCGACCGTGTTCTGCTTTTCCACTCCCCGCATCATCATGCAGAGGTGCTGCGCTTCCATGACCACGCCGACCCCCTGCGCATTGAGCTTTTTCATCAGGGTCTCGGCAATCTGGACGGTGAGGTGCTCCTGCACTTGCAGGCGGCGGCTGAAGGCATCCACGATGCGCGGGATCTTGCTCAACCCCACGACCTTCTTATTGGGAATATACCCGACGTGGCATTTCCCGAAAAACGGCAGCAGGTGGTGTTCGCACATTGAAAAGAAATCGATATCCTTGACGATGACCATCTCGTCATATTCCATCGGAAACAGCGCGCCGTTCAGCAGCTGGTCCACGTCCTTCTGGTACCCCTGCGTCATGAACCGGAGCGCTTTCTCCACCCGCTCCGGCGTCTTGTGCAGGCCGTTGCGCCGAGGATCTTCACCGAGCACGAGCAGCATCTGCGTCACCAGATCGCGCAGGCTGCGCTCGCCGGAGAGGCGCCCGTTCCCCTCTACCGCCACACGAGTCCTCGAAAGTTTCTTCGTCGGCATGCTCAGCGTGCTCCCACCGCCGCCGGACCGGCATATTCGAAATAATTGTCTCTTGTTTCGATGACGCCCACCTTCACCAGCCGGCTGCCCGTGATTTTCCCCACCAGTAAATCCCAGATCAGGATGGCCAGATTTTCTCCGGTGGTCGTTTTATCGGCAAAGGCCGGATCGCCGTTCAAGTCCCGATGATCAAAACGGTTGACCACCGATTCCAGCACGATGCGGTCCAGCGCCTCAACATCGGCGGCCAACCCGGTCCGTTCATCGAGCGATCCCTCCACAGTCACCAGGACGACATAATTGTGGCCGTGGCCGTTTGGATTGTTGCATTTGCCGAACACTTTCCAGTTGTCGGCTTCGGAAAGATGCTCGGTATGCAGCCGGTGCATGGCCGAAAATTTGTACCGCCTGGTGATGCCAGCGTGCGTGGTCGTCATCACCATGCCCTCCGAATGCCGATCGCTGAATGCGCGCTCTTCATTTTTTGACTTCCACGTTCACCGTTCCCCGTTCAACGTTCCCATCCGAAGCCGCCGGGGCTTCCCATTTCTTCTCCGGCACCCGCACAGTCACGTCGCCGTGAATGCGCGCCTGGCAGCCCAGCCGGTGCCAGGATTCGGACAGCGCCTCGCGATCCAATAAATCCTGCTCGTCGAAATCGACCTCCGATAGATGCTCGGCCCCGCTCTGGACTTCCACCCGGCAGGTCGTGCACGACGCATTGCCGCCGCAATCGTGATTCAGCGGAAATCCGAGCCGTTCCGCCGCTTCCAGCAGCGACAGGTTCTCCGGAACCTCCCCGCTCTTGCCTTCGGGATGAAGAAACGTGATCTTCGGCACGATCGTGTTCTCTTCTGGATGTCAGTGGCCGGCTGCCGCCGCAGCCATCCTGGAGTTATACGGGCAGCGCTTCTTCGTAATGTGTTCCTCAAACTCGTGTCGAAACAGCTTGAGGCTGCTCTGGACCAGCACGGCTGCGCCGGTCACCAGCGTACAATAGCCGGTGCCCTTCACGAACCCGCAGAGTTGCAGCAGGCTGTCGAGATCCTTCTGGGTCCCCTCACCGTTCTCGATTTTGGTCATGAGGGTCTCTAGGTTGATCGTCCCCATGCGGCAGGGCGGGCATTGTCCGCAGCTTTCGGCCTTGAAGAAACTTGAGAACTTGAGCGTCTGGGCCACCATGCAGGTGGCATCGTCCACGACAATCACGCCGGCCGACCCCAGCCCGGTGCCGGCCTTCTTGAGGGCGTCGAATTCCATCGGCAGGTCCAGTTGATCGGCCGTCACCATAGAAAATGACGGCCCTCCAGGAAACACCGCCTTCACCTTGCGGCCACCCGGCACGCCTCCGCCGCATTCCTCGATCAGCCGGCGCAACGGCACGCCCATGGGCAGCTCGTACACACCGGGCTTGTTGACCGACCCGCTGAGGGAAAACAGCATGGTGCCGGGGCACTTTTCCGTCCCCACCTGCGTGAACCAGCTCGCGCCCTTATGAAGGATGCGCGGGATGTTGCAGAGCGTTTCGACATTGTTCACAAGCGTCGGCTTCCCGTAGAGTCCGAAGTCGGTCGGATAGAACGGCGGCTTCTGGCGCGGCATGGCCGGACGGCCCTGCATGGACTCCAGCATCGCCGTTTCCTCCCCCGCCACGTAACTGCCCATGCCGGTGAACAGCTCGATCTCCAGATCCACGCCCGTCCCGAGGATGTTCTTGCCCATCAGCCCCTTGGCCTTGACCTGCGCAATTGCCTGCTCAAGATTCTTCCGCTCTTCGTCGTAATCGTGATTGATATAAATGAAGGAGGCTTTGGCTTGCGCCGTATGGGCGGCAATCAGGCAGCCTTCGAGTAATTGGTGGGGATGATGCTTGAGCAGATAGCGGTCCTTGAACGTACCCGGCTCATGCTCGCCGGCATTGCAGACAAAGTAATGTTCCGGCGTCCGATGGTGCAGGATCTTGTCCCACTTGATGCCGGTCGGAAACCCCGCGCCGCCGCGGCCGCGCAGGCCGGACTTCTTCAGCTCGTTGACGATGTCCTCGCGGCTCATCCCCTTGAGACACTTCTTCCAGGCTTCATACCCGCCGGTGCGGATATAGGCGTCGATGTCCCACGGTGTGCCGTCGAGCTTTTCTAACAGCCTTGGCCCTGTTGCCGTCACGTCGCGCACTCCTCAATGGAAAGAGATCGTACTATAAAGCCGCCGTGCGCGCAGCGTCAAGCAAATGGGCGTGAATGTGTCTGAATCTCAAGCGGTTATGCGGAAGAGCAGACAACAGGCCTTGATACACGGTTGGGACTGGAAGCGGTTGAGACGGTAAGCCTGGCCCGAATCACGATCGCCCGAGCCAGGCTCACACCATCCCTAAAAACGGGGCATGTTCGCTACGTGGGCTTGATGATCTCGCTCCCCTATGTGGAACACGGCTCTTCTTCAGGCAATCGCGTCCACGATTGCATTCAGGGTCTGGCTCGGACGCATCGCCTTCGCCGCCTTCGCGTCATCGGGATGGTAATACCCGCCGATGTCGACCGGCTTGCCCTGAGCTCCGAGCAGTTCGCCATTGATCTTGGTTTCGCTGTCGGCCATCTGCTTGGCGACCTTGGCGAACCTGGACGCCAGATTCTTGTCCTGGGTTTGCTCGGCCAGCGCCTGCGCCCAGTACAGCGCGAGATAAAAATGGCTCCCGCGATTGTCGATTTCGCCCACCTTGCGGGCTGGCGACTTGTTGCTCTCCAGGAACTTGGCGTTGGCCTTGTCCAGCGTATCCGCCAGGATCTTCGCGGCGGAATTGTTGAAGGCCTTGCTCAGGTGCTCGAGGGACGCAGCCAGCGCCAGAAATTCGCCCAGCGAATCCCATCGGAGGTACCCCTCCTCCTGGAACTGCTGCACGTGCTTGGGCGCCGATCCGCCGGCGCCGGTCTCGAACAGGCCGCCGCCGTTCAGCAGCGGAACGATCGAGAGCATTTTCGCGCTGGTGCCGATTTCGAGAATCGGAAAGAGGTCCGTCAGATAATCGCGGAGGACGTTGCCGGTGCAGGAAATCGTGTCCTTCCCCGCCTTCAGGCGTTCCAGCGAGAACCGCGTGGCCTCCGCCGGCGACATGACCTGGATGTCGAGCCCCTTCGTGTCGTGCTTCGGCAGATACGCGTTGACCTTCTTGATCAGCTCCGCGTCGTGCGCCCGGGTCTTGTCCAGCCAGAAGATGGCGGGGGCTCCCGTGGCCTTCGCGCGATTGACCGCCAGCTTGACCCAGTCCTGGATCGGCGCATCCTTGACCTGGCACATCCGCCAGATGTCGCCTTCCTCGACCTTGTGCTCCAGCAACGTCTTGCCCGATGCGTCCACCACGCGCATCGTGCCGTTGCCCGGAACCTTGAAGGTCTTGTCGTGCGATCCGTATTCCTCCGCCGCCTGCGCCATGAGCCCGACGTTGGGCACGCTGCCCATCGTCTTCGGATCGAAGGCGCCGTGCTTTTTGCAGAACTCGACGACCTCGTGGTAGACCGGCGCGTAGCTGGCGTCCGGGATCACGCACTTGGCATCGTGCGGCTTGCCGTCCGGGCCCCACATTTTCCCCGAGTCGCGGATGACCGGCGGCATGGAGGCATCGATGATGATGTCGCTGGGAACGTGCAGGTTGGTGATCCCCTTGTCGGAATTCACCATCGCCATCGGGGGCCGCTTCTGGTACACGGCCTGGATGTCCGCTTCGATGGCCTTGCGCTGGTCGTCCGGCAGGGCCTTGATCTTGATGTACAGATCGCCGATGCCGTTATCCGGATCGACGCCCAATTTCTGGAACGTGGCGGCATGCTTCTCGAAGACGTCCTTATAATAGACCGACACCGCATGGCCGAAGATCTTGGGGTCCGAGACCTTCATCATGGTGGCTTTCATATGGATCGAGAACAGCACGCCCCGCTTCTTGGCGTCC
>DASQGO010000086.1:0-3713 GCA_035632555.1 Nitrospiraceae bacterium | reverse complement strand
CATGGACACTCCGTCATAATTCTGCAGGTGCGCCATGGCTTCATTCAAACAACCGGTCAAGCCAATGACTCTCGAAGCGGCCCTGCAACTATTCGAACTGACCGACTCATTCACCCGCGAGCAACTGGATGACCGGCGCCGCGCCCTGCTGGCGACCTGGAACCCCCACCGCTTTGCCAATCTCACGAACAATCCCCGGAAGTACATGCAGAGCTACAAGAAAGGCGAAGCGATGACGAAGGAGGTCGGCGCGGCCTACGACTTGCTCGTGGCGTGGCTGACCACGCGGGCCATCGACTGATTGCTTTCCGCCTCCGCATCCCCGTGCGCCACCGGCCAGGTGACGAGGCCGGACACCGCATCCCCGTCCTTCTGCTTGGCGTAAATCTGCGGCAACGTGTTCGTGCCGTATTTTGAGATGTAGAGGAACACGTGCTCGCGGGCATTGACCCGCACGGCCCAGGGCTCGAAGTCGTTCCGATAGAACTCCTCGCAGAGCTGCATGGCATCCAGGCAGGAAATCCCGATCGGCTCGTTGAGCGTGTAGTAGTAGTCCAGCGGCAGGTCGTATTCCTCCTGCTTGTGGATCGTGATGCCGAATTTCTCCGGGTTCCGCACCATCGGCGTGTGCCGGTAGGCCACAAAATAAAACAGCTCGACGGAATGGATCGCGCGCTTGTTGTCGAGCAGGAACTGCCGGGTCTCCTCCGCCTCGCCGCGCGTCTCGCCGGGAAAGCCGTAGAAGGCCATGACGTGGTTCCAGATGCCGGCTTTGGCCGCTTCCTGCAGCTTGCGCTCGATCACCGACTTCTTCGCGTGCTTGTCCATCAGCTCCAGTACACGCTCGTTGGCGGACTCCATGCCGTAGTAGAGCGTGCAGCAGCCGGACTTCGCGGCCATCTGCATGTCCTGCTCGTCCAACGACTCCTCGAAGCGGATGAGCGTCGTCCACTTGATGCCGACGTTCTGGTCCACCAGCAGGCGCGTCACCTTCTTGAAGAGCGCGGGCGGATAGGATTCGTCGGCGAAGAGGAAATGCTCGCAGCCGTATTTTTCCTTCAAGGCCCTGACCTGTTCGACGACCTGGTTGGCCGCCATCCCGCGATACTGGTCGAAATAACCCTGCCCGTGATCGCAAAACGTGCAGCGGCCCCAGTAGCAGCCGCGCGTGGCGAGGTACGGCAGGATGCGTACCGGCACGAAGTAGCTGTCGAGCGGAAAGCCGTCGAAGTCCGGCAGCGGCAGCGCGGTCGTCTTTTCGGTGTAGATTTCCTTGTTGACCCGGACTCCGGTGGCATCGCGGTACATGAGATTGGGCACCGAGGCCTTGTCCCGCTGACCGGCCAGCGATTCGAGCAGCCACAGGAGCGCGTGCTCCCCTTCGTACATGATGGCGGAGTCGAACACTTCCGTGAAGAATCGTTCGTGCTTCGGCAGCTCTTCCTGCAACCGCGTGATGACGTTGCCGCCGACCACCACGTGAATCTGTGGGAAGGCCTCCTTGATCATCTTGCAGAAGGTCAGCCCGGCCATGAGCTGCATCTGCGTGCCGATGGAGACGCCCACCACGTCCGGCTTCTCCTTGCTCACAGACGGCAGCACCAGCTGCCGGCAGACGTCGCGATAAACATTCACCCGCTCGTCCTCCAGGCAGGCGAAGACTTCCTTCGAGACGCCGGGACGGTAGCCGAGGTTGCTCTCCATCGGATAGAACACCAGCGAGGCCGGGTAATAGGCCGCCGAGATGTACTGCATGACTTCGCGGAAAATGTTCAGGGCCCACTCAAGCTGGCCGGCGTCGTAGAACGCTTCGCTGCGCGTGATGCGCTTGGCCTTCTCCACCCGCTCGATCAGATCGAACACATCCACGCCGGCCTTCGCTTCGAGGCAGGCCTTCTGCCCGACTTCCTGATCGGTGAGCCAGCCGCCCTTTTCCTTCATCTCCAATGAATGGAGCTGCCCGGCGATTCTTGTCTTCACCCAGATCAGGAACGTGTCGCTGAAAAAGAGATCGTACATTTCGATGTTGATGTCGCGTTGGACAACCTCGTGCCCGTGCTGGCGCAGGACGGCCGTGAGGCTCGGCAGCGCAAGATAGGGCGCCGTCGGCACCCATTCGGGTGGGAACAGCAGCATGGCTTTCAGCTTGCGGCCCTGGCCGGCCGCCGGCTGAACGGTCTTGGGCGCCTTGCTCTCGAGGTGAATCAGCATGCTCAGCAGACTTTCGCTTCGAGCGAAGGCCGCGTGCCGGTTTTTGTCGCGCTGAATTGAAGATCGGGTAATTTGCCCAGGCCGAAGCGGGCGATGTAGAGGAAGATGTATTCCCGGATGAAGAGGCGCAGGTCCCAGTTGGACGGATGGTTCCGTTCGAATTCCTCGAAGACCCGTTCGGCCTCCTCGATGCTGAGGCCGTTCTTGACCGTGTAGTAAAAATCCAGCGCGAGGTCCCACTCCGGATTGATATAGGGCGTCACGCCCCACTTGTCCGGATTCTTGGCCACCGGCGTGTGGCGGCTGAGATCGAACGTGCCGAACCCGACGGAATGGACGATGTCCTTGTTCCTCGCCAGGAAATTGATGGAGTCCAGCGCCTCCTCGCGCGTCTCGCCGGGAAAGCCGAAAAAGCCCATCGCGTGGTTCCAGATGCCGGCCCTAGCCGATAGCTGCAGGCTGCGCGTGATGACCTCCGTCGTCGTCGCCTTGTCCATCAGCTTGAGCACGCGCTCGTTGCCGGACTCGTAACCCACGTGCAGGTACTTGCAGCCGGACTGCTTGGCGTCCTCCCACACGGGCTCGTCGAGCAGACTCTTCTCGTAGCGCATGTGGGTCGTCCAGGCGATGTTCATGTTGCGCTCGATCAGCCCGCGGCAAAGCTTGCGGAACAGCGCCGGCGGATAGGACTCGTCCGTGAAATGGAAATGACTGGCCTTGTACTTGTCGCGGAGATGCTGAATCTCGTCCAGAATCTGCTGGATCTTTTTCGACCGGTAGCCCGCGGTGTAGCCCTCGCCGTGATCGCAGAACTCGCACCGGCCCCAGTAACAGCCGCGCGTGGCGAGATACGGCAGGATCTTGTCCGGCAGGAAATACTTGTCCAGCGGCAGGCCCTCGAAGTCCGGCGGCGGCAGCGCGTCCATGTCCTCGGAATAGGTCAAGGGCGAGGTGTGCACGCCGGACGCGTCGCGGTAGAGCGTGTTGGGCACGTCTTTCAGGCTGCGCCCCGCCCCGACTGCCTCGACCAGTTGGAGAAACGCTGTCTCCCCTTCGTAGAACACCGCGCTGTCGAAGGAGGCGAAGAGCGGCGACTTGGGCAGCGTGTCGCGCAGGCGCGTGACCGTGTTGCCGCCGATCGTGACATGGATGTTCGGGAAGTGCTGCTTGATCAGCGCGCAGAAGGTCATGGTGGAGAAGAGCTGCTGCTGGAGGACGATGGAAATCCCGATCACGTCCGGCTTCTCGGCCTCGATGGCCGGCTTCACGAGGTGCTCAAACACGTCGCGATAGACGTTGACCTGCGTATCCTGCACCGCATCCATGATCTCGGAGGACATGAACACCTTGTAGGAGAGATCGGTCTCCATCGGCGGCATGCAGATGGGCGCCGGCGCATAGACCAGCGAAATGGCGTCGGTCACCTCGCGGAATGTGTTGATCGCCCCTTCGAGCTTGTCGATGTCGTAGAAAGCCTGGCCACGGACGATGTGCTTGGCTTC
>DASQGO010000085.1:0-22925 GCA_035632555.1 Nitrospiraceae bacterium | reverse complement strand
ACCGGCGGGCGCGCAGCCAGACCCAGATCATGGACGAGGTACGCCCGAAGATCCTCCAGCTCTTCCCCGGCGTCGCGATGTACTTCGACCCGGGCGGAATCATCAAGCGCGTGACCAGTTTCGGATCGCAGAAAGCGGTGGACGTGGAAATTTACGGCTACGAATTCGAGAAGGCCCGCGCCGTCATCAAGCAGGTGGAAGCGGCCATGCACGACGTGAAAGGCCTGGCCGACATCGAAGTCAGCCGCGAGGAGAACTATCCCGAGCTGGACATCACCGTGGACCGCGAGAAGGCCGCGCTGCTGGGCATCAGCGAGACCGACGTGGCCAACGCCGTCCTGTTCTCGCTCAACGGCAACGGGCAGACCGATCCGATCATTTACACCGACCCCGAAACCGGCAACGAGTATTACATCAGCGCCTGGCTGGCCGAGGAGCACCGCAAGGATCTCACGGCGCTGGACCGGATCGTGCTGACCAGCCGGACCGGCGAGGCCGTCCTGCTCAAGAACGTGGCGTCGGTCAAATTCAATGCCGGGCCGGTGAAAATCGACCGGAAGTACTTCCAGCGGATCGTCCACATCACGGCCAATCCGGTCGGGCGCGACCTCGGCAGCATCGGCAACGAACTGGACGCGCGCTTTGCCCAGCTCCAACTTCCGCCGGGCTTCAGCGTCCGCGTGGCCGGCCAGATCGCGCAGCAGCGCGAGACGTTCGCCGGCCTGATCTTCGCCACGATCCTCGCCATGATGCTGGTCTACATGGTCATGGCCGCCCAGTTCAAATCGCTGGTGGATCCCTTCATTATCATGTTCTCGATCCCCATGGGCCTGCCCGGCGTGCTGCTCATTCTGTTTCTCACCGGCACGACCCTGTCCACGACCTCGTTCATGGGTGTCATCATGATGCTGGGCATCGTCGTCTCCAACGGCGTGCTGCTGGTGGATTACACGAACGTGTTGCGGCGGCGCGGCATGGCGCTGCGCGAAGCGGTCGTGCTCGCATCGCGGACGCGGTTGCGGCCCATTCTCATGACGTCGCTGGCGACGGTCTTCGGCCTGCTGCCGATGGCCATGGGGCTCGGCGTGGGCGGAGAAACCAACGCGCCCCTGGCCCGGTCGGTTGTCGGCGGGCTCGGCGTTTCGACGATCCTGACCTTGTTTTTAATCCCGACGCTCTATGTGATTCTGGAGGAGAAATTTCCGCGCAAGGCGGACCAAATGAAGGACGACCAGGCCGGCACCGCGCCGGCGCCGGCGGTTCCCTCGCATTGACAAGGCCCGGAATGCTCCCCCACAATATCCGCATGTCTTCCAGGCCGGAACAGCAGCCCGCCCGCGAGGCTCCCGCACAGGACGAAATTCCCGATCGTCTCTGCACCTGGTGCAAGGTGCCGATGACCAAACGGCTCGTCGGTGACGGACACTACCTGCACTACACCTGCCCGAAGTGCGTCTTTCAGCACGCGATGAAAAGGGACGTCAAGAAAACTTAGGAAGGACCGCGCTTGGGGGGAGGAGGCACGCTCGCCTCCGCCGGCTTGCCTTTCTCTTCGAACTGCCCCAGTACTTTCAGGATCGTCTTCGCCCGATCGACCCCCGTCCGGTTCCCCGGCGTATCCGGAACCAGCTTCAGGTATTCGCGAAATTCCTGCGAAGCCTCCTGCGGACGTGATTTGGCCATCAGCGCGACGCCGAGATTGTAATGGGCGGTTGCGAAGTCCGGCTTGAGCTGCAGCGCCTGGCGGTACTGCGTGATCGCGCCGTCCAGATCCTGCTTTTCCTGGAGCGCCAGCCCCAGATCATGGTGCGTGTAGGCATCCTTCCCTTCGAGCCGCAACGACTCCTGATATTCAACGATGGCGCCGAGCAGATTGCCTTTCGCTTTCAACGCCAGGCCGAGGTTGTGATGCGCGCCCGCGTGATCTGGTTGCAGCCGGAGCGCATGGCGGTACTCTTCGACCGCACCGTCCAGGTTCCGTTTGGCCTGCAACGCCAGCCCGAGATTGAAATACGCCTGCGCATTGTCCGGCTGAAGGCGTGCGGTCGCCTTGTATTCCTCGATCGCCGCGGTCTGATCGCCTGTCGCGGTAAGGGCCAGGCCCAGATTGTAGTGGGCCTCCACGAGATTCTGGTTCAGGCTCAGCGCGGCCCGATACTCGGCAATGGCGCCCGCGAGATCGCCCCTGGCATGCAGCGCCGCACCCAATCCCTGATGTGCGACCACGAGATCCGGCTGGAATTGCAACGCGGCGCGGTACTCCTCGATCGCACCGGTCAGATCGCCCCGTTTGGCCAAGGCGACGCCCAATGCATGATGGGCGGCGGCAAAGCCGGGCTTCAGATGGATCGCGGATCGGTACGCGGCGATGGCGCCGGTCTGGTCGCCGATGGCGGTCAAGACCACGCCCAGGTTGTAATGCGCGTCCATGAGATCGGGCTGGAGACGCACGGCCTCCCGGTATTCGACGATCGCCTCCTGGTGCTTGCCTTCGGCTTGCAGGCTCACGCCGAGATTGTAATGCGCGAGCGCGTCCCCTCCATTCTGATGATGCCCTGCGGCAGTACTGCTCGAAGGCGCATCACCCTTGGCCGCCACAATGGAGATCGGCATCGCGCCGGTCATCAGGACCGTCGCCACGCCCCCGCACACAATCACCTGGGCAATCCGGACATCCATGGACATGATTCAGCGGGGGCCTGAGAACAGACGGCGCCTCTCCTGAGACGGCCGGATACCACGGCGCTCGAGTTCATGCAGTTTTTTGTTCGTCCGTTCGATCATCGGCTGGTGTCCCGGCTTCTTTTCCGCCAGCATCAGGTAGGCATACATCTCTTCCGCCCCCTGCTGCTTTTTCCCCTGCGCAAGCAGCGCGTGCCCCAGGGCCAGATGCGGACGGGGCGCCTCGGGCTGAAGGTGAATCGCCGTCCGATATTCACGGATCGCCGCATCGAGATTGCCCTCGGAGCGGTAGAGATGGCCCAGCTTGAAATGGACCCAGGGATTGTTGGCGTCCAGCCGTAGCGCTTGCTCCAGCATCGTCCGGTACTTCGCGCGCTCTTCCGGCGTGGCGGTGCTCGCCGTCGTCGCGGCCTCGTCTTTCGGTTCCGCCGGCACCTGCCACGTTCTGGCCAGGAGTTCGTTGGCATCGGCTTGCGCCAGCACCTGCTGGCGCTGCTGCACGGCGGTTTCGGCCGCGCCGCCCTTCAGCGCCGCGAGCTGCTGGTTCTTCTCGTCCAACTCTTTCCGCAAGCGGTCCGCTTCTTCTTTCGCATGCAGGAGCTCTTCTTTTGCGAGCTCGTTTGTGCGCAACTCCCCAATCTGCTTGGTCACGACCGCGGTGTCCACTTTGACCGTCACGTCGACGCGCACGACCGTGGTCTCGCCTTCCAGCATCGTGCGCGAGGCTTGTTCGACCACTTCGACAATGCCCGCCGTATAGGACCGGATTTCATCCTTGGTCACGCTGAGGTTTTTAACTTCCGTGACCCCCTCGAGGTACGTGCCGACCTGCTCCAGCGCCTGGCGCTTCGCGTCCAGCAAGGCCAGCCGCTTGGCGTCGGTTTTGGTATCGTTGTCGCCCATGCGGTACTCGCCGGTGGCCGTCAGCGTACGCACGTCCGCCACGGCCGTGAGCGGACACAGCCAGATGACCCAGGCCGCCAGTGCGGCGAGCCCTGCATGCATGCGGCATGATCGATGGAAACTCATCATGAGAATCTTAGCAAGTGTGGAGGTGCAAGGCTACCTGAGGCCCCTGCTCAAGTCCAGCACAACCGCTTCATGGCTAATACTCGACGGCGTCCAGGGGTCCGGTCTCTCCGGACGCCTCCGTCACGTGAAACCCGACGCGTCCGATGACCCGCCCTTCGCTCGTTTCTGCATCCACGCGCCATTCCCCGGGATCCAAGCGCGATTTCACCGTGTAGCCCCGGTAGCCGCCTTCGCGCCCTCCCGCAATCGTCATGGGGATGCGGTCCGTCGTGACGAAGCTCCGGTCGGCGCGGCCCGGGGGGCGGTATTGCCAGTGATGGATGACTGTCGTGTGCAGCGCCACCGGCGCGAACACAGCCGTGAAGCAATAGGCGGGACCGGTTCCACGGAACGGGTCATCCGACCGCTTCCAGAACTGGTACCAGGCCCCCTCTTCAAAGCTGAGCCGATAGCGTCCGTCCGTCTTTTCGATCGCACGGTAGACCCCTGCAAATTTCATGGACAACGGGACGGGAGGGATCCAATGCAGAAAGTAAAACCCGACGAGCACCGCAACCAGTGCGACCGCCGGCGCGCCGGTCGCCACGACGTCCATCGTGGATCGATTCGGCACACCCGCGTAGACCAGTTCGACCACCCGCAGGGTGACGGCGAGGCTCAGACCCGCGCCAGCCAAAAATACCAGCGTGTGCATGAAACCGGTCAGCACCGGCAGAAAGAAGGTGAAGAAGCTGAAGCAGACCAGTGCGTAGAGGCTGACGAGCAGCTTGAGATTCGCGAGCCGGTCATGGAGCATTTCGTTGGCGACCAGAAACACGACCAGCACGGCGAAAAAGACCGCGGTGCTCGTCAGCGATGCGCTCTGGGAGTAGAAAATCGCGTAGGCGCTGAACAGTCCGCCGAAGAGAAACTGGATGGCGTGCGGATAGTGCGGAGACGCCCGCTTCACAAGCGCGGCGACGGCATGCGCGTCCGGCAGAATGTCCGGGACGCCGGTCCTGGCCAGATCCGCCCGCGCCGTCAGCACGATCAAGGCGCCGAGCAGGCTCAGGTACAGAAGAAGAATAAGATTGTCCTGCAGCCGGTCGATGCGCGTCAGCGTGACCGTGTCGTAGGTCACACCGGCGAAAAAGAACACCACCGGCAACAGGGGCTTGGCGAGGGCGGCGCGGAGGCGGGCCCGTGACAGCATCGAAGCGGGCGCGCCGTTCATGGAAACGGAGGAAGCGGCGCATAGCTGACCGGCATGCCGACAAGCTGCTCCAGCCATCCGGCCATCTCATGTTCCGGTAGCGGCGCCCGATTCAGGCGGACTTCGAGTTGAAATCCGCCTTCCGCCCCGACGATGCCCACGATCGCCGACGCATCGGCCCCGTCAGGCGCCAGTTGCTGGGTTTGAAACTCGCAGAGCGTGGCGTAGAGCCGGCCGGCCGGCGCAGTGGCGCGCAGTACTTCCGGCAGCTCATCCAGCGGGCAATGGACCGAACAGCGATAGGCTAGGCGGGGCTCCGGCGCCACCGCCTGAAACTCGCCCAGCGCCTCCTCGGAAAATCCTGTCAGGTAGGCGCGGACGCGGGCCGGCTCTCCGCCGTAGGTCGCCGCCAGCCGGCTGGCCGGCACCAGGAACTCGAATGCGTCCGGTGAATTGTATTCGAACTGGCAGGGGCCGAAGGCATCCGGCCACGAACAAAACAACGGCGTGCGCATGTCGGTCGTCCGCAGCACCACGCTGCCGTGTTCGACCGCGGCCTCGATCGGCACTTCCAGCACCGCGATCGCGGAGAGAAACGCCCGCTGGCGCTCATCCAGCCACAGCGCGCGCCGGTCGTCGGCGCGTGTCTCGCCCGGCGTGACCACGTCGACCGTCTGTAAGCGGACCCGGATGAACCCGTGCGCGTGGCGGAATCCCAGCCAGAGCATGCAGCGGGCATGGTGCGTCGCCATTGAACCCGGCAGGCGCCAGGGATGGCTCACCGAACAGTAGGTTCCGACGGATTGATGCCGCTGGTAGACGGTGTGATAGCCGCCGGCCAGGAGAAAAAAGTCGCCGTGCCAGCCGTCGCGCAGATGGACGAGTGTCACATCCTCCGTCGCCCAGGGATCGAGATGATCGAAATCCTTCGGCGCGCGGACTTCCCACTCTTCGACGTAGCAGATGACGTCCTTGGCCGGAGCCGCCGGTGTCAGACCTCCGGCAGCCAGGCGTTCAGCGGTGGCGAGAATCTCATCGAACCCCAGTTTCGACCTGGTTTCCCACCGCCGTTCACGCATATTCAGGCTATTCCATCGCTGCCGGTCCTACTTCGTGAGCAACGCCCGGTCCTGTACGCGGGTATCAGCCAGAACCTTGTCCATGTTCTCCTTGAGCGTCCGGTTTACCAATTCCCGCACTTCGTCCGGCTCGAACCAGAATACGGCGCTCTCGCGCGCACCCTCCAGATTCAACCGGACGGTGCTGCGGTCCGAGGCGTTCGTTACACGGATCTCCACCTCAACCTTTGCCGTGAGTTTGGTGGAAAAGAATCGGCTCTGAGCCCGCACCGACAACTCATGCACGGTCCCCGTGATCGTGATGTCCGGCTTGGCCGGCAACTCCTGCGTGGCCGGTTTTTTGACCCACACCTGGAACCCCATGGATTTCAGATTGTCGGCCACGACCTGGGCCACTGCTTCGCCGAGCCTGCCGCCCTGCACTGTGAAGATCGTTTCCCCGCCGCCCAGATGGGTGCGGACGCCGAGTCGTCCTGCAACAGCGGAATCCTCTTCGAACGGCTCGACAACCACTTTGATGTCCTGAAAACTCTGGTTGATGGATCTGACGGAAGGCAGGGCCTGGATTTTCAGCGGGATGACCGCCCCTGTTCCGGCGCAACCGGCGAGCAGAAGGATCAGTCCGAACGCAAGCGAGATGGTCGGCATATTCAAGGTCTCCCTTTCAGAATCAGGTCTGCGGGCAAATCGAGGGACAGTGTACCCGCATGGGCCGGGAATCGTCTAGCGCGCATTGTGCATGGGCGCTGCGGGGGCCAAAATCAGGAACGGGAACGCGGCAGGTCTTTGACGATCACCGGCAACAGGGCCCGAAAAGTCTCCTGCGCGGCCTGCGCCACCCGTCCCTGGCGCAGGATCGGATCGTCCAGCGGAATAAACCGCACCAGCTTGAAAAACGGCCGATTGGAGAGCACCGCTGCAATTTCGGGCTTGCGATCGCGGGTCAGGGGCAGCGTATAACCCTGTCCTCGTTTCCACTCCCACGGTGTCGGCGAGAGGCATAGGTGGAGATCGCGGTCGGCAACCTGTCCGTAGCGATCGATCAGATTTTGCTTGTAGCTCCGCAGGCCCGTCCCCTCTACAATCAAGGCAAAGACGACGTGATGCCCCCACCAAAAGAGCGTGCGGAACGTAAATTTATTGTCGTCTTCGAAATGCTTCGGGAAATCCAGATATTGGTACGGATAGTTTTCGAGATGCTCGCCCTTCACATACTGGCACTTGTCCGGGTCGAACCCCGGCGGCGAGATCAGGGAGAGGCCGGCCAATTCTTGCTTGAGAGCGCTGTGGACTGCTCCGAGCATGGCGCGGACTTTGGGCGCGATGGCCGCCTTGGCGCGAAAGAACGTGTCGTCGGCAACGAGCGCGATCTCGTCGGGAGTGAGCAGCGTTGGATCGTCCGGCATTCTTTAGCGGACCCAGTCTTAGAGGATGCTCAAAAAGGCCTTACAACGAGGCCGCAGGGAGGCCGGCGACTGAGACGTACGTTTTTCGGTACGTCGCAGGGAGACGGACGACCGAGAACAAAGTTGGAGGCCTTTTTCAGCATCCGTTTATCGCTGGTGGGTTTCGAACGTTGTCACATCAAGCTCGTACAGTTTGCGGCATTCCCCGCAGCGCAGCCCGGCTGTCTCCCGCACCACATCCATCGCACGGACGGCGAGCGCGGCCGGATGCGCGGCGGCGCAGTCTTCCAAATGCGCGGCGGCCGGACGGTTGGTGCCCGCTGGGGCCGTGTCGTCGACCGCATGCACGGCCGAGATGCGCAGCGCAAGCGCGCGCAGGGTCAGGCGATGGAGCATGTTGCAGGAGGTGCACTTGAGCACGAGGCTGCCCGGCAGATGCAACGATTTCAGATTCAGGCACAGGGGATGCACGGCAAAACATTGCTGGATGAACGCACCGCTCTTGAAGACCTGCGTCATTTACATTCGCGAGAGCGCGATAAGCGCCCCGATCCCCAGCGCGTAGGGAATCAGGCAGGAAAACACCACCGCTTTGAGCGCCATGCCTCCGGATGCATCGGCCGTTTGCGTCCGCTGCTCTTTATAGACGAACTCATAGGCCAGCACCGCGATGGTGATGGTCAGCACCAGCACCCGGCTCGTACGCGGCCAGGTGTAGACGCCGCTGAGCGCGAAATCCGCCGTGGAGAATCCGCTGACGAACAGAATGACCGGCGCGACAACGAACCGGACGGCATCCGCGAAGCGTCGCTGCCAGCGGGCGCCGGAACCGGCATCCCTGGTCTCGACCGACGTCACGCCCCGACCGCGGTTTTCCGAACGGCGCCCGAAGGAGAGGATTGGCCTGACTGGCAGGTCTTGCAGATGCGCGGACGCTGTTTGAGGAACTTCGCCTTGCCGCCAGCCAGGCAGCTATAGTGAACGAACTCGTTGCAGACCGTGCAGCGCGACCAGCCGCCCCGAAAAAACGTGAAGTTCCGGTAGAGTCCCTTGTGGCAGACCGGGCAGGTCCGGGGCTCGATCCCCAGCAACATCGGTTCCCACTGTCCGCCGAAGGCGCGAATGCTCATGGCGGGAGTCTAGCAAAGCCGCGTGGAAAATAACAAGCGCGGCTTGCCTGATGCGGCTATCCTTTGTTAGTCTGCCGCGCGACGGACATCATGATGGACATCAAGCGGTATCTCGAACAAAAACGCGACGACGTGGACCGGTTCCTGGAATCGGTCATCCCCGGCGCCGCCACCCCGCCGACAACTCTCCACGAATCCATGCGCTACAGCCTCTTCGCCGGCGGCAAGCGTGTCCGGCCCATCCTGGCCATTGCGGCGGCGGAAGCGGTCGGCGCAACATCAAAGGCCATTTTACCGGTCGCCTCTTCGCTCGAACTGATCCACACCTATTCGCTGGTCCACGACGACCTGCCGGCCATGGATAACGACGACTACCGCCGGGGCAAGCCGACCAATCACAAAGTCTACGGTGACGCGATGGCCATTTTGGCCGGCGACGCCCTCCTGACCCTGGCCTTCGAACTGTGCAGCAGGCCGGACTTGATGGACGGGCTTGACCCGGCGCGCCAGATTCAAATCGTCCGAGAACTGGCCTACGGCTCCGGCAATCTCGGCATGGTCGGCGGGCAGGTCCTGGACATCCAGGCCGAGAACAAGGACATTGATCTTTCCACGCTCCAGAACATTCACAAGCATAAAACAGGCATGCTGATCCGCGCGGCGGTGCGCATGGGCGCCATCACGGCCGGAGCCGCCCCGGCGCAACTGGAACGCCTGACGAAATACGCGGAAGACGTCGGCCTCGCGTTCCAGATCGCCGACGACGTGCTGAACGTCACCGGCACGCGCGAAGAACTGGGCAAGGACGCCAACACCGACGCCAAGCGCGGCAAGAAAACCTACCCCACGTTTTACGGCGTGGACGGCGCGAAAACAATGGCCGACGAATGCACCCAGCGGGCAATCGGACGTCTCTCCTCATTCGACACAAAGGCCGATCCGCTCCGCGAACTTGCCCGGTATATCACCTCGCGAAAAAACTGATCGCATGAAAGCCCTCGTTACCGGCGCGACGGGATTCGTGGGAGCCGCCGTGGCCCGCGCAGTCGCCGCCGCCGGCGTGGACGTGCGCGTGCTCGTCCGGCAGGACAGCGAGCTCGGCAACCTCGAGGGCTTGACCGTCGAACATGTCCACGGCGACCTGCGCAACCCCGACTCGCTCCGCCGCGCGCTGGCCGGCTGCCGGCAGCTCTACCACGTCGCCGCGCATTACGCGCTCTGGGCCAGGGATCCCTCGATCTTTTACGACATCAATGTCACCGGCACCCGCCTGCTGATGGAAGCCGCCCGTGACGCCGGCGTCCAGCGCATCGTCTACACCAGCACGATCGGGGCGATCGGCCTGCCGGAAGGCGGCGGGCTCGGCACGGAACAGACGCCGGTATCGCTCGTCCAGATGGCCGGCGACTACAAGCGGTCCAAGTATCTTGCCGAGCAGGAAGTCCTGACGCTCGCCAAGGCCGGACTGCCCGTCGTGATCGTGAACCCCAGCGCGCCGGTCGGCGAACGGGACATCAAGCCCACCCCCACCGGCCGGATGATCGTGGATTTCATGAAGGGACGTATGCCGGCCTACATTGAAACCGGCATGAACCTGATCGATGTGGATGACGTGGCTGTCGGACACGTCCGCGCCATGGAGCGCGGCCGGATCGGCGAACGCTATATTCTGGGTAACCGGAATTTGATGCTGCGGGAAATCTTCGAGATGCTCAGCCGGCTGACCGGCGTTCCCGCCCCGACTATCAAGCTGCCCAGGCTTGCAATTTTGCCCCTGGCCTATGTCAATAAATGGATCGCGGATTATGTGACCCACCAGCCCCCGCGCATCCCGCTGGAAGGCATCAAGATGGCCAAATACAGAATGCACTACGATTGCAGCAAAGCCGTCCGTGAGCTGGGACTTCCCCAACCGCCGATCGAGATTGCGCTCGAGAAGGCCGTGAAGTGGTTCCGCGCGCACCACTACGCATGATGGACATTCCGATCCTCCTCTTCAAAACATTGCTGCTTCGTCCCTACGTCTTCGTCTTTCTGGCGGCGGCGGTGTTTTGTGCGCACAGACTGATCGGCTGGAAGCGGACCGGATTGTTTCTGGGCATCACCTGGTTCGTTGCCTTCGTGTGCGAATGGTCCTCGACCCGCAACGGCATTCCCTTCGGCTGGTACCACTACACGGGAACGACGGTCGGCCAAGAACTCTACCTGTCGAACGTCCCCTTCATGGATTCGCTGTCCTTCAGCTTTCTGCTTTATGCGAGCTATTGCCTCGCGCTCTTTTTCCTGCTGCCGAAGCAGCAGCCGAACGGTGCGGGATGCTGCCGGCCTGCGCTCGGTTTTCCTCTCGAGATCCGCACGTCCTGGCCGGTCTTCGGCCTGACCGTGCTGTTTTTCGCCTTCATCGACATGGTGATTGATCCGGTCGCGTTGCAAGGGCATCGCTGGTTCCTGGGCCAGATCTATTTTTATCCGGATCCCGGCGTGCATTTCGGCGTGCCGATCGCCAACTACGTCGGCTGGGCCGTGGTGGGAGCCCTCTCGCTGGCCATGTATTTTCCGCTGGACCGTCACCTGCCTCCGCTCGCACATGAGCGGAACCGGACGGTCACCGGCGCGGTGCTGCTGGGCTGCGGACTCTATTATGGAGTGCTGCTCTTCAACCTGGGCGTGACCTTCTGGATCGGGGAATCGCTGATGGGCACAACGGGCGCACTCATGTACATCCCGGTCACGGCGCTGTTTTTTCTCCGGTTGTGCGACCGGTTCCCGCATCCGGGCCCCGCTCAATCGAATACGGCCTCATAACCAATGCATTCTTGGGTTCCGCATCGGAAGATTGTATACTGCGCATGATGTCGAACCGCACCAGGGTCCTGATTGGAATCATAGCAGCCGTCGCCCTTATCGTGGTCATGGTTGCAGGCTGGTTCGCCTACGCGTTCTTCCAGACCGGATTCAGCGCCAAGGCGGAGCCGTCCGCCCTCGAAATCGTCATGGCCCGGCAAGCCCGGCACCTGGCTGTTCCGTTCTCGCAGCGGAACGCCGCCAATCAGATCCCCGCGAGCCCGGAGCTGCTGGTTGAGGCGCGGCATCACTTCGCCGACCATTGCGCGACCTGTCACGCCAACGATGGCAGCGGCAAGACGCAAATCGGGCAGAACGTGTATCCCAAGGCGCCGGACCTGCGCCTTGCCGACACGCAATCCCTGTCCGACGGCGAATTGTTTTTCGTCATTCACAACGGCATCCGCTTTACCGGCATGCCGGCCTGGGGCAAGGGCGATCCGGAGGAAGACAAGGACAGCTGGAAACTCGTCCATTTCATCCGGCACCTGCCGAAGCTCACGCCGGAGGAATTGGAGGACATGAAGCGCTACAACCCCAAAACCGAGCATCAGGCGGCCGAGCATCACCATTGACGGTGGCCGTGGAACAAACGAACATGACGCTCGTGCCCGCCCAGCCCGGAGTCCTGCCATGAAAGGCCTGTTCATCCGATTCGTCATCACGGGCGTGGCCGTGCTGGCCGCTGCCGAGATCGTGCCAGGCATCAAGATCGACGGGGTTCCGGCCGGAGCCGCCACCGTGATCGTGCTGGCGCTGCTGAACGCGATCGTGCGGCCCGTCCTCTATCTCTTCTCGTTTCCCATGATCATGTTTTCCCTCGGCCTGTTCATGGTCGTCATCAACGCCATCCTCCTTCAGTTCACCGCCTGGCTGGTGACCGGCTTCACGGTCGATGGGTTCTGGCCCTCGTTCTGGGGCGCGCTGCTGATCAGCGTTGTGAGCACCGTGCTGAATTTATTGATCTCCGAAGAAGGCAAGGTCGAAGTCCTCGTCCACCGGCCCAAACCGCCCCGCGAGATCAATTGAAACCCCCGCGCCAACGCTGTTACAATCCGGCCGCTCGTTAGTCATCGTTCCGCATTCATCATTCAGCGTGAGGAACCCCGAATGGCGCACCAGTCACACACACGGACGGACCGCTCCCCGAAGCAGGAGAAACAGACCACGCTGCAGCGCGCGCTGACGACCGCGCTCAACGAATTGGGCGCGGACACAGCGCTCGTCGGCATCTTCGAGGTGGAGGGCGGCCCGCTCTCGCTGCAAGGCTGCCGGGGATTTGCCCCGCGCGAAGCCCAGGCGGTCCTCCGCACGCTCTCGACGCAGGATGTGGACACGCTGCATGCGCCGACCGTGGCATCCGACGGCGAATCGTTCCGCGCCATGCGGCTGCGCATGATCACGCCGGTCGCCAAGGCGCTGCTGGCCGTGCCGCTCCAGCATCACCAGCGGACCTACGGCGTCATGGTGATCGGGCGCAAGGAAAGCGCGAGCTTCACCAAAAAAGAAAAAACGCTTCTCGAGCACGCCGGCGACCAGATCACGGCCGCGCTCGCGCGGGCCGAGCTGTTCGACGGCACGCTGCTGCTGCGCCGGCCGGCGGTCGGCTACGAACCGGCTGCGGCGGCCCCGCCTCCAATCGCGCCGGAACCGCTGGCGCCGCCGGCGTCCTATGCCACGCCGGACCTGCAGGAACGGGTTTCCGCCCTGCTCGCCAGCACGGCTTCGGTGTTGCCCTTCGACCGCGCGCTCGTCACGCTCTACGATCCCGTCACCAGCATCATTGAAATCATCGGCATGGCCGGCGAAGCGAAAAGCGACGCCAAAAGCGATCCCAAGAGGGATCTCAGGCCGGGTTTGCGCTTGGCGTTTGACTCCTCTGCCGCCGGGTGGGCCATCCGGCACCGCAAGGCGCGCGTGGATCTGGACCTGGCGTCCACGCAGGGCCGGTTCCTGGATCACAAGCCGCTGTACAAGGAACAGTTTGCCTGCGCGCTGGTCGTGCCCTTCTTCGTCCGCGGGCAGGTCGGCGGGACTGTCACCGTGGCATCCAAGACAGCGATGCAGTATTCGCTCCCCGACACGAAGCACCTGGAAGGCTTGATTGGAAGTCTGGTGGAACTGCTCCAGAGTTCCCCGGCAGCGGCCACGCCTGTGAGCAGGCCAGCGCCTATGGAAACCGGACATGCAGCGGCCGCCCCGATGCCGCAGGGTCCGTCCGAACCGATGATCCGCAAGCAGGAACGGCAGGCGGCCCTCGGGGAATTCAGCGCGTTCCTCGCGACGGAAGTCCGCGAGCCGCTGGCCTCCGTCCGGGCGCAGTTGGAAGACATCACCAGGGAAGGCATTCTTGATTTCGATCCGCAAACGCGGGTTGAGAGCGCGATGCGCGACCTGATCCGCGTCGAGGCGACCCTCAACGAAATTCTGGACTTCGCGAAACCGCTGGAACTGAACCGGCGGCCCTGCCGCATTTCCGAGGTGATCGACAGCACCCTCAGCCTGGTGGCCACCGACCTGGAGATGAACCGGATCACCGTCACGAAAGAATACGAGGGGCACCCCGTTCCCGTACGGTGCGACGACGCCAAGATGCAGCAGGTTTTCCTCAGCATCATCAAGAATGCGCTGGAAGCCATGACGCCGGGCGGGCGTCTGGACATCGCCGTGTCGTCCCAGAAGGGAGGGCGCATGGTGCAGATCGTCATCAGCAACGACGGCGCGCCGATCCCCGCCGAACACGTCAGCCAGCTCTTCGAGCCGTACTTTACGACCAAACGGTCCGGGACGGGCCTGGGGCTGGCGACGGTGAAAAAGATCGTTGACGAACACCAGGGCGAGATCGCCATCGCCGGCGGCCAGGAAAAGGGCACCGCCGTTACGATCCAGCTCCCGGCTGCAGCCCCCCGTGGCGGGGGGCGCTTCCGTGGGCGGGGAGGCCGGGGCCGCCGCCATCGCCGGTAAACCCTTGGATTCGGGCTCGCATTCTCACGCTTGACAGACCCCCTGCGGGTCGCTAAGATACCTCCCGTTTTACGGCTTATTTGGCGCTGATTCACGACTGACTTGTTGGCCCTCTTTCATCAAAAGGAGTGCATCATATGAAGACGCTCATCGGTACTTTTGCAGCACTCGCGATCGTGGGATTTTCCGTTTCGGTCGCGCTGGCCAACCCGGCCCTGCTCCCCAAGCACGAAGGCTACCCGGCCAAGGCGGCGACCAGCCCGGTCACAGGCCAGCCGTTGGCGAATGACCCCGGCCAGACCGGCGGGGGTGGGGACAAAGCGCTCACGCAGTCCATTAACAGCACCGACAACCACGTTGAGCAGAAGCTGATGGACGCGAACAACAATCGCATCAAGGAAAAGCATGGCGCAGGCCGGCTGCCGACGGTGCAGGGCCCGCAGATTCAGATCGCTCCTCCGGTGACCTCGGCCACGAAGGCCGACGCCAGCCTCGGCGCGAAGTAAGGCTTCAGCAAGCAACAAAAAGGAGGCAGCCGGAACCGGCTGCCTCCTTTTTTATTTGCACAGGCTGCGCACTATTGCTCCGTCAGCCGAAATCTCCACGGTTTTTTCGCCCAGATGCCGGCATAGTCCACTCCGATCCGGCGGCCGATGGTGATCGCTGACGGCGCCACCCGTTCTCCCCGATCTTCCACCCACAATGCCCTGCCCACCGTCAGATCCCATCGGTTCAGTTTCCGGTCGATCGCAAGAAACCGGCAGACCCGGCCCGGGCCGTCAATGAGCGTCTGCGTGTCGACATCCTTCACGGCCCGCACCAGCACGGCCGATGGAAACCCGGCCCGCTCCGTCACGATATTGAAACAGTGATGCATGCCGTAGATCAGATAGACGTATGTCAGGCCGGCCGGTCCGAACATGACCTCGGTGCGGGCCGTGCATCCTTTCGAGGCATGGCAGGCACGGTCCTCCATGCCGATGTAGGCTTCCACCTCGACAATGCGCCCGGCCAGAACCTTGCGCCCGTTCTTCCGAACGAGGTATTTGCGCAGCAGCGACCGTGCGACCTGCAGCGTGGGCCGGCTGAAATATGGTTTCGTGAGAATTCTGGCAGCCATCCGATCAAAAGTACCAGGCGACCCCGCCCATAAACATCCGCTTTCAGCGGCCGCTATTCGCCTTCAATGGGGACGTACAGGATGGTTCCCTGGCGGTTGATGAGCAGGAGCGTGAGGTCCTTCGGTTTGATCGGCTCGACGAGCCGCTGGTAGGCTTCGAGATCCGGCACCGGTTTGCGATTCACTTCCAGAATCTGGTCGCCCATGGAAATGCCGGCCGACTCGGCCAGACTGCCTTCCTCGACCGCCGTGACGACCACGCCGGAAGTTGAGCTGAGCCCGAGCTGGCGCGCCACCGGCGGCGTGACTTCCTCCACAAGCAGGCCGCCGAGCGGATGGCCCATGGTGACGCCGCGCGCGATGGCCGTCTCCCGCTTGGTCCGTTCGCGCGGCGCTTCCTGGATGAGCAGCTCGACTTGCAGTGGTTTATTCTCACGGATGAAATCGAGCTTGTGCCGGCTGCCGATGGGCGCCAAGGCAATCACGTTGCGCAGGCGGCCCGAGTCCACCACATCCTTCCCGTCGAACCGCAGCAACACGTCGCCGCGCTTGAGCCCGGCTTTTTCCGCCGAGCCCCTGGGGAAAATATCCGTGACGATCACGCCCCTCACGTCAGGCAGCTTGAACATCTTGCCCAGAAGCGGCGTCACGTCCTGCGTATTGGCGCCGAGAAAGCCGCGCACCACGCGGCCGGTCTTGAGCAGGCTCTGCATCGCCGCGCGCGCCATGTTGCTGGGGACCGCAAAGCCGACGCCGACGCTGCCGCCGGTCGTGCTGGCGATCGCCGTGTTGATGCCGATCAGTTCGCCTTTCGTATTCACGAGCGCTCCGCCGGAGTTGCCGGGATTGATCGGCGCATCGGTCTGGATGAAGTCTTCGTAATCGGCGACTCCGACGTCCGCCCGCCCCACGGCGCTCACGATGCCGAACGTGACCGTCTGGTTGAGGCCCAGCGGGTTCCCGATGGCCAGCACGAAATCGCCGACGGTGAGCTGGCTGGAGTCTCCCCAGGGAACCGTCGGCAGGCCGGTCGCATCGATTTTGACCACCGCCACATCCGTCTTGGGGTCGGTCGCAACGACGCGGCCCTTGAACTGCCGCCGGTCGGCCAGCAGGACATCGACATCCACCGCTTCGGCCACGACGTGATTGTTCGTGACGATGTACCCGTCCGGCGACACGATGACGCCGGAACCCTGCCCGTATTGCCGGCGCGGCGTCGGCTGGGCGAACAGGCCGAACGGCAGGCCTTCGTCGCTGGAGAGCTGATCCCGGATGATCACCGTGGATGCGATATTCACGACTGCCGGAGTCACTTTCGAGGCCGTGTTTTTGATCTGCCCCTGCAAATCGGACAAGGCCGAGTGCGCGGCCTGTTTTTCGGCGGAAATTGCCAGCGAGCCTCCACACAAAAAAGTCACTCCAACGAGACCGATGAGGCCGGACAAGCCGACCACACCGCCGCTCATATGACGCACCGCGTTCCGCATGGCGTTATCGCTTGTTGTCCGCCGCCAGGATACTCGCAATGACGGTTTTCAAATTCTCCGGACTCAGATCCTCCCCCTCGACTTTGATGTTCCCGTCCAGCACCACCGTCGGCGTGGATTGGACTTTGACCCGCTCGCCCAGCTTGCGGCCCGCCTGGAACGCTTCGGCGGGTTTCCCACTGGCGAGTCCGGCTTCGAAGGCCACCGGGTCGAGCCCCACTTCCTTGATCAACGTTTCGCGGATCACCTTGTCGAGCACGTGCAGCCGGTCCTTGTGGATCGTGCGGAACAGCGCTTTCTTCATCTCGACGCCTTTCCCCATGGTCCGGGCCTGCTCGTACATCTCGAAGGCCGTCGGCAATTTGCCGGGAATGACCGGGAAGCCGACCATGTTGACCTCGACCTTGCCGCTGAACTCTTTTTCGATGAACGGCACCAGCGCCTGCTCGAAGGCATGGCAATGGGGGCAGTAAAAGTCGGCAAACTCCGTGAGCTTCACTTTGCCGGTCTGATGCGTGGACGGTTCCTTCAGCAGCTCGTACTTCCCGCTCAGCTTCGGCGTCGCAGACGGCCCCGCCCACGCGGCTCCTCCAATCAGCCCGCAGGCCAGCACGACCATCAGCCATCCCATCAGACAGTCTCGACGCATACAGTCCTTCCTTTCATGGTCAGCGAAAAGCGCGCCCATTATAGCCAAACCGGTCCCCGGATGCCTCTGTTATAATAGGTTATGATCCGGTTTGGGATGATGGGCGGCCTTGCACTCGCAACATTCCTCGCAGGCTGTGCCTCCGACGGCGTCGTACCTGCTTCTCTACAGGCTCAGCTTGATAAAACCCTGACATTCCCGCAGCTTCGGGAATCGCCGGATACATTCCGCGGACATCTGCTGGTGCTCGGCGGCGAAGTCCTGTCGGCCAAGCGCTTGAAGGATGGAACCAGAATCGAGGTGCTGGAGATTCCGCTGGAAGGCTCGCTCCAGCCGGGACTGGACCGCACCGCGTCGCAAGGACGCTTCATCGCCATGCAGAAAGAGTTTCTGGATCCGGCGACGATCCCGCCCGGCACGCGCCTGACGGTCGTCGGCGAAGTGACCGGCGCGGTGACCGATAAACTCGACGACGTGGACTATACCTACCCCGTGGTGGAGATCAAGGCGCTGAAGGTCTGGGTCCGGATGGATTCGTTCTCGCGCGTTCCCTACTACTATTACCCGCCGTCCTACTACTGGCGGCCCTACTACTTCAGCTCCGGACGGATCAGACGATAGGACTCAGTGGCCCCCCTGTCCTACGATGCGCACGATGCGCTCGTCCCGCCCGCCCAGTTCGAGGTATTTCCGGTAGGACGCCAGCGCCTTGGCCATATCCTTCCGGTGCAACTCGTAGAATAACCCCAGGCTGTAATGGGCCTCGGCGAGAGCGGGTTTCAGCTGCACGGCCATTTCGTATTCCTGTTCGGCGGCATCGAGCCTGCCCATGTTGGCATAGAGCCCGCCGAGGTTCAGATGGGCCTCGGCATATTCCGGCCGAAGCTGGATGACTTCTTCGAAGCGCTTGACCGCTTCCGGCATCTTCCCCTCGCTTCGGTACAGAAACGCCAGGTTCAAATAGGCATCCACCAGATCCGGCTTGGCCGACAGGGCCATCCGGTAGGCCTCAATCGCCTGCGGCACGCGGTTTTCTTTTTCTTCGATCCGTCCCAGCAGATACCAGCCATCGGGATGCGTCGGATCCACCTTGGTCAAATGCTCCAGGCATGCGCGCGCCTTTTTGCTGTCACCCTGCCCGTCGTACACCATCGCCAGGCTGTACAGGGCTCCGGTGTGATCCGGATTGACGGCCAACAAGTCGCTGTAGACCTGGATGGCCTTGTCGCTGTGCTGATTGCGCTGAAACTGCCTCGCGAGGATCCAGTAGGCTTCTTCGTACTTGGGATTCAGCTTGATGGCCTGCCGCAAGGCCTGCTCGGCATCGGCAAACTTGCCTTGTGCCTGATAGATCGTGCCGAGTTCATTATAGGCATCGGGAAAGTTTGGCTTCTGCTGGATGGCCTGCTTGATTGCCGTGATCGCGTCGAACGCCCGTCGCTTGCCTTCGAAATGCACCTTCCCCAGCAGCAGATAGGCGTCGGGAAACTTGGGCTGGAGCTGGATCGCCTTCTTTAACGTGGCGATCGCCTCGTCGTACTTGTCCTGCTCGAACAACTTGGCGGCGTGAAGATACTGATCATGCGCCGTGCTGTCCACAGCGGACGCCGGGGCGGGAACGCAGAGGGCGAGCACGAGACCCAGCGGCAGGAATCGCATGAGGCGTCGTCGTACCATGCAGCGCCTTCCCTTCAACGTTTGCGGACTATACGTGGGAGGGCACGTCAAATCAACGCGCCGCGGCCCGGAACGGCCTGGCGGCGCGAATCCTGGCAATCTCGTCTTCGATCTTCTGCTCCGTCAACAAGCCGCCCTTGATGTAGGACCGAACCGTGCCCGTTTCGTCGATGAAGACGCTGACCGGAAGGCCGTACACGCCGTAGAGATTGGCCACGCGGTTTTCACGATCCATCAGAACCGGGAAGGTGTGCCGGTACGCCTCGATGTGCTCGCGCACTTTTGCATCGTCCTCGAGTTCGTTGACCGCCAGCACCACGAAGCCGTTGTCCCGCAGCCGGTCGTAGGTCGTCTGCATCGCCGGCATTTCCGTCGTGCAGGGCTTGCACCAGGTCGCCCAAAAGTTGAGCAGGACGATCTTGCCGCGATAGTCGCGCAGGCTCTTCGCCTGGCCGTTCAGATCGGTCAGCGTGAACTCCGCCGCCGGCATGCCTT
The DNA here is from genome assembly GCA_035632555.1 of Nitrospiraceae bacterium. Taxonomy (GTDB): domain Bacteria; phylum Nitrospirota; class Nitrospiria; order Nitrospirales; family Nitrospiraceae; genus 2-02-FULL-62-14. Next base: position 3,165 of record DASQGO010000085.1, on the reverse strand, counting down.
CGACCGGCGGACGCTCGCCCATGCTCCAGGCCGTCTGACCTGAAACGCCAAGGGACAGGATGATCAGTACTCCTGCGACGGCAATGAATTTCACGATATGCATAATGCCCTCTTCCTTCTATGCGGCGGCCTGGCAGAGACCATCGGTCCGCTGCCCGGCGCTCCAACGCTAATGCGTGACTTCAAACATCTTGGTCAGCCCGAACACGTAACTCGTGCCTTGCGCCAGATTCCCGTTGAAATCACGGGCGATGGGAATCTGCGAATAAAAATAGAGCGACGCGTTTTTGGCCCATTCCTGGTCCGTCAGTCCGCCCATGCTCACCTGAAAGCCTGGCGTGAAGGCGAAAAACGTGGACCCCGTCGTCGGAACCGCGCGGTTGGCAACGTTCGGATCGACGACGATCGGCTCGTCGGGCAACGTCGGGTCGTTCGGAGTTTGCGACCGGGCGAGCGAGCCGCTGAAGGAATCATGCACCATGTAGCGGTAATTGAACTGGCTGCTCAGCATGAGCCAGGGGACCGTCACGAGATTGAGCCCCGCCCCGAAATCATATTGATCGCCGAACTGATAGCCGAAGTTGTTGCGGAACGTGTGCCGATAGCTGGCGGACGCAAACTGGTTCAGCCGATGCGGGATCAGCTCATAGTTCTGGTAGAGCGACCCCTGCAGCCCGACCTGCCCGCGGCCGAGCTGTGCGGTGGGCTCCATCGTCTCGGCATCGCCCGCCGCGCCGGCGGTTTTTTGATTGTGATCGCCGGTGGGCAGATAGACGCCGAAGCCGGCCACGACCATGCTTCTCAGCGTCGGCAGCATGTTGTACTTCGCATTGATAAAGACATCGCCGATGCCGTTATCCGAAAAACGGGTGGCGGTGCCGTCGCCCCCGTTGGTCTCGCCCAACCCGTCCACGTGCTGGTGCCTGATCCGTTTATAGGGGATCGCAACCTCGAGGCCGAAGCGATCCGTCACGCCGTAGTTCAAGTCCAGCGTGTACATCTGGCTGATCGTCCGAACCTCCCGGTGATGGTTCAGGATCAGTTGCCGATTATCGGGATCCACCGCGGGGATGACGCCGCTGGTGCCGTTCAGCAACGTCCCCTGCGGCGTGTAGTTATAAAACATATTCACCGTGAGCAATCCCTTGGGAGACACCTGCTGCTGCGATCCAATCACGACGAAACAGGTCACGGACCCGCAGGACGCCTCCGACACCGGCACCGCCGGCCCTCCCATCACAGCGACCATCGCGCACAGAATGAATGCGGGCAAACCCGTGTGTCTTCTCATGCCCTCCCCGTCTCGACAAAGAATGGTTCATGCCGTTGTCAGCCGCAGCATTCAATCATGCATTCATGCCGCGCACGACGCGCGCTGGCATGCCTTGATGCTGCCGGCTGCCCCTGTGTGAGTTAGACGGAGAGAGACGGAGGACCGCGGGACGGATTCGTCGAACGAACGACGCTGGCTGGTGCTTGAACGATACCGATGCTGACGACGGCGACCGGATTGCGGTCCGAGTGCAGAACGACCGCGGCCCCTTCAAAAACCTGCCCGGCCGCGCACATCCACGAGCACAGGACCGATGCATGGGTCTTGGCCGTGTGATGGGCATGGTGCCCGGCGTGGGCCACCGTCTGCGGATAGGCCAGGCCGCTCAAGAGCAGGAGGCAGACGGCCAAGCCGGCGGCGACGGATTTGAGGGTGCGTCGAGACAACATCATAATGAATAGTAATGGTGTGCACCGCCCTAGTCAAGCATGCCGTCTCGGTAGGATTCACATAATGTTTAAGGTATACTGCTCGGAGCGAAGGAAATTTTGCATGCTCACGCGACTGCTCAATATCATCTTCGGCAGCAAAAACGACCGGGAAATCAAGGCGCTCCGTCCGATCGTCGAGCACATCAATTCGCTCGAGTCGGGGTTAAAGCCCCTCTCCGACCAGGCGCTCGCCGACAAGACCCAGGCCTTCAAAAAGCGCCTGGCCGACGGGGCGGCCCTCGACGCCATCCTGCCGGAAGCCTTCGCTGTCTGCCGGGAAGCCGGCAAGCGCCGCCTCAACATGCGGCACTTCGACGTGCAGTTGATCGGCGGCATGATCCTGCACAAGGGCCGCATCGCGGAAATGAAGACCGGCGAGGGCAAGACGCTCGTCGCCACCCTGCCGATCTACCTCAACGCCCTCGAAGGCCGGGGCGCGCATCTCATCACCGTCAACGATTACCTGGCCAAGCGCGACGCGCAGTGGATGGGGCAGCTCTATCACGCCCTCGGCCTCTCGGTCGGCGTGATCCAGCACGATGCTTCGTTCCTCTTCGACCCGGCCTACGATGCGGCGGACAAGCGCCTCCAGCACCTCAGGCCCTGCACGCGGCAGGAGGCCTACCACGCCGACATCACCTACGGAACCAATAATGAATTCGGCTTCGATTATCTGCGAGACAACCTGATCGTCCACAGCATGGACCAGTGCGTGCAGCGCGAATTGAACTTCGCCATCGTGGACGAGGTGGACAGCATCCTCATCGACGAGGCGCGAACCCCGCTGATCATTTCGGGCCCCACGGAAGAGACCACCGACCTCTACTACCGCATCAACAGCATCATCCCGCAGCTCAAGATCGAGCGGGACTACACGATCGAGGAAAAGACCAAAACCGCCGCGCTGACGGAAGACGGCAACGCGCGCGTCGAAAAGCTGCTCGGCGTGGACAACCTCTACGACGCGGCCAACATGGACCAGGTCCACCACGTCATCAAGGCGCTGCAAGCGCATGCGATCTACAAGCGCGACGTGGATTACGTGGTGAAGGACGGCGAGGTCCTCATCGTGGACGAGTTCACCGGCCGCCTGATGCCGGGCCGCCGCTGGAGCGACGGGCTGCACCAGGCCGTCGAGGCGAAGGAAGGCGTCAAGATCGCCAACGAGAACCAGACGCTGGCCTCCGTCACCTTCCAGAACTATTTCCGCATGTACCGGAAACTCGCCGGCATGACCGGCACCGCCGACACGGAAGCGCCGGAGTTCGCCAAGATCTACAACCTCGACGTGAACGTGATCCCGACCAACCGCACGATGGTCCGCAAGGACTACGCGGACATCGTCTACCGGACGGAGAAGGAAAAATTCACCGCGATCGTCGAGGAGATCAAGGACTGCCA
>DASQGO010000084.1:0-31299 GCA_035632555.1 Nitrospiraceae bacterium | reverse complement strand
CGCCACCTCCGGTTGCACAGAAAATCGCTGCACCGGCTGCCCGCCCTGCAGCTCCGTCCTCCGGATCCGCCGTCGTCAACGCCGATGCCGTGGGATTGCTGCGCAAGATCGGCAACCGTTTCCACGCCGTCGCCCGTCAATTGCGCCTGCGGCACGAAGGCCGTCAGACCCTCGAGGTGGAGGACGAGTACGATGCACAGGACGTTGTCCATGCGCTCTTGTGTCTGGAGTTCGACGAGATCCGCCGGGAGACTTGGCAGCCAGGCTATGCCGGCGGCACCGCGCACACCTATTTCGTCGTCCCGCGCGACCGGATTCTTATCGAGGTCAAGAAAACTCGGCAGGGCGTCGGGGCCAAGGAGATCGCGGCCCAGTTGGACCACGACACGCTCTACTATTGGACGCACCCGGATTGTCAGACCCTGTTCTGCTTCGTCTACGACCCAGAAGCCCGTGTGGGCGACCCCTACGGCCTCGAAAAAACGCTGACGAGGCAAGTGGACGGCCAGCGCGTCGAAGTGTTCATCTCGCCGAAGTAGTCCACACACCTCGCAGGAGGAGAAATCAATGCATCGCATGCCCCGCACACGTTCGCCGTGGATAATCTTGTTGGGCCTCTTGGTAGTGGCCGGTTGCACAGCCGCTCCGGTCCAGCCCACCGGCAATTCGCAGGACGTCATCCTCGAGGCGTCGGAAGCGCAGGTCCGTGCCGCCTTCGTCCGTGTCTTGACTGAAGGTGGGTACGACGTGGAGAAGGGAACGGATGACGCGACAACGCTCCAGACCAGTTACCGGGAGGAAATCAGCAGTTATAACTGGCTCTATCGCACACAGTTCGGCGTGAACCGCAGCAAGGTCACCGTCACGCTGATCCCGGAGAGCGAAACGGCAACCCGCGTGACCGTCCACGTCATGTATGAAGGGAGAAGCGGCGAGTGGATGCCGTTGGCGAGTTCCTGGGTCCCCTATGACGCGGCAGTTCCTCAGAGCGCGGCGATTACGATCCAATTGGTGAAGAATGCGCTGGGATTGTTGTAACACCATGGTGGCATCGCGTGAACGTTTTGCTCCCCGCTCGTTTCATTTATCGCTCTCGTCCTCGCCCAGATTGATTCCAAACCGTTCCGCCATCCGGTAGAGCGTCCTGCGGTCGATTCCGAGAATTTTGGCGGCTCGAACTTTGTTGCCGTCGGTCTCCCGCAGCACACGGTTCAGATGCCGTTTCTCCACTTCATCCAGCGACAAGAGCGCCTCGGCGCCTCTCGCCGGGGCCGCCTCCGCCTTGCGGACCGTTTCCGGCAGATCGTCCGGCATGATCAGCGGGCCCGGTGCCAGCGACACCGTCCGCTCGACGACATTTTCCAACTCCCGTACGTTGCCCGGCCAGGCATAACGCTCCAGCAGCGCCATCGTCTCGGGCACAAACCCCCGGACCGGCTGGCTGTTGGCGGACGAAGCCTTTTGCAAAAAATGGTGGGCAAGCATCGGGATGTCCTCGCGCCGCTCGCGTAGCGGCGGCACCACAATGCGGACGACGTTCAACCGGTAGAACAAATCCTCCCGAAATTTTCCCTCCTTGACCATCTGCGCCAGATCGCGGTTGGTGGCGGCCACGATCCGGACGTCCACCTTGATGGACGCCGTGCCGCCCACGTGCCGGACTTCCTGCTCTTGGATGACACGCAACAATTTGACTTGCAAGGCCGGTCCGATGTCGCCAATCTCGTCTAGGAAGAGCGTGCCCTCATCGGCCGCTTCAAACAGTCCCCGTTTGGCCGCGACCGCGCCGGTGAAGGAACCCTTCTCGTGGCCGAACAGTTCGGACTCCAGCAGCGTTTCCGTCAGCGCCGCGCAGTTGACCGGCACGAAGGGGCGGCCCCGCCGCGGACTGTTCGTATGAATGGCGCGCGCAACCAGTTCCTTGCCCGTTCCGCTCTCGCCTTCCAGGAGCACCGTACTCTTTCCGGATGAAACCCTCGCCACCAGCTTATAGACCTCGAGAATGGCCGGGCTGCTGCCGATCAGCGGAGAGCCGTGCCGCTCGCGCAGCTCTTCGCGGATGCGGGCATTCTCACGCACGAGACGGCTGTGCTCAAGGCTCCGCCTGACCACGAGCTTGATATCTTCCTTCCTGAACGGTTTGGCCAGATAATCGTAGGCCCCCTGCTTGATCGCTTCGACTGCGCCGTCCATGGACCCGAAGGCGGTCAGAAGAACAATGGCCGTTTCCGGACTGCACTGACGGAATTCCCGCAATACCGCCAGTCCGTCCACCTCGCCCATCTTGATGTCCGTCAACACTGCGTCGAACCGCTTCCGCCGGCCGAGCGCGATCGCATCCGCCCCGCCGGCGGCAATGTCGACCTCATAGCCTTCCTTCTTGAGTGCATCCGCCAACAGCTGGCGCGCGACTGCGTCGTCATCCACAACGAGGATGGCGCCGTTAGACATGTTCATGCGTGCTCTGCTCCGTTGCCGCCTGCTCGCTCACATAGCCGGGCAGGGCAATGACGATCAGCGTGCCTTTTCCAACCACACTCTCGATCGCCAGCGATCCGCCGTGCGACGCGACGATCTCGCGGCTGATAAACAGGCCCAATCCCGTCCCGTCGCCAATCGCCTTGGTGGTGAAAAACGGTTCGAAGGCCTGCTTCACGTGCTCTTCCGGCATGCCGCAGCCCGTATCGCGCACCGTCAACGTCACCATCGCGTCGCAGGGCGGCTCCCCCATTCGGCGGCGCTCATCCAATTCGGCGAGCGTGGCCGCTCGACGTCCCACCACCAGCACCACCTGTCCGCCCGGGCCGGTCGCCGCCAGCGCGTTGGTCAGCAGATTGACCAGCACCTGCCGGAGCTGCTCGACATCGCCCTGAACCACCGCCGGCTCCAGGCCCAGATCCGTTTTCAGCCCGACTCCTTTGCCGAGATAGGCCGGTTCCATCAGTGCGACGACGGATTGCGCCAGCTGATCTACCCGCACCGGCGCATGGGCCGGCTTCGGCTGGCGCGTCAGCGACAGCTTCTCTTTGATGATGCGCACGACGCGGTTTAGTTCAGAATCAATGATCGCGATGGTCTTTTTCATTTCGGGCGTCGTTTGGGGATCTTCCGCCAGCGTCTGCACCTGCCAGGCGACGGAATGCAGCGGCGTGCCGACTTCGTGGGCCACCGACGAGGCCAGTAGCCCCAGTGCAGCCAGCCGGTCCGACCGGTTGAGCCGGTCTTTGAGTTCTACGAGCTGCGTGTTGGCCCGCAGCAGTTCGGCCCGCGCCGCCTCCTCGCGCGCCTTGCGCTCCTCCCGCGTCATCGCAAAGTAGGCCACACCGGCTAAAATTCCGACGACCAGCGTCCGGTTGATCAGCACGGCCGTGAACCGCTCGCGCTTCTTAGTCGGCTGCAGCAACCCGATGTAGGTCACGGCGATGCAAAGCACCACCGTCACGTACATCAGCTTGCGGTTTCGCACGGTGGCCACAAGCAGGATGGGAATCACAAAGGCGTAAGCGCCGACGACATTCAGCGGCGCCACGGATTCGAAGGCAGCAATCGCCAAAAACACGGCAGCCGCTAGGCCGAGCACCAAGGCGTCTTTGGCGCGGGCGAGCTGTCGAAGCGTGCGCAGGATGGTCTTCATCGATGTGCTGGCAAGATACTGGAAATGTTCCGGCCCCGCAAGAACGAGCGACTACGCCTGTCCGGCCGGCGGCAACGGGCGGATTGCGCGCAGCGCCGACGCCGTCTGGTGCACGCGCGGATCGTCTCTCAATTGTTCAATCGGCAGCGCGGTCTTGCGGGACCAGTTCGGATAACTTTCCACCGTCCCCGGCACGTTGGTCTGCACCGTCTCGCCGAGCAGATCCTCCAGATTGGCTAGCGCCGCCCAGGACGGCGTGCGGGCAAGAAAGACATGCAGGGCACGGCACAATTCAGGCGTCATCGGCTGCGCGGCGGCCGATTCCTCTGTCACGCCGGGCGGCAGCAGGCCCGCCACACCCAAGGCCCGGACGATACGCTGCTTCTCATGCTGCCGTTCTTCCCGCGCCCGTTGCACGGACCCGCCGTCGGCATAGAGTCCCAGTTGGGCACGCACGTCGATGTCCTGACCGGACCAGAAACCCGCCAGCGTCGGAAGATCGTGGGTGGTCACAACCGCCACGGCCTGCTGGGGATACACCTCCGGCGATTTCCATTCTCCCCGATCCGTTCGCTCGAAATACAGCACGCGGTACGACAGCACGCGTGCCGCCGCAAGCCGCTCGCGGATCCCATCGGGCACCGTGCCGAGATCCTCTCCGATGATGACGGCCTTGTGCCGGACGCTCTCGAGCGCCAGGATGCCCAGCAGGTCCTCCACCGGATACCGGACGTAGGCGCCGGCGGACGCCGGCATGCCGCGGGGAATCCAGAAAAGACGAAACAGTCCCATCACATGATCAAGGCGAAGCGCGCCACCGTAGGCCATGTTGCGCCGCAGCAACTCGACGAACATGCGGTAGCCCGTGGCGCGCAGCCGAGTGGGATCGGTCGGCGGCAGCCCCCAATTCTGGCCCTGCGGCGCGAAGGCGTCCGGCGGACAGCCGCAATCCGCGTCCAGCGCCAGCACGTCCTGATAGACCCAGGCGTCGCTTCCGTTCCGGTCGCTGCCGAGCGCGAGATCGTGATACAGACCGACCGGCATGCCCAGCGCGCGTGCGCGGGTTGCCACCATCCCCAATTGTTCGGCCGCCACCCACTGTAGATACTGATGGAACCGAATCCGCGGCCGATGCGTGACACGAAACGCCGCGACGCTGGCGGACTGAGACGAGCGGTAGGGCTCCGGCCACTCCCTCCAGGCCCACACCAGCGGATGCTGACGGCGCATCTCTTCCGTGAGCGTCTGAAACAATGCAAACATCTCCAGCGGCTCGCCCCCGTCCTCCACGTACCGCGCAAAAGCCCGCCCCCGTTCTGTCGCGGCTTTGAGCTCGCGATCGTGCAAATCGCGGCCGCCGAGGTGCCGTTCGTGAAACGTCGTCCACAGCGATTCGAGCACGGCGCGCTTCGCGGCGAACACTTGTTCGTAGTCCACCTTCCCGCCCGCCCGCAATCCCGCCAGCGCGCGCTGGAACCCAGCATCCTGCACTGTCTGCTGCGCAGGCTCGCAGAGTTGATACTCCGGAATGGCTTCGATATCGAGATAGAAGACATTCAAAAACAGCCGGCTGGTGGGAGAATAGGGACTGATCTCGAACGGACGGATATTATTGAGCGCGTGCAGCGGGTTCAGACCGATGAGACCGGCACGGAGATCCTTCGCCGCCCATTCCACGAACGTCCCCAGGTCGCCAAAATCTCCGGCGCCCCAATTGCGGGCCGAACGCAGCGCGTAGAGCTGTACGGCAAGCCCCCAGAGCCGATGTCCCTCCTGAAGAGCATGACAGGCGGATGGCGCCACGATCAGGCGAAGTGCGCCTTCCACCTGTCGCGAGTCAGACACGGCCTTGACCGTCACATCGTAATACCCGATCGGCAGCCCTGCGGGAAGCGGCAACTCGATGCGAACGTGGCGGAAGCCATCCACCGTGCGCGTCTCAACCGGAACGAGGCCGGGACCAGCCTTCCCGCTCTGCCGCACGGCGCCGGTTTCGTCCCGCACGACCCACGACAGCACGATGCTCCGGTCCTCCTGCTCCTGAGCCGGCATGCGGGCCGACCAGCGTCCCGTCGGCTCTTCCACCCGCGTGACGCAGACGGAATCACAGGCCTGCCGCCACGGCGCATCCTCGCAGTCCGCCTGCGCACGGCGCAGCGCGTCGGCCGACCCGGCCCGCACGCCCATCGCTTCCAAGATCGCCCGCTGGGTCTCGGCCGATGTGAGATGCCGCTGTCCCCAGATGTCGTGATAATCGGAAGCAATGCCGTACCGTTCCGCGAGCCCGCGCAGCAACTCCTGTTCGTGATGATCCATCGCACAGGAGTCTGAGAGAAGCAGGCAGGCAAGTCAAGAAAAGGACGATTCTCCCTGTAGCCCCTCGCGCGGCAATCGGGTACAATTCACGCGATGCCGGAGATCGCGCTCGTTCTTGTCACGATTGTCGCCGTCGGCCTCCTGGGTTTTCTCGCCACCATTCTGACACCCCGCCTCATGACCACGATCGGGATCGTGACGCTTGTGATGGGCCTGCTTGTGGGTCTCCCGACCGGATTCTGGTACCACGTCCTCCTCTACCGTGTCCTGTCGCTTCGCATCACGCTGCCACCCAAGTGGTGGTGGTCGCCGGTTGATCTCCATCCTCAGCTGACCGAACAGGAATTGGCCCGCCTGAAACCCTGGTTTACGATCGGCGGCATCGGGTTCGTACTTTCGGTTGTCGGCGGCCTTGCGGCAATGGCAGGCCTGCTTGTGAGGTAGCGGTATGCGTCCGAGCACGGCCCGTCCCGGAATGCACTCCCGATCATATGAGGCTGGCCCGGTTGTGCCTCTCAACATTATGCGCGTTGATCAAGTGATTCTTACACAGCGGATTGGGCTATGGGAGGAGAATGCCGACGCGCTCCATTCCTGACAACGTCCGTCTCGGGACCAGCTCATGGGCCTATGAAGGCTGGAAAGGGCAGGTCTACAAACAGGCGTACTCCAAAAACCGGTTTGCCAAAGACTGCCTGAAAGAATATGCCGCATATGAACATGGAGGAATGCGCCTGTTCAGGACTGTCGGCGTGGACCATAGTTTTTACCGGCCGCCGACCGCGGCCCAATGGAGCGACTACGCAGGACAAATCCCGGACGATTTTCAGATCTGCTCCAAGGTGTGGGAGGAGATCACCATCGCCGCCTTTGCCGACCATCCCCGTTATGGAACGAAGGCCGGCAAGACCAACCCGCATTTTCTCGACGCTGCGTTATTCGAGGAACTGGTCCTGGCTCCTGCGCGTGCCGGGTTGGGCAGCCGCATCGGCCCGGTCATTTTCGAATTTCAGCGCTTCGGCCTCGACCCGGAGTCCTTTGTCCCAGCCCTGGACCGCTTTCTGTCCAAACTGCCCACAAGCCAGCCGTATGCGGTCGAAGTGCGAAATCCCGCACTCCTTGGAGCCCGCTATCACGATATTCTCAAAGCCCACGGCGTCGCCCACGTCTACAATCACTGGACCTTCATGCCGGCGCTTGCCGCGCAGCATGCCGCGCTGGGCCGCCGTTTCTCCGCGCCGTTCACCCTCATGCGTCTGCTGACGCCGCTGGGCACGGCCCATGCCGATGCGGTGAAACGTTATGCGCCCTACACGAAACTGGTCCAACCGCAGCCGCGCATGCGCGCCGACGTGCTGGCTCTCATCCGGCAGGCGCTCGCCGAACAGGCCTCCGTCTTCGTGCTCGCCAACAACCGGGCGGAAGGCAATGCGCCATCAACGATCCAAGCCATTGCCGACGGGTTGCAGGCCTACACACCCGTCTGACGTGCCCTCGCACCGCTCAGCGCAACGATATCCCTTTTCAGCTTCTGGGCTGATGCGCGGCAAGTCAGCGGCCCGGAACAGTATCACGGCAGAAGAAAATGCGGGGATGAGGAAGAAGGATTAAAAAATTCCGGCCTGTCGTTGCAACCACCGAACGTACTTAATGATTTCGTCCACCTCATTTGGCGTGACAGTGGAAATCTTCGGCATGTCCCCGAACTGCCAATGATGCGCGCGGACCCCCATCATGGCAGCCCGCTGGAAAGCGGCATCGCCGTGGTGGTTCGGCTCATAGATCTTATGGACGAACGGCGGTCCCTGCGAAGTGCCCACGCCCCGCGTGCCATGGCAGAGTGCGCAGTTGGCGTTGAACGCGGCTTCTCCCTTTTTAAATTCAGCCGGGACTGCGACCAACTGCGAGGCGGGCATCGCGGGCCGCGGCCAACCGACCGCCGCCGCAAGCAGCACCAGCGAGAAGCCGCCGATCCGGACCATGCCCTGCCGCACCGTGCGCCGGCGTGGAGTGCTCATGGCTTCCTCCCCGGAAAATGATCGCCGGCAGACGGCCGTCCGAATTGTTCGTCCACCATCTGCGCCGTCCGCTTGGCCGTCAGATAGCGGTACAGCCGTGCGGAGAGCGGGATCGCGACGATCAGCGCAATGATCAAATACATGAAAAATTCTTCGGGCGAGACACTCATGTTCTGACCGCATCCTTCACATACACCGCCGAATCGGGCAGCCCGGCGGCTTTGAAGCCCTCAAGCCGGATCCGGCAACTGTCGCAGCGTCCGCAGGCCTCCCCGCCGGCTGTCGGATCGTAACAACTGTGCGTCATCTGCAACGGCGCGCCGAGCGAGACGCCGAGCCTGACGATCTCGGCCTTGGAAAGCGTCAGCAGCGGCGCCCGCATTTCGATGCCGCGGCCTTCGACGCCGGCCTTCGTGCCCAATCGGGCAACCCGCTCAAAGGCCTGCAGATATTCCGGGCGGCAGTCCGGATACCCAGAATAGTCCAGCACGTTCGCACCGATATAAATAGCCGACGCGTCCACCGCTTCTGCATAGGCCAGTGCCAGCGACAGAAAGATCGTATTGCGCGCCGGCACGTAGGTGGACGGGATGCCGCGACGGCGCTCGGACTCCGGGCGGTCCTTGGGCACCGGCTGATCGGATGTGAGCGCGGACCCACCGATCGCGCGCAGATCGATCTCGATCACGCGATGTTCGTCCGCCTCGAGTGCGCTGGCCACCTGTCGGGCCCGTTCGATTTCGATGCGGTGGCGCTGTCCGTAGGCAATCGTCAGAAGGAACAGGCGGAAACCGTCCCGTTTGGCGACGGCAGCCGCCACGGTCGAATCCAAGCCGCCACTCGCCAACACGACCGCCTTGGAGGATGTGGAGGGCATGTGCGTTCCCGGAACCTCGAACGCCGGGGCCGGCGTTCACGCCGTTGCTACTGCTCGCGTTCCTCGCCCTTTTCGATCTTCTCGATCAATTCCTGCTTCGACTGGCAGGCCACGCACAGCTTGGCAAAGGGAACCGCCGCCAGGCGCTTCTCGTTGATTTCCACACCGCATTCGTCGCAGAGGCCGTAGGTGCTGTCCTCCAGGCGGGCCAGCGCCTCGTCGATCAACTGGCGCCGCTTGTTGCGCATTTCCATGAGCGAGATGCCGAGCTCGCGATCCAGATCCATGAGCGACTGATCGCCGACGTCCATGGCGGATTCCAGGCGCCGGCGCTGATCCTCCGTCAGGGATGCGCCCAGATTGCCGGTGATTTCCTGCATCAGTTCCTGTCGCTTGCCCATCAGCATCCGGTGGAGCGCGTCACGCCGCTCGGGGGCCATTACCTTTGTCGGGCGCTTGACCGGAACCGCGGGTTCCGGCGCACTCGGACGAAACACTGCCGCCGGCTTTTTCACGCCGACAGGCTTGGATTTCGGCGGCGACTTCTTGGCCGGTTTTGCCGCCGATGATTTTTTCGTTTTGGTCTTTCCGGGCATGCGTGCTGTGCTCCTCCCCTTAAAAAAGGAGGGTATTCATAACATGGCACCCCCGGTTTGACAAGCCCTTTGAAAGCGCAACTCATGCGGGTGAACATACACCTACGGGATGCGCGGACGGCTTTCTCAGGAGTAGGTAATGAGCGAATGGATGGGGCAGCCGTCGAGCTTCTCGCGTCCCTTGAGCGACATCAGCTCGACCAGAAATGCAAGCCCGACAATCTCGGCGCCCAATTGACGGAGCAGGTGCACAGTGGCCGCGGCCGTCCCCCCCGTCGCGAGCAGATCGTCCACGATCAGAACGCGCTCGCCCGTCTGCACGGCATCGCGATGGATGGCAAGCGAGTTGGAGCCATATTCCAGATTGTATTTCACTTCGAAACTGTCGGCCGGCAGCTTGCCCGGCTTGCGCACGGGTACGAAGCCCGCCTTGATCCGGTCGGCCAAGGGACCGCCAAGAATGAACCCGCGAGACTCGATACCGATGACTTTGTCGATTTTGCACCCGCGATACCGCCCCGCCAGTTCGTCCAGGATCGCGCGAAACGCGCGCGCGTTTTTCAGCAACGTGGTGATATCGTAGAACAGAATGCCGGGCTTGGGAAAATTCGGGACTTCCCGGATCAACGCCTTGTAATCCATTTTTGCGCGGGCCGCGCTCCGCGGAGTCCGTTTTCTCATGCCGTGCGTCCTTTTCATCAGAATAAGTCCCGAGACGTGATGGCTTTGCCTTCGATCGTCACGCGCAATTTGCCCAGGGCCTCGTTTTCGATCTGCCGGACGCGCTCGCGCGTGAGATTCAGCTCGCGCCCGATCGCTTCCAGCGTCTGCTCATCCTCGCCGTCCAGCCCGAACCGGAGCGTAATCACGCGTTGTTCCCGCTCGGACAACGTCTGCATCCAGGTCTTGATCTCTTCATAGCGCTGAATTCCTTCCGCCGTGTCGGCGGGAGACAACCCCTGCGGATCACGAATGATATCGCGCAAAAAGGTGTCGGTCCGATCGTTCAGGGGGCTGTCGAGCGAATAGGTCGTCCGGCCCAGCTGCTTCAATTCGATGATGTCCGCTTCGGGCACCTTGAGACGCACGGCCATTTCGTCGGGCCGCGGTTCGCGGCCAAGCTCCTGGCCGTACCGTTCCAGTTCCGCGAGGTAGCGGTTGAGCCGCTCGACGACGTGCACCGGCAGACGGACGAGCGAGCCTTGATTGATGATTGCCCGCTCGATGTACTGCCTGATCCACCAGGACGCGTAGGTGCTGAAGCGGAACCCCTTGGAATAATCGAATTTCTCCACGGATTTGATCAGGCCCAGGTTGCCCTCCTCGATGACGTCCGAGAAGGCCAGTCCCCGATTCATGTACCGCTTGCCGATGCTCACGACCAGGCGCAGGTTGGCCTCGATCATATGCTCGCGGGCCTGGAAATCTCCCTGCACGACCCGCTTGCCGAGGTCCTGCTCCTGCTCGAAAGTCAGCAGCGCAGCTTTGCGAATGTCGTTCAGATAGCTCCGGACGGTATCGAATCCTCCACCGTCGCCTTTGCGCGCGAGATCCGGCGCGGCGGCGGACCGGGGCACCACGGCTTTGCTGGACCGACCGCGGCCGCGCCCCTTGGGAAGCGAAACCGGCGCCCGCCGTTTTTTCTTGCCCCGTTTCACGCGACATTCCCCATACGCGACAGCCGCCCGTCAATACCAGATTCGAAAATCCCGGTATTGATTCGTGGGAGTCTCCCACTGCACCTGCATATCCTCCACCCGCGCCATCGGAGGCCCGCTCTTGAGCGATGCGATCAGGCTCTCGACAGCCGTTCGCGCACCTTCCACCTCAACCGCCACGCGCCCGTCGTCGAGATTGCGTACACCGCCGCACAGGCCCTGCTGTGATGCCGTCCGCTGGGCAAAGGCACGGTACGCGACGCCCTGGACCAAACCGCTGACCCAGATGCGAGCCCGTACGGAACCCTTCGCCGTCATGACGATCATGCCTGCGGAAACGACGGTACTGATGAGATTGGCGGACGCGGCAGAAACAGGATGACCATCTGCTGGTTGGGCATACGGTCCAAAGCCCCGGCAGTCTATGCAAGCGAGGTATGGTCGGGGCGAGAGGATTTGAACCTCCGACCCCTGCGTCCCGAACGCAGTGCGCTACCAGTCTGCGCTACGCCCCGATCCTCAACTCGTTTGCGCTGTTCCTACCATTAGGCGAGAGGCTCGACACGCATCCCGTGCGCATCGGCGACCGCTTTGCAAATCACCCGCCCGTTGGCCACGTTGACGCCCTGCGCCAGACCTGGATCGGAGCGGATGGCCCGCTCCACACCGGCGGAAACTAGGCGGACTATATAAGGAAGGGTCGCATTGGTCAAGGCCAAAGTCGAAGTATGCGGCACGATGCCGGGCATATTCGCAACGCCATAATGCAGCACGCCTTCGACCGTGTGGATGGGATTGGAATGGGTCGTCGGCTTCGTGGTCTCCACGCAACCGCCCTGGTCCACCGCCACATCCACGATGACCGCGCCGCGTGTCATCCGGGACACCACCGCGCGTGAAACCAACACCGGCGCCTTGGCGCCGCGCACCAGCACGGCCCCGATGACCAGGTCGGCCTGCTCGACCTCCCGGTCGATCCAAGCCTGATTCGCCGCCAGTGTGACGATGCGACCCTTGTACGACTCATCGAGGCGCCGCAACTGCTCCAGGTCGGTCCCGATAACCGTCACGGCCGCGCCCATGCCGGACGCGATGCGCACGGCCGCGCTGCCGACGGTGCCGGAGCCGAGCACGACGACCCTGCCCGGCGGCACACCTGGCACGCCTCCGAGCAACACACCGCGTCCGCCTGAGAGGCGTTCCAGATAATGCGCGCCCGCCTGCACGGCCATCCGTCCGGCGATTTCGCTCATGGGCGTAAGCATCGGCAGGCTGCCGTCAGGCCCTTCCGTCGTTTCGTAGGCAATTGCCGTCACCTTTGCCGCCAGCAGTACCTTCGTCAGTTCCGGCAGCGCCGCGAGGTGAAGATAGGTAAACAGCGCCTGGCCCTGGTGGAACAGCGGCATCTCCGACAAGAGCGGTTCCTTGACCTTAACGATCAGGTCCGCTTCGCGAAACATCTGTTCTTTCGATGTCGCGAGGCGCGCGCCGGCCTTCTGGTAGGCCTCGTCCGGAAAGCCGCTGCCAACTCCTGCAGACGGTTCCACCCACACCATATGCCCGGCCGCGCAAAGGATGCGCGCGCCGTCCGGTGTCAGGCTCACCCGGAACTCATGGTCCTTCACTTCCTTGGGCACGCCGATAATCATGCGGTTCCCCTATTGAAAAGCACGAAGCTCCCGTCCTGTCGTAATCTGATAGGCTTCGGCCAACGTGACAATTTCCGTCACCTTGATGGAACGGGACAGCCCCTTGTCCTTAATGGTAAAGGTGTTCTGGCCGGCCGGCAACAGCAATTCCCGAAAGTCCCGCAGCATGTGACAGCCTTCGATTTTATACTCGAGCCCTCCCACAGGCCCGACTTTCAGATCCAGCCCCATGGTTCCCGACAGGCACACATCCGACCGTAGCGGATCGCCGAGGATGGCTGATACGATCGCGACGGTCCAGGCCACGCCGGCACTCGGCCCATCTACCTGTACGCCAAGCATCGCGCTAAAACCGACGGGCAGCGTGAGTTCCACATTGAGATACTTGGGATCGTACTGAACCGCCTTGGCGGCCGCATAGGCGGCCGTTTCCAGCGCGGCCTTGGCCTCGCCACGAAAATGATTGTCCGACGAAAATTTCGGGCCGTTCCCGGCCGGCAGATGACTGACAGCCAGCTGCACGATGGTGATGTCGCCTTTGTTGGGGTTGGACATGCCCTTGGCCTTGAGCTGCGGCGGCAAATCACTCACGGCAAGAGAAGGGATGGACCGCGTGGCTGCAGGAAACGGCTGGGATGATCGCTGGGAGCCTGTGCGCGAAGGCACAAGCGGAGCGGCGTCCGGCAGGTGTGACGCAACCGCAGCCGGACCATCCGGGGACGGTTCCCGTTCGACGTGTTGCACGTCTGCCTTATACTCTCCCTTGCGGCAACCCGGCCCGCCGTGATCGCTGAACTTGATGCTGCCGTCCGCCTGCTTGCAGCGAAATAGGTCCTCCTCCGCTTGAGCCGCAAGCACCGTTGCCAGCAACGCTCCGATGGTGATGATGCCGCGCCAGCACATAGCCCTGCCCTCCTGCGCGCATGCCCTGCTGAAGTATACAATACAATCCCCCGCCGATCCTCATGCGCTAGACAGGTTCAAGAGCCCTCGTGTAAGATGCCTTCAACATTGAGGTGGACACGATGGCCGACTCCACAGCTTCCGCGGTACGTTGTGATGCGTGTGGCGCCGACCGCGGCCCCCTGATGAAACTCTCGCTGGGCAAGGATTTCTTCGGGCGGACCTACGACCGCCTCTCGCCGTCCTCAGACGCAAGCCCCAAGTGGTACTGTGAATCCTGCTCGATGCAGAAAAATCTCCAGCGTGATTTCCGCGACATCAAGGCCGAACTCGACAAACTGCACGGCGGCCAGGCCTCGGCTCTTACGGCCGCCGATCAATTGCAGCGCGCCCACCTGCGGCTGCGTGAAATTCAGGCGCTGCTCGGCAGCCAGATCTCCGGTTCGCGCCTGGTCGACCCGGCCGACGTGACCACGCTGCTGCAACGGGTCCAAAGCCATGCCGGCTCGGCCCCTGCGTCCACCTGATCCGGCTCGGCTCATGCCGGCATTCAAGCGTCATATTTTCGTGTGCATCAACCAGCGGCCGAAGGACGACCCGCGCGGCTGTTGCGCGGCCCGCGGATCGGAACGCCTGCACGCCTTCTTCAAGCAAGAAGTGAAGCGCTTCAACCTGAAGGGCATCGTGCGCGCCAATAAAGCCGGCTGCCTGGACCATTGCGATCTCGGCCCCAGCGTCGTCATCTATCCGGAAGGCGTCTGGTACTGGGTGGGCAGCGAAGCGGATGTCACGGAGATCGTCGAGCGTCACGTCATGAAGGGCGAGATCGTCGAGCGCTTGCTGATGCCGGACCATCCGGTGCCGAAAAAACTGGAACCGTTGAAACCGTAGCATGACGTTTCCACGCGAGGCGCGCTATGGCCGAAGAAAAGTGGAAAGCCAACATGGAAAAGGTCGCGTTCGTGAAGCGGTTTCCCGGGCTGGCCGGATCGTGGGAACAGTGCACGGGCAAAACCGTTGAATCCGTCACCCCGCTGCCCTCGAAGTCTGGCTTCGCCACGCTGGTGTTCACGGACGGCTCGTTCATCGTCGCTCCTCCGCTGGACGCGCAACCGAAGGAACTCGGTGAAGGCCTGGACGCCGCGCGCACGGCGTTGGAAGCCAGGCATCAGGAACCGTATAAAGAGTATGACCGGCTGGTGAAGCAGGACAAGGATGCGACCAGGGCGGCGCGGCTGGAGAACATCATCGGCGCGATCCGGAATAACTTGGAGCAGATTCCGGAATTGAAAGACCGGATCCGCCAGCTCGTCAACGAGTGGAAGTAGGATTCAGATGGCTGAAAAAAACATGTTGGAGATCTTCTCGCAGGGTCTCTTTGAAGGAGTGAAGCCCATGATGCTCATTCGCGATCATCTCGTCCGCCACCCCGACCGCTGCACGCACAACGCCATTTGCATCCCTGTTTGCCCGACCGGAGCCTGGCTCTCCACTCCGCCGCTCAAATTCGACGCCTCGCGTTGCATGGAAAGCTGCCGTTTGTGCCTGGACGCCTGTCCGTCGCAGGCGATCTACGCCGTTTTCCGGAAGGGTGAAAAGATTCTGGAGCCCAAGAAAGAACAGGCGAAGTCGAAATAGCGCTACATAATCTGTTTGCGAACCCACCCCCAATAGGCCGTTCCGACATACCCGCAGGCGCCGGTCAGGATTGTCAGCGCCATGATTCCATAGACCCGTGCGCGGGAAATCTTCAGCGTCACCGAAGAATTCAGCAGATCGGGCGATGCCGCCACCACGCGCAGCGTTTCCCCCGCAAACAGAATCGGCCACATGCACGAGAGGCGCAATCGAATCTCCCAGCGCGGGATCGCCATCGTATAAAGCCATCCCTGATCTAAATGCTCCCTCGCAATCGTCAGCAACTTCCGCAGCACCGGCCGGAAGGCGTCAGCCTTGTCTCGTTGCAAGAGGTCTTTCGGCGTCAGGTCGGCTTCCTTCAGCATCGTCTCGGGAACGTAACATCGCCCGCGCTGAAGATCTTTTGCCATATCCTTGAGAATGTTCGTCAGCTGCAGGCCCTTGCCGAACCGGACCCCGGCAGCCGACATCTCCTTCACATTCCAGCCGGCAAGCGCCGGCCGGTGGCCGCACGTCATGTCGGTCCAAAATTCCCCCACACAGCCGGCCACATAATAGGTGTACTGATCGAGATCGTTGAGGGTCTTGAGGGCCATCAAATCCCTCGCGGTATCGCCGGGGAATCTCGCGAGGTCCATTTCCATGCCGTTCGGGAGCGTTCCCATCAGGCGACGAATCCGGAGACGATCGTCCTGCGTACAATCCAGATAAAGCCGGAAACAGTCTTCGAGCCGTTGGAGCAGCACGCGCTCGGCGGAATCGGTTTGACGGGGCGCCAGCGCCGTTTGAATGCCTCGAATCGCATCCCAGCTCACCTGTTCGCCGGCAAACTGGGCCCGGAATTGCTTGAGAAATTGCAGCCGCTGCGCGCGCTCGATCACATCCGTATCGGCGATCGTGTCGGCAGCCCTGGCAAAGAGATACGACAACCCGATCTGATCCCGGACATTGGCCGGCACGACGGCAAGCGTCAGGTAGAAGGAACGGGAAACCTGCTTAAGAATATCGCGCAGAAGGGAACGCCTGAAGGAACTGGTATCCGTGGGGAGCACCCTAGCGAACTTCCAATTGGCCTTCCATGCCCTTTTCGCGATGACTGGGCATCGGCCAAAGCCGTCGGTCGCAATAAAAAATCCTCGTTCCCGCCTGAGTGGGCGTGAACGTGACCTTCTCGGTCTTGCCGGCGCTCACGTCCTTTTCAACGCTCAACCCAGCCGCCGGGTCCTTCAGAATGAAGTTGTGGGGGACGATGGTCGTCACGCTGGTCAGGGTCAACTCGACCGCCTTGCCCTGTTGGACGATAAGATGCCTGGGCGTATAGGAATAGCTGTCGAGGACGATTGTGGCCCGCTGCACCCCGTCGGAACCTTCCTCGGCCGTCACCGGCGGCGCTGCAGCCGGAGACGGCTCGCCAGCCGTCAAGAAAGCCGGTGCCAGAAAAATCCCGGACACAATCAGCACCATTGCCGGTCGAGCGGATGGCATGCGCACCTTCTAACAGAAGCGGAAAGATGCGTCAATGTTGAGGACTTGACCGGACGCCGCGCAGCCTTATCTCTCCCCTACCGCTGATTTTTCGCCAAGCGGGCTGTATAATGGTGTACCTTCGCAGAGGCGAAGCTTGTTCATCGTCAAGGAGGATTCAATGAAATGGCTTAAAGGGATCGGACTGCTGCTGATCTCCAATCTGTTGATCGGGATCGCGCTGTTCGTCGTTTTCAACGTGCTCGCCTACGTCATCCTGCCGGCATTCGGGATTGATATCCGGGGTTTGGTCAACGACATGATTCTGCTGTACGCGTTCGTCCTGGGCATGGGCGGAGCGTTCATCAGTCTGGCCTTCTCCAAGCAGATGGCCCGGATGATGCTGGACTGCACGCAGATCGTCCAGCCTCGCAACCACGCCGAGCAGATCATCTACGGGTCCGTCCAGGAAATCGCCCAGCGGCTCCACATCACGATGCCGGAAGTCTGGGTCTACGACTCCCCAGACCCCAACGCTTTCGCGACCGGCCCCACAAAGAACAACGCCATGGTCGCCGTCTCCACCGGCCTGCTGGGCAACCTGAACGAAAAGGAAGTCCAGGCTGTGCTGGCGCACGAGATGGGCCACGTCTTCAACGGCGATATGTTTACGACCACGGTGCTCGCCGGACTGATGAACACCTTCGTGTACTTCATAGCCATGTGGGTGCGGCGGATCTTCGCCGAACGCGACCAGGCCCTGCTGGGGTTCGTGGTCTCCATCGTGCTGGAAATCGGACTCGGCATTCTGGCCATGCTCGTGATCAACTGGCATTCGCGGAAGCGGGAATTCGCAGCCGATGCCTTCTCCGCCAGGGTGTACGGGAAGAATGCCATGATCGCGGCGCTCCAGGGCATCGATCGCTGGATGTCGTATGCCCGGATGGAACAGGCGCCGCAGGATGCACTGGCCACGATGAAGATTGCCGGCAGGTCGGGTGGGATGCTCAGCCTCTTCGCCACGCATCCGCCCATTGAAGACCGTATTGCGGCACTTCAACGACTTGCATAAGGAGGGGAGCATGAAGACGCTTACCTTGGCATGCCTGGTGCTGGTCGCCGGGATGGCCGCCGGCTGCGGCCCGAGCTATCTTGGCCCCGAGCAGGCGCAGGCTTCTGAGAAAGGACCGCTCGCCATGACTGCACAAACCGGAAGCGTCTACGATTTCACGCTGAACGACATCGACGGCAAGCCGACGCCGTTGAACACATTCCGCGGCAAGGTCCTGCTGCTCGTCAACACCGCCAGCATGTGCGGGAACACTCCCCAATATTCCGACCTGGAAACGATCTACGAGAAATATCAGGACCGCGGGTTCGAGATTTTGGCCTTCCCGGCCAATAATTTCGGCCAGCAGGAGCCGGGTACCAACCAGGAGATCAAAGGCTTTTGCCTTACAAAATACAGCCTGACCTTTCCGTTGTTCGGAAAAATCAGCGTCAAAGGATCGGACAAGCATCCGCTGTATCGCTATCTGACGGAGCAGAGCCCTTTCCCAGGCGAAGTCGAGTGGAATTTCCAGAAGTACCTGGTGGACCGGTCGGGCAACGTGATCGCCCGCTTCCATCACCGGACAAAACCGATGTCGGACGAAATTGTGCAGGGAATCGAAACCGCGCTGGCGAAGAAATAACGGCGTCAGCTTTTCTTGATAAAACTGATGTGGGCGCGATACTCGTGAATGGCTGCCGCCAGTGACTTTCCTCCAAGAGGGATGTTCGCTTCCAGCGTATTTTCCACTCCCGGATCGTCGATGACGGCTTCGTAGCGATCTTGCCGATTGGTCAGCACGGGCCCGTTTTGGGCGATATCCCGCGGCATGAAGATCTCCTTCCAGACCTCCTTCTCGACCAGGCATACGTCCTTGAATCGATCGTACAGGAGCGCCAGCTTCTCCGGATCCGTCACTTTCACGTTCGTATGTTTCCTCTCTCCGATTTTTGCCGACGCTCAGTGCTCGTGGCCATGGTCATGTCCACAGCCGCCTTCCGAGTCAGACGGCATACTGGAGGGAGCCGGAAGGCCCGCCATATTCAACCCTGTCGGATCCGGCGTCGAGACACCGACCGCGCCCGAACGGGCCGCGAAGGGCGACAGCACGCGCCGAATCGGCGCGGCGCACTCCCGGCATACGGTCAACGCCGGCTCCGACACGCCGTGAATGTATTCCTTGCGCTCGGAACAGGGAGGGTCGCGCTCGCACCGCTCCGCCAGATACTCGTAAATGGGCATGGTGTGACGGACGGTCTATTTCTGGGCGGCGGCACCCGGCGAGTTCGCCGGATCGGCAATCTTGAATTGCATCGTCCCCACCTGATTGGCCGCATGAAACGGCTGCTGCCCCAGCGGCGTGATAAACAGCTTCACAAGATAGCTGCCCCTCGTCCAATTTCCTCCGGCCGGCTTTTTTAATTCCAGATAGCCGTACCGTTCGTGCCCTGGCACCTCGAGCGTATCCTTGCCTGCCGGTTCCGCAGACGGCTTGTCGTCCTTGTCCAATAAAAACCATTGCGCGCTGAACTGCGCGGGGTCTTCGAGCGGCGCCACTTCGAAAACGATATACACCGCAGACGCATCGGGCGCAAACACCGTCGTGCCCGGATCGATCGGCTTGAGGCGCGGGTCCTGCGTGTACCACCCCTTGCGGCCGAAACTATCCCACTCTTCCTGGAACCCCCTGGCCATCTGAATGGAGACAAAAATGGATTGCGGCACGCCCTGCTTCTGCTGATTGAAGGAGGGCAGCTTGGCGGGATCGATGTCGCCGGTATTACCCTGCTCCTTCGGCGTCATCAGATCGCGGGCCGATCCGACAGCCGGCACCAGCAGAATGACGGCCCCCAACAGCAACGCTGCTATCGGCATGACACTCGGCATCGTCCTGTTCAGTTGCTCAATGAAGTGGCTCATCGCGCACCTCCCGGCCCGGACATCCGGGCCATTTTCCTCTGACATCGTGCGTAAAACTAGCCTACTGCAAGGCTGCCGGCATTGCAACCGCAGGGGCGGCCGGCGGAGGCCGCGTCTGCTATAATTCGCGCGTGTCCGACGCGTCTTCCGCACACAATCCCGCCGGCGAGCAGAGCCGCCGCTACGGCATCCGGGACGGCGCCTGCCAGGCCATCATGCAAGGCGGCGGCGAGAATTATCTCTCCGCCTTTGCGCTCCTGCTCCACGCCACGCCGTTGCAGATCGGCCTGCTGTCAGCCCTGCCGCAGCTGGTCGGCACCTGGTCTCAATTGCTCTCGGTCAAGGCACTCAACCGTGTCCAGCACCGGAAAACCATCATGCTGGCCGGCGCAACCGGCCAGGCCCTCTCCTGGCTACCGCTCCTGGTACTGCCGCTGCTGTCTCCGACCTACGGCCCATGGATCCTCATCGCCTGCGCCGTAGCCTATTTCGGCATGGGCCATTTCGCCGTGCCGGCCTGGAACAGCCTGATCACCGATCTGGTCAGTCCCAATGGACGCGGCGCCTATTTCGCGCGCCGGAGCAAGGTCATGACGGTCCTGAGCTTCTCCGCGCTCTGCGCAGCCGGCCTGATCCTGCATGGAGCGGCATCGCACGAACGCGCCTGGGTGGGGTTTGCGTTGATCTTCCTCGCCGCTTCGACGGCGCGGTTTCTTTCGACACGGTACTTGAGCCGCATGGACGAGTCCTCGGCGCCGGCGACACGGGAAGCCGAGTTCCGCCTGCTCGACTTCCTGCGGCATGAGCGGAGCGTCAACTACAAGCGGTTTCTGTGGTTCTCGGGGCTGATGCACGTCTGCGTCCTGATCTCCGGCCCGTACTTCGTGATCTACCTGTTGAGAGACCTGCACTTCTCCTATTGGATGTACTCCTCGTGGCTGGCCGCTGGCGTGCTGGGGCAGTTCCTCACGCTGAAACCATGGGGCCGGCTCGGCGACCGCTTCGGGAACAAGAAGCTACTCGTCGCCACCGGCCTGATCGTGCCGTTTCTGCCGATGCTCTATCTGGTCAGCACGAACTTTGCGTATCTTTTGTGCGTCAATTTTCTGGGCGGCACGATTTGGGCGGGGCTTGCACTTGGGCTGCAAAATTACGTGTTCGACGCCGTCCACGCGGAGGATCGGGCCAAGGGCATCGCGGTCTGGAACACGATCAATGCGATGGGCTGGTTTGCGGGAGCGATGCTGGGAAGCTGGCTGGCGACTGTGGTGCCGGCCGACCTTACCTTGGCCGGCGTGGAACTGCGCCTCGCATCAAATCTCCAGGCGGTCTTTTTTATCTCCGGGGTATTGCGGCTGATCGTCTCGCTCGGCCTCCTGCGAACGTTTCATGAGGCGCGACCGGTTGAGCCGATCACGCACCGGCAGCTCGTCACCGAACTGCCATTCGTCAAGCCGTTGACCGACGTGCTGGCCGGACGGGAAAGCCGTCAGTAGCCTCCGCTCTCCCCGGCTCCCTTTTTATCCGGAACCGTGCCGCGATCCCGCTCTTCCTGCTTCATCTTACCGAAGAACTGGTCGGAGTCCGATTGCACCTGACGCTGCGACGGCG
This sequence comes from Nitrospiraceae bacterium, assembly GCA_035632555.1. Taxonomy (GTDB): domain Bacteria; phylum Nitrospirota; class Nitrospiria; order Nitrospirales; family Nitrospiraceae; genus 2-02-FULL-62-14. The sequence goes on along the minus strand of DASQGO010000084.1, from coordinate 9,964 downwards.
CCGGAGGCGCCTTCTGCTCCGCGCAGCCGGACACACCCAGCCAGATCATCGGAATGAGCATCACTATCCAGATTTTCGTCATGAGGCCCTCCTTATTGCATGGTTCATTCTACCGCCCTATTCTTGACTCCGCCACCCCCGAAGTCTATTCTCGCTTCCACCAAGCCGCCCAGAGAATCACAGAAAGGCATTCCCATGTCGCTCCAAGACCGCCTCGCCAATGATTTGAAAGAAGCCATGAAGGCCAAGGATCAGCTCCGGATGGACGTCATCCGCATGATCAAGGCTGCGCTGCTGAATAAAGAGATCGAGTTGAAAAAGAATCTCGACGACGCCGAGATGAGCAAGGTGATGACCACGATGCTCAAACAGCGTCGTGAATCCATCGAGCAGTACCAGAAGGCCAAGCGGGATGACCTGGCCGCCAAGGAGGTCAAGGAGATCACAATTATCGAGGGCTATCTACCCAAGGCCGCATCGCCCGAGGACATCGCCAGGGCCGTTGATACGGCCATCGCTGAAACCGGCGCCTCCTCCATGAAGGACATGGGCAATCTGATGAAAGCCGTGATGGGCAAGCTGGCAGGCCAGACCGTCGACGGCAAGCACGTCAGCGATTTGGTGAAATCGAAACTGATGAGTAAAGGATAAACACAATGCGCGTGATCATTGCCAGTTTGTTGTTGATCAGCCTGTCCGGCTGCCAATACTATGCCGACTATCGGTTGAAGCAAACCCAGTCGGACGTCCAGGAAGAACGGGCGGAACTCTTAAAAGCCTATCGAGAATGCCTCAAAAAGCATGAGGACGACCCTCAAAAGTCCCGCGACTTCTGCGCACCCTACACACAGTCGTTAAGGGAAATCGAGATCAAGAGCGGCAGGTAAAATTCGAGTCAGGCCTGAGGGCAAGCTTCTGATCCCTCTCGCGGCTCCTCGATCACTCGCGTCAATCCGTTGCAGCATTACCTTAAAAATTAAGGCGTTGCGAGGCAGGGGCAGTCCCGCTCCGTGAGGACCGCCATGGAAACCGCTCGCCTGAGCAATTCAGACGCTATGCTATACTGTCCGGTGAAGGACTCCAAACCATCATTCGCTTATCGGGTTTGGCCCGTGAACTGGTACACCCACAAGACAGAATATACCCAAGGAGAATCTCTCGATGAAGACTTGCCCTGTCTGCCGCGGCGACATCCAAGAAGGCCAGCGAACCTGCCCATTCTGCAGACTCGATTTCGCACAGTGGGAACTCGCGAACGCCTCCAAATTATTTTCAACTCAAACTTCCTGGATGACGCCACCCTGCCCGAAATGCGGCAAGTACTTTACAAAGCGAATCGCCGCGGAGGATGCTACGGACATGGCCTCGACCCTACACGGCTTCCTGTCTTATCGCTGCCAACTCTGCACCGAGCTGTTTCGGGCTGTTCCGCCTGCGCCACAGGAGAAAAAGGAGGAAGAACCGATCCTAGCGACCCGCCGCCACTATGTGCGCGTCCCCGTTGCGTTCCCTGCCAGGCTATGGGCCAGCCAGCACAAGCATGCGCTCTCGGGCACGGTCACTGAGATTGCGATGGGCGGCTGCTCACTGGATGTGGATGCCGCGCTGGCGCAGGGAGCACGGGTAAAAATCGAACTTTCGATTGCAGAGGGGAAAACACCCTTCGTGATCCAGCAGGCGACCGTCTGTTCGATCCGTCCGAAAGGATTCGGCATCGAGTTTACGGACTTGCAACTCGATGAAAAAATTCTCCTCGGCAGGATCATGGAAGAATTGCTGGCATCCGCCATCGCGGATTGCCACAAGGCTGTGAATCAATGACAGACGATCCGGCTCTCCCACCTTGCACGCGATCGATAGAGAGCTGGCGGTATTCAGTCGTTTGCCGCCCGTCTGTCTCTGAAATTCACGGGGCGTGACTGGGGAGGAAGAGCACTGCCCCGTGACCGATCAGCATTTACAGAGACTACCGACCGGATGGCATCTCGTCAGTACGCTCCAATTGCTCCTGAATGATTGGCTTCCCTTTGTCGGAATCGGTGTTGATCAGAACAGGAACCTTCAAGTTGTCCGATAGCAAGACCATTTTGGTATTTGGATTGTCGTAGAGTTTGAAGCGGAGATAGCCTGGTGTAAGCGTCTTGCTGATCGTTTCCTGCGCCTTGGCCTGACCGGTTGCTCGAATCCGAACCCCTTCCGCTTCGCCTTCGGACCGTATCCGAATGGCATCGCCTTCTCCCCGTGCCCGCAAGCGGGCGATTTCCGCGTCCTTGGCAGCGATCGTCAGCTCAAATTCCTTTTGTTCCTTCTGTTGTTCCTTGGCCTGCTTTTGTTCAATGGCACTCAGGACAATCTGCGGAAAATCCACATCCGCTAGGGCAATGCTCTGAATTTCCAGGTGCCGTCCCTTCAGCTTTTCGACGACGACCGCCTGCACTTTGCTGGCGATCTCGCTGCTTTTTTCCGGCACGGTGACCATGGGATACCCGGATACCACGCTCCGGACCGCAGCCATGAACTCCGGCTTGACGACGCGCGGATAAAAATCTGATCCCACCTCCTGGGTGAGAAAGTAGATCTCATCCGCGACAGGCCGCACGATGATCGCCGCCTTGATGAGGACCTGAAGATCATCCGCACTCAAGGCATCGATGTTTTCAGTAATGCTCTGCCACCGAATGTCGTAGGTATAGACATCGTTCCACGGTGCTCTCCAGTAAAAACCGTTGCTCAACGGTTCCCGGGAAAGCCCTCCTGTCAGCGGATTCCAACGCAATCCCCGGTATCCAGGTGGAACCGTCGAGCCGCATCCCGCATTCAGGAACAGCAAGACCAGCAGGAGACTAATCGAAATAAGACGATGCATGGGGCCCTCCTTGCCGGCTGTTCGTTGACCGGCGTCTATCGCGATTCTGGCAGGAACCGATACGGTTGCCCTCTCTGAGAAAGGTTCATATGCTGGGTCGCCATTCGTTCCTGTTCCTTGGCGGTTTCTTTGTAGAACGTGGCCAGCAGACGGGTTCCGCGAACCCAGTCCGAGTCGGGACCGAATAACAACTCATATGCCGCCGCCCTGTCGGTAAGCTCTTCCGCCTTTTGATGCAGGCGCGCGGCCTCTAACCCATAATACATGGCGATCCTTCGTTGATCCTGGAACGGATCCATCGTCAAGAGATCTTGCGGAGACTCGAGTCCGGCGCAGCTACTTACCACGCATACGACAAGCACCGGCCATATCCAGCGCATGATCCACCACTCGTGCATGGAACAACTCCTCAATGCCCAAGCACGGCATCATTTTTCATCGTGCAATAGACGGTCCCCGCATCGTCGATGAATCCCCATCGACAGAAGGCATGGACCTGGCAAGGAAAACTTCCGTCTCACCTGGAAAAGTGCTCGGGAAGTTTCTGTCTCCTAATACATCTTGATGAGATTTTGCACAGTGCGACCTGTGCGATATCGCTCGCATCCACCTAGGCTCACGCTTGGGCTTTCCGACTTCCGAGCGTTGGAGATCGGCGGAGAAAAATGGCGCAAGGCAATGGCGTTACCCATTTTCTATAGATACGGAAAAATCGCGCCCTATGAATTCGTGCGATCATGTGAAAAAATAAAACGATGAATGATAATAAGAACGCAGTCGCTGCAAATAACATTCATACGCCAGGCCGTGGTGCATCCGCCACCTGCTCGTGCTGGTTTTGACAGGTTGTGCGGGGCAATTCCCGCCTGCACGTGGGCAATCAAAACTCCGGACAGCCCGCAGCTATTTCCAGTCTCGGGAAGGCTTCGCCGAATGGAAGAACACCGGAACACAGCTTGCCGAGGCGGCGGAAGTAGCTGCGAAGGACTATCGCGCGCAATGGATCGCGCCCAACATCGGGCCGAAAACATCCTGCTACAGTACCGGTGTCAGCGCAATTAATTGCGCCGCCCCTGCTTGGCTCAAAACAAGTCCTGCTCGTTGTCAGCTTTTTGCTTTCCAGGGAAATCGTGCGATGTGAAACTGCGCGGTGCGTGCAGAAACGCGCTGTCAAAGAATTATCCAATGCAGAAGTGATTGAAATTATGTCGGGTGCGCTTCCTTTCCCTCTGGCACGCATTATGCGCTTTCTCAAACTCCACAGTTGCCACAATCGAAGATCATTCGCTCATTGCGGTTTATCGCAAAGAGGGGGATTCATGAAACTCATATTACTCAAGAAGTCGGTCGTGGCCGGCAAAATCATGGGCGTCCTGAGGCGTCTCGGTCATTGTGAGCTGGATACCTTGTGTGCAGAGTGCGCCGATCTCACCTGGAACCAGGTCTTCATGGAAATCGACCGGATGAGTCGGACGGGAGAAGTGCTTCTCAGAGGGAGCGGGCACGGGACCTACGTCGTGAGCCTGCCGGTCTACACACTGGGCGGAAATCCTTACGAACGACGCGGCCCGGAGCAAGAGCAACCCAGACAAATTGACTCAACGGCATCAGATTCATAAACACATGAGGTCTCACGATGCGACATCAGCCGCCGCAATATGTACGGCTTCCGATCCAAATGTCTGCGGGTCGCACGACACGGCCTTCCGTACCTCTTCAGGCGTGGTGGTGGTGGCTGCTTGTGATCATCGGCTTTGCTGCCCTGGCGGCATACCAAGCCTTTAGATAACCGGCGCGACAATGCGTACGCTGAGGCTCGCACTTCTTGTGATGACCGTTGGACTGGCCGGGTGTCCTGCCACTGGGGCGTTGATGAACCAACCCGCATCACACGACACAGCGCAGCTGATGGATCTGTGGAGGATATTCACCCATTGCCGGTCGAGCACAGATCCCGACGAAATGCGTAACGACGCGCAACGACTCGACCGGGCAGCGCACGTTATCACACGGCTTATGCGCGCCTCCTTCGTAGTGCTCGATGCCATGCCATCCGCTCTCCCCAAACCTTCGTCCCGGCTGGCCGTGGACCCCACAGCACTGGCCGTGGCCTGCACCCTGTACGCAGGACAAGCCGCGCAATCGCTGGGACAGGTTCTCCTCGCGACAGAAATGTTCCGTTCGCTCCTAGCGACCGGATCGGACCGGGAGTATGCCTACTATGTCCGTCAAGCCAGTCGCGGACTTGAGCAGATGGAACAAACCGCTCGTTTCTCAATGGACACGAGTCAGCAAGCACCTGACATCTTTTCACGATGAACTGATCCACCTGTGAAGGAAAGGAGGAAACCATGGCCCACTTCTCTGGACACACGGTAAAGACAAAATTCAAAGTCAGCTTGGAACTGCTCGCCGCATGTTTTTCCTCTCTACTGCTGGTTGGCTGCGCCGGCACAGGAGACCATACCGCCTTGGAGCTGCGGGCGGTCATGCCGGATGCCCAACCGGCCAAAGCGGCGCGTGAACTCACGGTGGCCGTCGCTGCCTTTGAAGATGCCAGCCCCCGGAAAGGGCGCTTGGGAAGCCGGTCTCATCTGTGGGGCAGCGTTTCGTATTTTGACCTGGCCGGCGGGAAAGCGGGTGAAGCCATGGCAAAACTTGTCGGTGACTACCTGAAGAATCGCGGATGGAGAGTCGTCAACGCTGACAGCCCGGCGCAAGTAACGATTTCCGGGAAGATACTAGAATTGTCGGTGGATGCCAAGAGTTCGTTCGGCTCCACGGACCTCACGGCAGCCGCCATGACCACGATGGAAGCGGTCAACGCCACTGATGGCAGCACAATCCGGATGACGTTGACCGGCAAGGGCGCTCAGGATGTGTTCTGGTTTGACCCCATGGACGCGCAGACGTTGCTTGGCAAGACGGTTTCGGAAAGTCTGGAAGAACTCATCGCAAGCACGAAAGTTGAAGATAACGTGATCCGGTTGAAGTAATGGTTTCACCCCCATTGTAAGTACATTGTTCTGCTTCGCGCATCTATAATTGAGGAGTGGCATCATGAGAATGTTGACCATCGCCTGCCGGAAATACCTGGAAGATGAGGTTCAGGCGCTCTTCAGCAGTCTTGAGATCAAAGGATATACTTTGATTGAGGGGGTGAGTGGAAACGGCACTGCGGCCTCCGCGACTCACAATGGGTCCAATCGAAACATGCTGTTCATGGTTGTCCTCGACGATGATCAGACGGCCGGGCTGGTAAATGCCTTGAAGGAATTGCGGGCGATGCTGGCAGGAGGGAGCGTCAGACGCGAGGTCCCCTTCAAGATATTTCTCCAATCTTGCGAAGAAATCCTGTAACGAGATTGTGCGAATGCATCTCAGCTCATGCCACAAATCCGCTAAGCGTTTTGCCTCGGTGTCAATCGATCACACCGCGGTCGCCCAGACGCGTCTGCCTGCTGTCTTTGTCCTGGCGGTCTGCTCGAATCTTGCTCTCCTTCCGGCTTAAGGGCTACCATACCACGTGGGCCTGTTTAAGAAGGCAGGTTCATGAGTCGGAAAATATCGTCCGGCTTGCCCAATTTAGAAAGCGAACAGATCACCATGAAAAGAACTGTGGTGGGAAGCGTGTTAAGCGCATGGGTCATGCTCGGCGTGGGATCGTGCGCCCACATATCACCTGAGATGCCGGTGCCTCCTTCAATAGAAAAGGCGCTGATCGGCAAGACCAAGCAGGAACTCCTGTCTTGCGCGGCGGTCCGACCATTCGAGCGAAAAGGCCACATGAAATCGATACTCGTCTTTTACAAGGAGGCCTCCCTCCTGGATGAATCGTTCGCGGGATCCAGGAGCAGCGTTCCCCAAATCCATCGCGGCTGCATGGCACACGTCGAGCTTCAAGACGACCGCTTTCACCACATCCACTACCACGCTGTCCCGTCAACGCATCAGGAGCATCTCTACTGCGACGAGATTTTCGAGTCATGCCTGGGACATTAAAGTGGCGGTGTATTTTCTGGTGGGGGGGCAGGCATACTCCGCGTTAACCTCCCGCCTGACGTTTGAAATTCATGACGTTGTGCTGGCCGCCTAGTGAATTTCTCCCCTTCAGCCATCATTTCCATCAATACGGCCCCCTTGACATATCAACGCTTCTTGATGTATTAGAAATCGTGGCTTCTGCTAAAACCATGGACCGCAAGACGATCGCTCGTCTGTTCCACGCACTTTCGGATGAAACGCGTCTGCGGATTATTGAGTGCCTATTCGAATGTGAGCAATGCGTCTGCGATTTAACGGATGTTCTCAAAACTGGGCAATCACGTCTCTCGTTTCATCTAAAAACTCTTAAAGATGCCGGCATCCTTACGGATCGGCGTGAAGGACGATGGGTATATTACGCCCTGAACCCAGAGGCCGTTGAGGATCTGAAGGACTTTGCAGGAATGCTCGGAAAAGAATGTTGTAAACCAGCCTGCAAATCGCAGCGGTGCGACTGAATATTTTTTTGGCTTGAACCATCAAGATTTATTGATGAGAGGAGAAACCATGACTGTTCTCCGTATTGAGTGGCGGCATCTGGATATTCAAGGAAACACCTGCGCTCGCTGTGCCGAAACAGGCGCAACATTGCGCAAGGTCATCCAAGAACTTATATCCAACCTTGCAGGATGGGGCATTCAGGTCTCATTTGTGGAGACAGCGTTGTCCGTCAATGAGATTTCGCAATCCAATACCGTATTTTTCAACGGAATACCGCTGGAGAATATCGTGCCGGGCGTGTCAGTGGGATTTAATTTCTGTCAATCCTGTTGCGGGCTGGCCGGTCACACAGCCATGTGCAGGACGATCCAGTGGAACGGCCTCACGCACGAAGGTATTCCCATCAACCTTATTCGGTTGGCGGCTCTCAAGGTTCTCGGAATTGATCGGGAACTGTCGGTCATGCAACCGACACAGGCTGTGTGTTGTTAGCACGCCGAAGGCGATCAGAACGATGGACATGACTCTGCTGGCTGCTTCGTCGGTTGTCGTTGAGCCCAAACGGCTGAATCTATTTGAACGCTACCTGTCCGTCTGGGTCGGGCTCTGCATGGTTGCCGGAGTCGCGTTAGGCAAATGGATTCCTGACATCGTGCAGACATTCAGGGGGCTGGAGTTCGGAAAAGGCAGCCATATCAATGTTCCGATTGCCGTCCTGATTTGGCTCATGATCATTCCGATGATGATGCGGGTGGACTTTGCTTCGGTGCGGGACGTCGGAAGGAAGCCGAGAGGATTGTTCGTCACCCTCTTCGTCAATTGGATCGTGAAGCCATTTTCCATGGCATTCCTGGCCTGGCTCTTTTTCCGCCACCTGTTTGCAGCCTGGATTTCTCCCGCTGAGGCGGATCAATACATTGCGGGAGCCATCATCCTGGCCGCCGCCCCCTGCACGGCCATGGTTTTTGTCTGGAGTTATCTCACGGATGGCGACACGGCCTATACCCTGGTGCAAGTCTCCGTGAATGATCTCATTATGCTGGTGCTGTTCGCGCCCATCGTGTGATTCCTGATCGCCGGGGCCTCATCACTCACCGTGCCCTATACCGTCTTGTGGTATTCCGTGCTCCTGTTCATCGTCATACCGCTGACGGCCGGCGCTCTGATCCGCAGGTGGGCGATCCACACGCATGGAGCAACTTGGCTGAACGAGGTGCTGTTGCCGACCCTCCAACCGGTCACCATCATTGCGCTTCTTGCGACCCTGATCCTCATCTTCGCGTTTCAGGCTGATAACATTACGGAGAAATTCGTGCATGTCCTGTTGATTGCCGTGCCGATCCTCCTACAGGTCTATTTCAATTCGTCGTTAGCCTACGGATTGATGAAGGCGTTGAGGGTGCCTTACTCTATCGCGGCGCCGGGGGCATTGATCGGCGCAAGTAATTTTTTTGAGTTGGCAGTCGCCACCGCCATCGCGCTGTTTGGCCCCGAGTCTGGAGCAGCCTTAGCCACAGTGGTAGGCGTGCTGGTCGAGGTGCCGGTGATGTTGTCTGTGTGCGCTGCCTGCAACCGAACAAGAGGCTGGTTTCAATCGGATGCGGCGCGATGAAAAAGAAAGTCCTCTTTCTCTGTACCGGAAACTCCTGCCGAAGCCAGATGGCCGAAGGCTGGCTCCGCCATCTCGCCGGCGACCGGTTTGATGTCGTCAGTGCCGGAACACATCCCGTCGGCCTCAATCCCTATGCCGTGGAGGTGATGCGGGAAATTGATGTGGATATTTCGAACCATGTGTCCGAACGGGTCGATCCGTATTTCGACCAGCAGTTCGACTACGTGATCACCGTGTGCAACCAGGCACAAGAAGCCTGCCCAATTTTTCCCGGGGCCGCTTCAATGCTGCACTGGAGCTTTGAAGATCCGGCCAAAGCCAAAGGCACCTACGAGCAGCAGGTGATCGTCTTTCGAAAAATCCGCGATGAGATTGCCAACCAGATCCGCCACTTTATTGCTGAGGAAAAGCGAAAAGATAGTAAGTAGAAAATGGTCAAAGAATTTTCTTGGTGGAGGGCAGGCATTACTACCGTCATTAACTTCCCGCCTGACCTTTGAAATTCAAGGGGTTGTGCTGGCGGTGTAGCTACTCTGTCCGTAGGCTTAGGCCTGGATCGGTTTAAAGAGGACAGGTCGAATCACGCGCTTCTCGCGAGGCCATCGCACAGGCGCTTCCAATCCGGCTCGCCATTTTCTATCTGTTTGATCCTAAATCCGACGTGGTGCCCTTTGGTCATTGCCTTACGATAGGTCGGTTGTGCTCGCAGGATGATCTCCTCGGGAGATTGAACCGGAGATTCACGAAGCGGGGCGATGTGGACCTGGACTTCCCCATTGATCAAGTCGGCACCCTGAGGGAACAAGATACCGATGCCTCCATAGGACGCATCGATGACCCTACCGGAAACCAGATGATCTTCCCACGCAACCTCGCACGCCATGTAGATCTTCCGTCTTGGGTGCGCCCGTTCATGGGGTAGCAATACAGTCATTGCGGCAACCGTGTCTTTTTACAGAAATTGTTCTGCCCGACCTAATTGTGACAGGTCGTCTCAGGTC
>DASQGO010000083.1:0-29094 GCA_035632555.1 Nitrospiraceae bacterium | reverse complement strand
TCGAAGTCGTTTTCCATCAGCGCGACCGCCTGCTCCCAGGACATCGTGCCGCCGAGGTCGATCCGGCGAAGCTCATTTGAAAGCGGTTGCACAGCCGCGCGCCCGGCGGACAACTGCTCGTAGGCCCACCGTGTTTCGATCGGGAATCCCGGATTGACCAGGACGATCCAGCGCGTACCTGTCACAGCCACCGCCGTCACGTCTTCACCCCGACCCCGTACCAGCGCGCTGGGAGCGAACAGGAAAAACGGCACGTCGCTCCCCAGCGGCGCGCCAACACTCCCCATCGTCTCGCGCGACCAGCCCAGCCCCAGCAACGTGTTCAAGGCGACGATCGCGGCTGCCGCATCGCTGCTGCCGCCGCCCAGGCCGGCCGAGACCGGAATGCGCTTGATCAAATGAATCTCCACGCCGGGAGACCGGCTCTCCGAGAGCCCGGCACGCGCCAGCACCGCCGTAGCGGCGCGCACGACCAGATTGCGCCCGTCGGTGGGCACACCTGCCTCGTCGCACTGCAGCCGGACCCCGGCACGCGCAGACAGCCCGACGTACAGTTCGTCTTCCAGGCCCACTGTCTGCATCACGGACCACAGATTGTGGTAGCCGTCCGGCCGCCGATCCAGCACGCGGAGCACCAGGTTGACCTTGGCGGGCGCGTTAATTCTGACTGTTCGCTCGCTTCCCATCGTCCCCACTCTCATCGTCCTCGTCGCGGCCTCGCGTGATCCCGAACTTGCTCAGGCGGTACCGGAACGACCGCGCATCCAACTGCAGCAGTTTGGCCGCCCGCTTCTTGACCCATTTCGCGCGCTCGAGCGCCTTGAGCAGCAGATCCTTCTCGATCGAATCAACCAGATGCTCTAGGTCGAGCCCCTCCGCGGGAAGATCGGTCGGGTACGCCGATTTCGCCGAAGCCGACGGCCGATGCAGCCAGCCGGCCACATCTTCTTCCTTGATCGTCGTTCCGCCTCCGAAGGCCACCGCGCGTTCGATCAGATTCTCCAATTCCCGCACGTTGCCCTTCCATTCGTGAGCCACGAGCAGCTTGACGGCATCGGGCGACAGCGCGTGAGCAGGCTTTCCGCTGGCACGGGCGAATTTCTCCAGAAAATGCTGCGCGAGCAAGAGGATATCCTCCGGACGCTGCCGGAGCGGGGCCAATGTGATCGGGATGACGTCCAGCCGATAGTACAGATCCTCGCGGAAGGCACCCTCCGCGACGGCCTTTTCCAGATCCTTGTTCGTCGCGGCAATCACCCGCACGTCGACCTTCACATCCTGCGTCCCGCCGACACGCCGGAACTCCCGCTCCTGCAACACCCGCAGCAGCTTGACCTGGGTCGCCGGCGTCGTTTCCCCGATTTCATCGAGAAAAATACTGCCCCCGTTGGCCACCTCGAAGAGGCCGGCCTTATTCGTCACCGCACCGGTGAACGCACCCTTCATATATCCGAACAGTTCGCTTTCCAGAAGCGTCTCCGGCAGCGCGCTGCAGTTCACCGGCACGAACGGCATCCGGGCTCGGGCGCTGCTGGCGTGAATGGCCCGGGCGACCAGCTCCTTGCCGGTGCCGCTCTCCCCACAAATCAGCACGTTGCTCCTGGTATCCGCCACCTTCGTGATGACATCAAAAATCTTCTGCATGGCGTCGCTTTTGCCGACCAGCCCGGTTTGCGGCGCCTTCGCAGCCATTTCGCGCTTGAGCAGCATGTTTTCCGTCGACAGACGGCGCTTCTCCAGCGCGTTTCGGATGATGAGCTGAACTTCATCGACCTGGAACGGCTTGGTCAGATAATCGTAGGCGCCCAATTTCATCGCTTCCACCGCCGACTCCGCCGAGGCAAAGGCCGTGATGATCAGCACGACGGAATCGGGCGAGGCCTCTTTGACCGCCTTGAGGACTTCGAGCCCGCCTGCCTTCGGCATCTTGAGATCGGTGATGACCAGATCGAACAGCTCCTTCTCGATACGCGCGATGGCTTCGTCTCCGTCGGAAGCCACGGTGACGTCGTACCCGGCCCGTTTGAGCATGATACTCAACACGTCCCGCAAGCTGCGCTCGTCGTCGACGATCAGGATTTTTTCCACGCTTCGCGCCCCCTTAAAACTCCAGAAGCAGGCCCGCTGCAGGACAATTGACCCCGGACGGCTCAATATGCCTGCATGCTGTGCAGATCTCGTGAACGGTCAGGATTTTTTCCATGGCTCCCGCCCTTCATGCCACAACCGGGGACCCGTTCCAACCGTAACCGGCAGGCACACCGCAAACCGGGCGCCCTTCCCCTCCTGGCTCTCAACTCTGATCCACCCGCCATGCTGATCCACGATTCGCTGGGCCGTGGCCAGACCAAGACCGGACCCGTCTTTCTTGGTTGTGAAGAAGGGGAAAAATATCTTATTGAGATCCTCCTTCTTGATGCCGGCGCCGGTATCCTCCACGGCGATTTCCACGACGTCGCCGCTGCGTTTCCCCGACGTAACCCGTCGGCACGCGGTGGAAATCGTCACATGCCCGCCTGACGGCATCGCATGCAACGCATTCGTCGCCAGATTCCAAAAGACCTGCTTCATTTTGTCCGGATCGACTTGAACCACGGGAATGCCATCCCCGTGACGCACCGTCACCGTCAAAGCGTCCTGCGAATGATTGTCGTGCTTGATCAACGCCACGGTGTCGTCCACGATCTCCCTGAGATCACACTCTTTCAGATTGAGATCGGGCGGACGCGAGTAGCGCAGAAACTCCGTCACGATCGCGTTGAGTCGCGTGGCCTCCCGCGTCGCAATGTCCATGAGCCGCGCGTTTTCCTCGTCGAGCGTTGGTTCTTTCCGAAGCATTTGCAGCGCGCCGGCCATCCCGCCAAGGGGATTCCGGATTTCGTGCGCCATGCCGGCCGACATCTCGCCGATTTTGGCGAACCACTCGCGACGGCGCATTTCCTCTTCGAGGTCACGCACCTGCGTCAGATCCTTGAAAACTCCGACCAGACCGACCCGGACATCGCCCTCGGTCAGTGGTGACAGCGTCATCCCGAGCACCAGCCGGCTGCCGTCGGCCCGCTGGCTCTCCACCTCAAAGCTGGCCGGCACCACCCTGGACGCCTCGTCACGCTTGTCTCCAAACACTTCCCACCACAGCCGGTGCAGGACCGCCCCGGGAGCGTATCCGGTCATATCCAGAGCGGCGCGGTTGAGCCACGTCAGCCGTCCTGCATCATCGGTCGTGAACACGCCGCTGGGAATGCTCTGCACTACGTTCTCATGAAACGCCTGGAGCCGGCTCAAGCCCTGCTCTTTTTCGACCAGCGACTGGTCGGCCCGCTTGAGCTGCTCGGCCAGGGTTCCGCTGAGAAAGCCCACGGCCAGCACCGCTAGGGAATGCACGCCGTAGGCGTTGAGCGTCTGCGCGGTCGACAGCCCGCTGGGCTGCAGCCATTCCACAAAATCCATCAACCCGTACAACTGAATGTTTGTCACGATGCCGAAGAGGATCGCCGAGACTCCGGCCGTCAGCAATCCTCCCCGGCGCTGAAGAATGAGGCTGGCAAAGCTGACGGTGATCACATACAGCGTGGTGAACGGACTGCTGATGCCTTCCGTCCGGGCTACCAAAAATGTCTCCAGCAGCAGATCCACGCCGATCTGGAGATAGGCAAATTGCCGCAACGCCATCGGAGTGGACAGGTTTCGGAGTGCAACGGCATAGGCGATCGTGATCGCGTAGGTAAAGACGATCAGCGCGTAGTAGGCGAAGACGAGTTCGTTCTTGGCGATTTGGAACGCAATGGACAGGCCGAGCAAGAGGGTGACCACCACCACCCGGAAGGCCATCAACCACTTCAGCCGGACTCTGATTTCGTCCATGATGCCCGTCTACTGCTGCGAAAACACTGGAATGGAGAAGTTGCAGACTGCTGCGTGCAGACCTGTCGGCACCGGCGGGACGCCCGGTTCTGAACCGTCGCGTGGGCCCGTTAGCCCATCGCGCTCGCCATCTTGAAGATCGGGAGATACATGGCGACCACAACGAACCCTATGATCGGACCCAGAATCATCATGATCGCCGGCTCCATAGCCGCCGTCATAGCTTCCACGGCCCCGTCGACTTCATCATCGTAAAAGTCGGCGATCTTGCTGAGCATCGCATCCAGCGCGCCGGTGGCTTCGCCCACGGCGATCATCTGGGTCACCATGCTGGGGAACACGCCGCTCTTTGCCAGCGGTTCCGAGACGGTTTTGCCTTCACTGATGCTGGATCGCGCCGATATGATGGCATGTTCGACGATCTTGTTGCCCGATGTTTTGGCCACAATGCTGAGGCCCTCCAGAATCGGCACGCCGCTGCTGATCAAGGTGCCGAGCGTCCTCGAAAACTTCGCCACCGCGGCCTTCCGGATTAGATCCCCCATCAGAGGGAGCTTGAGCGCCAGCGCATCGATTTGCACATTGCCCTTCGGTGTGCCGTAATACCACTTGAAGAGTCTGAGAAAGCCGTAGCCGCCGCCGAAGAGAACATACCAATAATTCTGCATGAAGTTGCTGATGCCGATCACGAGCTCAGTGGGCCACGGCAGCGACGCCTTGCCGCCGGATAAGTCAGCAAACATTTTGGCAAAGGTTGGAATCACAAAGATCATCAAGGCTGAGATCACGACAATTGCAACGATAATAATGGCGGTTGGATAGATCGTGGCCCTTTTAATCTGGGCTTTCAGCGCCATGGCCTTTTCCATGTGAGTCGCCAAACGTCCCAGAATCGTATCCAGCAACCCTCCCGCCTCACCCGCAGCAACCATGTTGGAGTAGAGCTCATCAAACACTTTGGGATGTTTTTTGAGCGAGTCGGCAAACGTGGAGCCTCCCTCCACCGACGCCTTGATCTCGCCGATCGCCTTTCCGAAGAATTTGTTTTCCAGCGAGATGGACGAGGCAAGAATATCGAGGCACTGGATGAGGGGCAGACCCGAATTGATCATCGTGGCGAACTGGCGGGTAAAGATGACGATTTCTTTGTCCGAGACCCCGGCGCCGAAGCTGAGTTCAAAATTCTTCCAATCGGTTGCCTTTTTTTCCTTTACTTCGGTGACGATGATACCCTGGCCGGCAAGCTGCCCCTTGGCATCTTCGAGCGAATTGGCGGTAACCTCGCCCTTTTTGGCTTCGCCTTTTTTGGTTCTTCCGCTGTAGGTATAGACGGTCGGCATGGGTGCCCTCTCTTTCCGGATGGAACGTCGGATTCTGCTGCTGTTCCAACAGGCTAGAGAAAAGTGATTGGTGGCAGTCTACTGGAGGTGCAAAAACTTGTCAACTCGAACCCGTTTCGATGTCGGCAAAATAACAGGAGGTTTTGACCATGCCGTGGTCCCCTAGACCTGGCCGGTATTGAGACGGGCGAACCCTCTATAAAGGTAGTGGGCCCCCGACATGACCGTGAGTCCCACCATCAGATAGAGCACGGGCTGGAGGAGTTGGATGTCGATTTGGCGGGAAACCACCGCCACCGCCAGCACGAGGTAGACCAACTGAAGCACCGTCGTCCCCTTTCCCAGCAGCGTCGGCGCGATATCCACCGACGAGTCGGTTAATTGAGCGAGGAGCGTGCCGGCCAAGAGAATCACATCCCGGCTCACGACAAGAATCACGACCCACAGCGGCACCAGATGCAGCACCGACAAGGTGAGGAAGCCGGACGTCAACAGCAGTTTGTCTGCCAACGGATCAAGGTACATGCCCAGCTTGGTGCGCTGGTTGGCTGCCCGAGCAATGGTTCCGTCCAACGCATCCGTCAGGCCGGCTCCCAACAGCACTGCGAGAGCCGGCTCGTACCGTTCGTATAACATCAGTCCGACAAAGACCGGAATCAGCAGAATCCGCAGAAGCGTCAGGCTGTTAGGAATATTCCACGCATCGCCGGTCATGGCGGCATCATAGGAAGCGGATCGCCGGCTTGTCAACGTGGACTACCGCGCTTGAAGGTCTTATCCAGCGGCATCAGCACGACGCAATGCAAAAGATCCTCCGGCTCAACGAAGAAGGTCGGGATAGCGGTATGTTGCACTAGCCTGCGGGGCTGACTATAATGCCGCCCTGTTCACTGGAAAGGAACCAGTCAGCATGACGCTTCCATTGTCGTTTAAAAAAGAAGGAACCGTCGAGCGCCATCAGGTCGAAGGCAGCGATCCGAGCGATCGCTACTTCAGCCGTTCGATTCTCGTCAACCGGGTCGCGCAGGGCTACGCCGGCAGCGTGATGTACGAAGCCTTGACCGTCACCGGCCCCACGAAGCCCACGACCGGCGCCGCCGTCGCCAGCGTGGTGGATAAACTTCAGGAACTGGGCTTTACGCGGATCCGCACGAGGCCGAATTTTAAAGGCCAGCGTTATCTGGCGGAAAAAGAGACCTGGCTGGATTACCCGGATAAATAAGCAGGGACCTCCGGCTTGGCCACCGCCCGAGCCGCCACTTTCGGTAATTCCCCTCCGGCCATAGCCAGACGCAATACGCCGTTAGCGCTTCCCAATCAGCTCGTCGTAAATCACATCGTGAATCAATGGCCGGAACTGCTTGATTGCGTTGTTCCGTCTGGTTGGATGCGCCCGATTCGACAGCAGCACCACTTCCAGTTCTTGCGTGGGATCAACCCAGATTGAGGTGCCGGTGTACCCTAAGTGGCCGAAAGAGACTGTGGAGAACCGGCTCCCCGAAGACGAGGGCGCCGACGGCGTATCCCAGCCCAGCGCCCAGCTGGATCCGGCAATTCCCTCCTGCCTGGCCGTAAACCGCCTGACGAGGTCAGGCGACAATACCCGGTTGCGCCCTGCATAGCCGTCCAGCCAGTGACCGGCCACGGTAGACACGGCCGATGCCGTTCCGAACAGGCCCGCATGGCCGGCCACCCCTCCGAGCACATAGGCATTCTCGTCGTGCACTTCAGCGCGGAGAAGACGGCCTCGCCAGGCATCGTCTTCGGTCGGCGCAACGAACGTGGTGTCAGGAGAGCCCGCGCTCCGCGGCCCGAGAAAAAATAACGGAGCGTGCATCGGCTCGAACACAGCCTGCCTGCAGTAGGCCGCCAGCGGACTGCCGCTGACCCGCTCCACGAGAATGCCCAGCAGGATGAATCCCAGATCGCTATAGAGGCTGCGCGTGCCGGGAGGAGTCGCGAGCGATTCCTGCTTGATGAGCGCCAGCACCATCTGTTCAGCCGCCGGACCGCCCTTCACACCCGGCGTGCAGCGGTCTCTGCCCGCAATCCGTTCATAGAGAGGCAACCAGGCCGGCAGGCCTGCGCTATGGGTCAGCAGATGGTAGACCGTGGCGTCACCGACGGCGCTTCCCTTCAGTTCTTCGACATGCTGCTGCAACGAATCATTCACATTTAACCGGCCGTCTTGAACCAAGCACAAGACAGCCGTCGCGGTGGCCAATGGCTTGGTCAATGACGCCAGATCGTAGATCGTTTCCGGACGGGCCGGCTCCTTGGCAGGTATCAGCGCGGCATTGCCGAACGCCTGATGATAGGCCGCCTGTCCGCGGAGGCGGACGTGCAACACGGCTCCGGGAAACACGCCGCCATCCACCGCAGCGTGCATGGCACTGGCGATGGGATCGGAATGACTCATGTCTGTCCGGGAAAAATCGCGGCCCGTTAACGAGAGGAAGGACCGGTCATCGGTTCATCATCCACCATCGGCTCGACCGCGGTGGACTCACCATCCTGCTCTTCCATCTTCAACGTCCGATCGAAGGTTCGCAGAGTGCCCCGCAACCGCTCGATCGCCATCGCACGCTGTTTGCGCAGGTCGGAGAGTTCGTGCTGGAGCTTGGCCATTTCCTCACGAGTATTTCTCAAGAGGTCGGCCGCCATCACTTCCGCTTCCTTGACGATCAACTCGGCATCCCGCTTGGCCGCCGCTTTTAATTCCTCCGCCATCGTCTGCGTGGATACAAGCGTCCGGGTCAGCGCCGTTTCAGCTTTCCGGGAATCGACCAGCTGCCCTTCGGTGGCCCCCAGTTTTTCACGCAAGGCGGCGGCCTCCCGATTCAGCTCATCGACCGTTTGCGCAATCTGTTCCAGAAAGCGGTCCACATCCTGCCGGTTATAGCCCCTCATGGAAACCTTGAACACCATGTGCTGAATGTCGAGCGGCGTGATTTTCATCGTCAACCTCGCAAGCGTTCACTCAATGCATGCGCACGGCCATCTCGTACAGGGAACCAACCAGGGCGTACTGGAGAAAGTAGATGATCAGGATGGCCACCAACGGAGAAAGATCAATGCCCATCCCCCAGCCCAACCGCTGTCGGATCGGCGACAGCACGGGCTCTGTGACCCGTTCCAAAAACTGCACGATCGGATTCCAGGGATCCGGATTCACCCAGGAGACCAGCGCACGCGCGATGATAATCCACATATACAATTGGAGGACGATTTCAAGAATCTTGGCCAGACCCTCCAAGGCATTGCCGGCAACAAACATCAGTGTTTGGTCTCCCGTCCCAATTCTTCCGACCGTTTCGAGGCTGCTTCCACCGCCGCCATGAGTGCCGCGCGAAGCCCGCCCTGCTCCAGGCGATGCAAGCCCGCGATCGTCGTGCCGCCTGGCGACGCCACGCGATCTTTCAGCTTGGCCGGATGCTCGCCGGTTTCCAGCACCATCCGGGCCGCGCCCAGCACCGTTTGCGCCGCCAGCAGATCCGAGACCGTGCGGGGCAAGCCCATTTTCACACCCCCGTCCGCCAGCGCCTCAATCGCCAGAAAGACATAGGCCGGACCGCTTCCGCTCAGGCCGGTGACGGCATCCATCAATTTTTCCTCCACCACGACCGCTCGGCCGACCGCGTCGAACAGGCGACGGGCGAACTGCTGATCCTTGTCTGTCACGCCCGCGCCGAACGAAAGCGCCGACACTCCGTCGCGAACCAGCACCGGCATGTTGGGCATCGCGCGCACGACGCGCGTGTTTTTGGGCGCCAGCTTTGCCAGGTGCGCAATCGTGACACCGGCGGCGATCGAGAGGACGAGCTTGTCCGCCAGTGCCGGCGACAGATCCTTCATCACCCCATCGAGAATCTGGGGTTTCACCGCCAGCACGACCACATCCGCCCAGGACGCCGCTTCGCGGTTGCCCGATCCGACGCGAACCCCGAACCGCCGCTTCATCAGATCGCGCCGCTCTGCACTGGCATCCGTGGCGAACAGCGCGTCGGCAGACACCGTTTTCGCCGCCAGCCATCCGCCGATCAGCGCCTCGCCCATCTGGCCGGAGCCGATCATCGCGATGGTCGTGCGCCGCGCTGATTTAGCCATGCCGTTCTCCAAAAATGGCCGTGCCCACCCGCACCAGCGTGGCGCCTTCTTCGACCGCCACCTCGAAATCCCCGGACATGCCCATGGACAATTCCTCCATCCGGATCCGCTTGAGGCGCGGACTTGCCACCGAGCCGGCCAGTTCGCGCAACAATCGAAAATACGGGCGGGAGGCTTCCGCGGTCGGCGGCGGAGGCGGAACCGCCATCAAGCCTTTCACCGCGAGGTTCGGCATCGCCTCGAGCGCCATCACGGCATCAGCCGCCTCGTCCGGCGAGAACCCGGTCTTGGTCGCTTCCCGTCCCACATTAATTTCGAGCAGCAGGCTCTGCCGGATGCCGGCTTCGCCCGCACGCCGATCAATTTCAGCCGCCAGTTCCACGCTGTCCACCGAATGAATCATGGAGAACGTTCCGACCACCGCTTTGACCTTCCGCCTCTGCAGCCGGCCGATAAAGTGCCAGCGAAGATTCTGTCGTGCGCCCAGCGCTTCGATTTTCGGCAGCGCCTCCTGCAGCCGGTTCTCACCGCAGGTTCGCACGCCGGCATCGACCGCCAGGCTGATACGATCCGCCGGCACCGACTTGGTCACCGCAACCAGGCACACCGACTCCGGTCGACGGCTGGTGCGGAGTGCCGCCCGGTTGATCCGATCGAGAACCTCGCGAACATTTCGGGCGATCGCATCCGCGCTACTGGGGTTCCCGTTCCGCATTCATCAGTATCAGTATGGTCGAAGGCTATTGTACCGGAAGCCCCGCATGTTGTCAGTTGGCGCGGCGTTTTCCGCTCGCATGCTGCGGCGCCCGTCGGCGGGGAGCCAGCATGATGCCGCTGACCATCGTGCCGCGGACCGTCCCGTCTCGGCGATAAGAATGAAAAAGATCTGGATGGCAGATGGTGCACAAGCTGACGCTATGGATCGCACTCTCCTTCACGCCGGCCGATTGCGCCTGGCCTAGGACCAGCCCCCGCAGGTTCAGCCTCGCGGTCCCCGGTCCGGTTTCCCGCACGAGGCTCCGCCAATCCGCATAGCTGGAACGGAGCCGGCTCAGGACCGGTTCATCCACCTCGTAGCAACAGGAACCGACGGAAGGACCGATGCTCATGCGCAGCGAGGCCGGCTGCGATCCAAACCGTTGCGCCATCACCGCGAAGGTCTTCGGCACGATGCCGGCCACCGCGCCGCGCCACCCGGCATGCACCGCCGCCACAATTCTGCGGACCGGATCGTGGATCAGCACCGGCACGCAATCGGCCGTCCGGACCGTGAGCAACACGCCCGGCTGATCGGTCACCAGCGCATCCCACCCGTCGTCGAACGTCTGCGTGTCGGCCACTGGACGGTCGACGACCAGCACATCAGTCCCGTGAACCTGTTTCACCGACACCACTGCATGGGCGGATCGGTCCGGTCCAGACGGATCGTGCTTCGTCCCAAAAAAATGCCTCACGCCCTGTCGGGCGCCGGCGAAGCTTGGCACTGTAATGACCATCGCCGCCGCGCCTGCCCGTCAACCGTGTCGCTCCACTAACTACCCTGCTTGCGCAGGAACGTCGGCACGTCCCACGGATCGTCCGTGGCCAGGCTGAGCCGCTCCTGCTGGTCGCGCTTGCTCGTGAACCGGCGCAGGAAGGCCGGCTTTTCGATCTGCTTGCCTGACTCGTCGCCGCCCGCATCGCGGACACCGGCCAGGGCCGGTTCGGCTGCCGCTTGGGACTGCATTGCCGCCGCGCGTGTGCCGGGGGATGGCCTGCCGGCCGGTTCGTCCTTTTCGAACCCGGTGGCCACGACGGTCACGATCAGATCCTCCTTGATGTCGGAATTGATCACCTGGCCGACAATGATGTTGGCCTGCGGATCGGCCGCATCCTGGATGATGGAGGCCGCCTCACCCACCTCGTGCAACGTCATGTTGGGACCGCCCGTAATGTTCAACAGCACCCCGCGCGCGCCCGTCACACTGCCGTCCTCCAGCAACGGACTGTTGATGGCCTTCTGCGCAGCTTCCTGCGCCCGGTTCGGCCCGCGCGCCACGCCCATGCCCATCACCGCCCGCCCGGTGAAAGTCATCACGGTTCTGACGTCGGCAAAATCTACGTTGACGTGGCCCGCCGTCGTGATGACGTCGGCGATGCCCTGAATCGCCTGTCGCAGCACATCGTCGGCCACCTTGAACGCCTCCAGCAGCGGCGTGGATTTGTCCACGATGCCGAGCAGCCGCTGGTTGGGGATCACCAGCAGCGTGTCCACCTGCCGGCGCAGTTCGCGCAGACCCTCTTCGGCGTAACTCATGCGGCGGTGGCCTTCATATTGGAACGGCTTGGTCACCACGCCGACGGTTAGAATGCCCATTTCCCTTGCAAGCCCGGCGACGATCGGCGCCGCGCCGGTCCCCGTCCCGCCGCCCATGCCCGCGGTGACGAACACCATCTCGGCCCCTTCCAGGCATTCCCGGATCTGGTCGCGGCTTTCCAGCGCCGATTCCTTGCCGATCTCCGGTTTGGCCCCGGCCCCGAGGCCGCGCGTCCGTTCGGGCCCCAGTTGAATCTTGAACGAGGCCTGCGCCCGTCCCAACGCCTGGACATCGGTGTTGGCCGAGATGAACTCCACGTTCTTGAGCCCGGACTGGATCATCGTATTGATGGCGTTGCACCCGGCTCCGCCGACACCGATGACCTTGATATGGACCGGCATCACGTCGCCTTCATGTAGTGAGAACATCGCTCTCCTCCTTTAGCTAAGAGCAAGCCGCACTGCTTGCTGTTCGCTGCCTGCGTGTTTAGAAAAATTCCTGCATCCATTCCTTCATTCTTCCAAAAACTCTGCCGACCCGGCGGCCGTTCCGGCCTCCGACTGTTTCCATTTCGTCCGAGTGATGGCACGCATGGAGGACCAGCCCCACGCCGGTGGCATGCATCGGCGTTCCCGCAATGTCGCGCAGCCCTTCCACGCCGTGCGGCACGCCGCGCCGCGCCGGCAGATTCAGCACCCGTTCCGCCGCATCCGGCATCCCTTCCAGCATGGAAGTCCCGCCGGTGATCACCACGCCCGCTCCCAGCACACCTTCGTACCCGGCCCGCGTGATCTCGTGCCGCACCAGATCGAACATCTCGTCCGCGCGCGGCTCGATGATCTCCGCCAGCTCGCGCCGCGACACGGTCCGCGCCGGCCGCTCGCCCATGCTCGGCACCTGGAGCGTGTCGTCGTCTTTGACCATGTCCACCCGCGCGATGCCGTGCCTAATCTTGATCTTTTCCGCTTCCGTCTGCGACGTGAGCAGCCCGATCGCGATGTCCTTCGTGACATTCTGTCCACCGATCGGCAGCACCGCCGTGTGGCGGATGCTCCCGTCCACGAAGATGGCCAGGTCTGTCGTACCGCCGCCCAGATCCACCATAGCCACGCCCAATTCCCGTTCTTCGGCGCTCAACACGGCTTCGCTCGAGGCCAGCGGCTGAAGCACGATGTCCACGACGTCCAGGCCCGCTCGGTTGACGCACTTCACGATGTTTTGCGCCGACGTCACCGCACCCGTGATGATCTGCACGTCCACTTCGAGGCGCGAGCCGGACATGCCCAGCGGCTCGCGGACGCCGTCCTGATCGTCCACCATGAATTCACGCGGAATCACGTGCAGCAGCCGGCGGTCCGGCCCCAGCACGGCCATGGAGCGGGCCGCTTCGATCGCGCGGTCGATGTCCGCGCGGGTGACCTCCTGTTTTTTCAGCGCGACGACGCCCCGCGAATGCACGCCGGTAATGTGGCTGCCGGCGATGCCGGTGTAGACCGAATTGATCTGGACCGCCGCCATCAGTTCGGCCTCTTCCACCGCCTTCTTGACGGATTCGACCGTGCTCTCGATGTCCACGACGACGCCCTTGCGCAGGCCGCGGGACGGATTGGACCCGACTCCGATGATGTTCACCGTGCCTTCCTCCGTTACCTCGGCCACGATGGCGCAAATCTTCGTCGTCCCGATGTCCAACCCGACTACAATGTGATCTCGTCTGGCCATGCTGGTCACCCCCTCCCGCGCATGTTCGCGTTGTCGGCACGGCATATTCGATGCGTCATGACAATTGCTCCCGTTCGCGCACAATCACCTTGTCGGAAAACCGCAGATCGATGTCGGGCTGCCCCTTTCCGGCGCCGGCCCGGCGCACCGGCTCCACCGCCCGATACCGCTCCCATTGTTCGTCGAGCGGCGCGGGGCCGAATTGGAACCGCATCCCCTGGACATAGGCGACGGCATGGTCCGGATCGCTCACGTCGATTTCGGCCCGGCCGTCCAGCGACTGCGCCAGCAATCCGGCCAGTTTGATCCCGTTCCGCGCGACACGGCGCAACTGGGCATCCCCGAGCAGCAGCCGTTTGTAATCGACCCCGACCATCACCGGCAGGTCCTCGTGCTCATGTTCCGCCAGCGCCGTCAGCACAGTGCCCTCGTCATCCAGAAGGAACGCCGCGGACGGCGTTTTCAACACCACTGCCGGGTGCCGCTCAGTAATTTCCACGGACAAGACATGCAGTGGCAGGCGGCTGACCGACGCCGTTTTGATCCACGGATGCGCCGACACGCGGGCTTCCAATTGATCCGGGCTGACCGAGAGCAACGTGGCGCGGGCAGCGAGTTGCAGCCGGCCCAGCACGTCCTCGCGCGTCACGGTGTGCAGACCGGCCACCCGCACCTCTCTAATTTCAAACCAGCCGGCCACGAACGGCCCCGCTACGGAATAGGCCTGGACCGCCGTCCATGCGCCCAGCGAAGCCGCCGCGGTCCAGAATAGCGCGCGCACGATCCGGCGGATCCGTCCGCCCCTCTCCCGTCGCGCCTGCGTGCGTCCCGACGGCCGCTGCAGATTCGGACGGGGTCCCTTCGTTCGGCCGATTCCTGTCGCCGTCAAACTCTTCAACATCGTGCCGCCTTTGCACGACGGACCGCAGATTCCAATATACGTTCCGTCAGCGTGTCGTAATCCATGCCCGCCTTCGCCGCGGCCATCGGCAGCAGGCTGGTTTCCGTCATGCCGGGAATCGTGTTGACTTCCAGCACATAGGGCTTGCCGCGCGGCGTCACCCGAAAGTCCACCCGCGCCGCCCCGTCGCAGCCCAGAACATCGCAGGCCCGAACCGCCAGCTCCGTGACCAGCCGGTTCACTCGCGCCGGCAAGGGCGCCGGGCAGAGGTAGCGGCTGCGCCCCTTCGTGTACTTGGCGGCATAGTCGTAGAATCCGCCGGGCGCCACGATCTCGATCGTTGGCAGCGCCCTCGATCCCCGCGTCCCTCTGAGCACCGACACTGTCACCTCGTGGCCGGGAATGTAGGCCTCCACGATGGCCTCGCGGTCATGCGCATGGGCGCGCGCAAGCGCCGTTCGCCATTCAGATGCCTTCCGCACGATCGAAATGCCGATCGTGGATCCCTCCGCCGCCGGCTTCACGATCACCGGCCACTTCAATCGGGCCGGCTTCGAGGCCGCCATGCCTTTCCGGACGACAATTCCATCCGGCACCGGGATGCCATGACAGGCCAGCAATGTTTTGGCCGTTACCTTGTGCATCGCCATCGCGCTCGCTCTGACGCCGGATCCCGTGTAGGGCAAGCCGATAGTCTCCAGCAATCCCTGAATCGTGCCGTCTTCTCCGCCCGGCCCATGCAGTGCGAGAAACGCCATCTCCACCTTCTTGGCCTGCAATTGCTTCACGAGCGAATCGCCCACGTCGATCGCCACCGCCCGGTAGCCCCGGCGCAACAGCGCCCGATATACCGCCTGCCCGGTCCGCAACGAGACCTCCCGCTCCGACGACCGCCCGCCCATGAGCACGCCGATGCGCGCCCGCGTCAGAGGCTTGCTCACGGCTCCCCGACGATCTTCAGTTCCAATTCGAGCGTCATGCCGGTCCGCGCTTCGACCGTTCGCCCGACCTTTTTGATCAACGCGATCACGTCGGCCGCCTTCGCATGGCCGAGGTTCACGACGAAGTTGGCATGCTTGGCCGACACCTGCGCATCGCCGATCCGTGCGCCCTTGAGGCCTGCCGCCTCGATCACGCGGCCGGCCGCATCGTGCCCGGGATTTTTGAACACGCACCCCGCGTTGGGCAGCGTCAGGGGCTGCGTTTCCTTCCGGTACCGCAAATACTCCTTGACCGTCGTCTGGATTTTTTCCTTCGGCGCCGGCTTGAGCTGTACCCAGACACCGACCACGATGCCGCGCGGCAGCAAGGCCCGCCGGTAACTGAATCGGATGGCCGAGGCCGGGCACTCGACGATCCGGCCGGATGGATCCACGATGCGCACGGCTTTGACGGAATCCTGCATCTCGCCCAGTTTCGTCCCCGCGTTCATCACGACGCAGCCGGCCGCCGTCCCGGGAATGCCGGCCGCCCACTCGAGGCCGGACAGCCCGCAGCTGGTCGCATGCTTCATCAGGGTCGGCATCCCGACGCCGCCTTCCGCGTAAAGCACATGCCTCGGCTCATCCGTGATCGTTTTCATTTTTGCCAGGCTGACCACGATGCCGCGAATGCCGTGATCGCGGACCAGCAGATTGGTGCCGCCCAGCACAAACATCGGAATGTCCGCCGCCTGTGCCTGCCGAACCAGCTGACACACATCCTCGGCGTCAGCCGGCATCACCAGCACATCCGCCGGTCCGCCGATCCGGAACGAGGTGTAGTCCCGCAGCGGCGCATTGAAGGCGACCTCTCCGTGCAAACCCGCCACCGCCGCGCGCAAATCCGCCGCGGTCCACCGCGGGGGCGTTCTCTGCGATGCAGTCCGACGTGTCACGCGACCTCCGGCAATCACCCGCAGTTTCACAAACGCTCCAAGAGCTCGACTCCGGTTTTCCAGATGTCCCCCGCGCCGAGCGTGAGCACCAGATCGCCCGGCTGCAGTGTCGGGCGGACTTGTTCCGCCAGCCCGTCCCGCCGTTCGGCCCACGTCACCGACGGATGTCCCGCCGCGCGCACGGACTCGGCGAGCTGCCGCCCGGATACGCCGGGAATCGGCGTCTCGCCGGCCGCATAGATCTCGGTCATGAACAGCACATCGGCCTGATCGAACGCATGCGCGAAGTCGCCGATCAGATCGCGCGTCCGCGTATAGCGATGCGGCTGGAAGAGCACCACCAGGCGTCGGTTCCATCCCTGTTTGGCGGCGGCCAGCGTGGCGCGAATCTCGGTGGGATGGTGGCCGTAGTCGTCCACGACCATAATGCCGTTCTTTTCCCCGCGCAGATGGAATCTCCGCTCCACTCCGGCAAAGGTCGCCAGACCCTTCCGAATCAAATCGACCGGCACGTCCAGCTCCATGCCCACCGCGATCGCGGCCAGTGCGTTCGAAACGTTGTGGACCCCCGGCGCGGGCAAGCGGAACGGCCCGAGGTTCTTGCCTCTGAACGAAGCGCGGAAATCCGTCTCCCATTGCTTCATCGTGATATCGGTTGCGCGGAAATCCGGCGTCACGCCACCGTTGTCGCGCAGACCGTAAGTCTGGTAGCGTCGGACGACGCGGGGCAGCAGCTTCCGAAGATGGTCGTCGTCGGTGCACAGCACGGCCAGGCCATAGAATGGCACGCGGTTGATGAATTCGAGAAAGCTCTGCTCCAATCGCTCCATCGTGCCGTAATGATCCAGATGCTCCTGGTCGAGGTTGGTGACTGCCACGATCGTCGGCGCGAGCTTCAGAAACGAGCCGTCGCTTTCGTCTGCCTCGGCAACCAGCAGATCGCTCCGCCCCAGCCGGGCATGGCTCCCCAGCGCGTTGACCCGTCCGCCGATCACTATCGTGGGATCCAGTCCGGCCTGCGCCAGCACCGTGGCAACCATCGTCGTGGTCGTCGTCTTCCCGTGCGCCCCGGCGATCGCCACCCCGTACTTCAGCCGCATCAATTCCGCCAGCATTTCCGCACGCGGAATCACCGGAATCACCTTGGCCCTCGCGGCCGCCACTTCGGGATTCGCCGGCTGCACGGCGGAGGAAATCACCACCACCTGCGCCTCGCCGACGTTCGACTCCTGGTGCCCGATGAAAATCTTGCCTCCTAATTCTCGGAGCCGGCGGGTCGTGTCGGACTCCTGCAGATCGGAGCCCGAGACCTTGTAGCCCAGCGTGAGCAGGACCTCGGCGATGCCGCTCATGCCTGCCCCGCCGATGCCGACCAGATGAATATGTTGAATCTTTCTGAACATCATTCGTCTTCGAGGCGTCGCGTCCGGAGTCCGCCGCACGCCGCCCGCGCGTTTCTCCGCCTCTACCCCCGCGCTCCCTGTTCGATCAGATACAAACATTCCCGCACAATGGCCTGTGCCGCATCCGGCCTGCCCATCCCGCGGCTCCGCTCTCCCATGACACGCAGCCGCTCCGGATCACGCAGCAGCACCGCGACCTCCTGCGCCAGACGCCCCCCCGTCAACTCCGGCTGCGGCAACACCACCGCTCCGCCGGCATCCGCCAGCACCCGCGCGTTGTGCGCCTGGTGCTGATAGATCGCATGCGGCAACGGGATCAAAATCGCCGGCTTGCCGCAGACCGTCAGTTCCGCCAGCGTCATTGCTCCGGCGCGCGAGACGACCAAGTCCGCGGAGCGCAGCGCCTTCGGCATCTCGAACAGGAACGGCACCACCTCGGCCTGCACACCCGCCATCTCATAGGCCGCCTTGACCCGTGCATGGTCCGCCTCGCCCGTTTGATGCACGATCGTCAGTTGCCCGCGCATCGCCGCCCACTGCGGCAAGGCGCCGATCATCGCGTCATTGATTGCCCGCGCGCCCTGGCTGCCGCCGAACACCAGTAGCCTGCGCCAGCCCACCGTGTCGGCAGTGGCCTCCTCCGACGGCTCCTCGAAACCCCGCCGAACCGGCATGCCGGTGATCCGCACCGTGGCCGCCGGAAAATATTTCGCGGCGTCGCGAAACGTGACGAACACCGCGTCGGCAATCGGTCCCAGCACCTTGTTGGCCATGCCCGGATAGGCGTTCGGCTCCAAAATCGCCCGCGGCAAACCGAGCAGCCGCGCCGCCAGCAACACCGGCGGGCTGGTGTACCCGCCGACGCCGAGCACGAGCGAGGCGCGCCTCTGCCGCAACAGCCTCAAGGACTGCCAGAGTCCCTGCGGCAGCGAGAACAGGGCTCCAACCGCACCCAGGACACCGCGTCCCATCACCGGCTGCGCCGCGATCATGACTAATTCGTATCCCTCGTGCGCCAGCACCTTCGATTCGATCCCGCGCGCCGTACCGACGAAAAGCATCCGGATCGCCGGATCCTGCCGGAAAAATTCCCGCGCGAGCGCCACGGCCGGATACAAATGGCCTCCGGTGCCGCCCGCTGCAAACACGATGGTTTTCACGATGCGGCCGTCCCGCTCCGTCCATACACACCCGCCGGCCGCCCGCCCTGCCGGTCACGAGAAATACTCAGCAAGATGCCGATCGCCAGCAGGGACACGAGCAACGAGGAGCCTCCATAGCTGACCAACGGCAACGTCAACCCCTTCGTGGGCAGGAGCCCGGTTGCCACGCCGGCATTGATCAGCGCCTGAAATCCGATGAGCAACGTGATGCCGAACGCCAGATGCCGACCGAACGGCTCCCGCGCACGTCCCGCAATCTGAAATCCCTTGAGCACGAGCAGACCGAACAACGCCATGATCGCGGCTGTCCCGGCCAGCCCCAATTCTTCGCCGACCAGGGCGAGCACGAAATCGGTATGGGCTTCGGGAAGAAAAAATAATTTCTGCTGGCCTTCCCCCAATCCGACTCCGAACGCCCCGCCGCTGCCGAATGCCAGAAACGACTGGTTCACCTGGAAACCGGCGCCGGTGGGATCCTTGCCCGGATCGAAAAACGTCATCAGGCGCTGCAGCCGGTAGGGCGACCGCCAGACCAGTACAGCAACGGCAACCAGTGCGACCGGCACCAGACTGAACAGATGGCTCAGCCGCGCGCCCGCCAGAAAGAGCATCGCATAGGTCACCAGGCCGACCACGACCACCGTGCCGAGATCGGGCTCCAGCAGCACCAACCCTGCCAGCATGCCGACGACGATCAGCGGCGGAAAAAATCCGGATGCGAACTCGGTTAAACGCCCCTCCCGCTTGGTGAGATACATCGCCATATAAAGGAGGACCGCCAGTTTGGCCATTTCCGCCGGCTGCACCGAGATGGGGCCCATCCGGATCCAGCGCCGGGCTCCCTTGGCCATCACGCCGATGGAGGGAATTAGCACCAGAGCCAGCAGCACCGCCGTCAACCCCAATGCCGGCAGGGCCAGCCGTTTCCAGACCATGTAATCCATCCGTGAGGCGATCTGCAGCAGCAGGAACCCGAAGGCCAGCCAGGCCAGATGGCGTTTGAGAAAATAGATCGAGTCCTGAAAGCGATTCCCGGCCACCACGGCACTGGCGCTGAACACCATTACCAGCCCGATCAAGGCCAGGATGACCGTGACCGCCAAGACGCTGGCGTCGACCGAGGCCCGCTTGCGCGGACGCTCGCCCGGAGACGACCATGGCAACGACAACGTTCCCGCATCGAGTATTCTGGACGCCATCCGTTCCCGCCTCGCTCATGCCGGCAATGCGCTTACACACGCTTTGAACTGCCGGCCCCGGTCCTGGTAATCCGTAAACATGTCGAAGCTCGCGCAGGCCGGCGAGAGCAGCACCACCGAGCCCGCTGTCGCCACCCCGGCCGCTTCCTCCACGGCCGCCCGCAGCGACGGCGCGCGGCTGATGCTCCGGCACCCGCGCAAAACCTCATGCAATCTCGGCGCGGCTTCGCCGATCAGAATAAAATGCGTCACGCGGCGGCGCACGGCCTCCTTCAACCGCTCGAAATCGCCGCCCTTGTCGCGGCCGCCGGCAATCAGCACGATCGGCTCATCAAAACTCTCGAGCGCCTTGAGCACGGCATCCACATTGGTCCCCTTCGAGTCGTTGATGAACCGCACGCCGCGACGCTCGCGAACCGCTTCCAGCGCATGCTCGATCCCCGGAAAATCACGAAGCGCCTCGCGCACGACCGTCATCGGACATCGGCAGGACAGGCCGACCGCCACGGCCGCCATCGCATTGGCCAGATTGTGTGAGCCGGGAAGACGAATCTCCTCGCGCCGGCAGACGGCTTCGGTGCGACCGCCCAACGTCGCCGTCACCTGTTGGCCATCCCAGGTGACTCCCTCCTCGACGCCATGCCCGAGCCTCCCTGACCTGGAAAATCCCATCGCCCGCGCCCGGATCAGCGGCCGCATGGCCGCCACTTGCAGATCGTCCAGATTCAGCAACGCGCGATCGTCCTCCGACTGGTTTTCAAAAATCCGTGCCTTGGCCGCGGCATAGTCCGCCGGCGCCTCATAGCGATCCATGTGATCCGTCGTGATGTTCAAGACCGCCGAGAACCACGGATGAAACCGCCTGATCGTTTCGAGCTGGAAACTCGACACCTCGGCGACGATGTACTCGTACGGTGAGACGCCGCCGGCCTTGTGCGTGGCGAGGGCAGCCTCGCTGAGCGGCGTCCCCAGATTGCCGCCGACAAACGCCCGCTTGCCGCTGCGCGCCAGCATCTCCCCGATCAACGTCACCGTCGTGCTCTTGCCGTTCGTGCCCGTGATCGCAATGACCGGCGCCTTCAGAAACCTGGACGCCAGTTCCAGTTCGCCGATCACCGGCACGCCGCGTCCGCGAACCGTCTGCAGCATGGGGGACCGCGAGGGCACCCCCGGGCTGATCACGACGAGATCAGTCTCCTGCAGTGAAGATCCATAATCGGCTCCGGCGCGGATGGTGAGCCTGGTACGATCCAGCCGCGCCAGCACATCCGCAAGCAGTGCCTCGTCTTTGGCATCGGCTATCGTGACCCACGCCCCGGCCGCCTGCAGCAGACGCGCCGCCGACTCGCCGCTCCGGGCCATCCCAAGAACCGTCACCCGCCTGTTTGCTAAGCCCTCGACCGATTCGATCGCCATAGTTACCCATAGGCTGCCGCTACCCGAATGTGAGTGCGCTGGAACTCACCGATGCTAAATGAATTGCACCGATCCCGGGACGCACCATGACTGCGGATTCTTCCCAGTCCTTCATCGCGAAATGCCTCGGCCTGATCGCCATTATTTCCATTGCCGTTCATTACCTGAGCTTGAGCGTGCTGAGACTCAACAGCGCCAGCAGAATTGCGATGATCCAGAGACGCACGACGACCTTCGGTTCCTCCCAGCCCTTCATCTCGAAGTGATGATGGATCGGCGCCATCAGGAAAATCCGCTTGCCGCGAGACTTGAAGGACGCCACCTGAAAGATCACCGAGATCGCCTCGATCACGAACACGCCACCAACCAGCAGCAGCAGCAATTCGTGCTTGCTGACGACCGCGACCGTCCCCAGCGCAGCCCCCAGCGGCAGCGACCCCACGTCGCCCATGAATACCGTGGCCGGATAGGTGTTGAACCACAGAAAGCCCAGGCTCGCGCCAAAGATCGCCGCCGTAAACACCGCCAGCTCGCCCGCGCCCTCGATATAGGGAATCAGCAGATAGTCGGACATGATCTTGTTGCCGACCACGTAGGCCACGATCGTATAGGCCAGCGAGGCGATCATGACAGGACCGATCGCCAGGCCGTCGAGGCCGTCCGTGAGATTGACTGCGTTGGAACTCCCGACGATGACCAGCACGGCGAACGGGATATAGAAGAGACCCAGATCGGGCATGAAGTTTTTGAAAAAAGGCACGCTCAGTTTCGTCGAATAGCCCGGCAGGAAATAAAAGAACAGGCCGATCGCCAGCGCCAGCAGACCCTGCGCCACAATTTTTTGTCCGGCGGTCAGCCCCTTGGATTTGCTGCCGGTGAATTTCCGGTAATCGTCGGCAAACCCGATGACCCCGTACCCCAGCGTCGCACCCAATGCCAGCCACACGTACTGATTCGTGATGTCCGCCCATAGCATGGTGGCCAGCATCACGGCAAAGAGAATGAGGATGCCGCCCATGGTGGGCGTCCCTTCCTTGCTGAGATGGCTGCTGGGACCGTCTTCCCGGATATGCTGCCCCATTTTGATGACCTGCAGCCGGCGGATCACCGGCGGCGCCAGCACGAAGGCAACGAGAAACGCCGTGATCGCGGCATAAATCAGACGAAAGCTGAGATACCGGAACACGTTCAGCGCGGCGAACTCGGTATGCAGCGGGTACAGCAGGAGATACAGCATGTCAGTGCCCCTGGGCCTGTTTGCCCGTGGCCGTTTCGCGGGACGGACCCGCCAGCATTTCCACGGCCTGCTCCATCTTCATGCCGCGCGACGCCTTCACCAGCACCACATCGCCATCCTGTGCAAGCGCCTGCAGCGCAGCTCCCGCGTGCGCGGCATCCGGTTCGTGCACGACACGCTCGGTCGCCATGCCGGCGGTGCGCGCGCCCTCCGCCACATGACGGCCCAGGGTTCCGCAGGCAATGAGATGCGTTACACCCCGTTCGGCGAGGTAGGCGCCGACTTCGTGGTGCAAGGCGGGCGCGGAGGGGCCCAACTCGAGCATATCTCCCAGAACCGCCACCGAGCGCGCGCCGGCACCAAGCGCCAGCAACAGATCGATAGCGGCTTTCATCGACGCGGGATTTGCATTGTAACAATCGTTGATGATCCGGATCCCGCCCACCGTCAGCACCTGCGACCGCATGGCCGCCGGTCGGAACCGCGCCAGTCCCTCAGCAATCGTCGCAGAGCTCAATCCCATCGCATGTCCGACCGCCGCTGCCGCCAGCGCGTTCAGGATGTTATGCACGCCGTGCACGCGCATGGAGACCGGTTGCGGCTTGCCGCGTCCGGGAAGCCGCAGATGGAACTGCGTCCCCTGCCGCGATCCCATGGTCAATTGCTCCGCCCGCACCTGGGCCTTCGACGAAAGCCCGAACGACAGCACCTCGCAGTGGGCGCGCGAGGCCAGATAGCCAAAATAGACGTCATCCGCATTGAGCACCGCACGCCCCTCGGGAGGCAAAAACTCCAGCAACTCGCCTTTCGCCTGCGCCGAAACATCCATGGTGCCGAAAAACTCCAGATGATCAGGCCCAATGTTCGTAATCAGGCCGATCGTTGGACGGGCGATTTCACAGAGACGCGCGGTTTGACCCGTCTGGTCCACACCCATCTCGATCACCGCTGCTTTGTGGCGCAGCGCCAGCTTGAACAACGTCTGGGGCACGCCGAGTCGGTTGTTCAAATTTCCCTCGGTCCGAAGCACGGGCCAGCGCTGCGCCAGCACGTCGGCCACCATTTCCTTCGTCGTAGTCTTGCCGTTGCTGCCCGTCACGGCCACGACCGGAATCTGAAACCGGTTCCGATGGTAGGCAGCCAGTTGCTGGTACGCCCGGAGCGTATCCGGCACGCCCAACACCACTGGCCCGCGGGCCGTCCCCTGCTGCACAGACGGGGGCAGACGATAGTCATCCTGCACCAATGCGCCGACCGCGCCCTTCTTCAACGCGGCAGGCACAAAATCATGCCCGTCCATCCGTTCGCCTTTAATCGCGACAAACAGATCGCCAGTTCCGATGTCCCGGGAGTCCGTGCACAGCCGGCGGATGCCCTGCTTGGCGACGCGCGCCTCCCACCCCGTCAGCAGGCGGGCGCTGGTGATCTCCCGTATCTCGTCAACGATAAAGAGCGGCATCGTATACTTCCCCAACGCACCGATCGGCGCCGGCTGTCGGCACATCGCCAGCAGCATCATGCCCGCCGCGTGGCCAGCGCCGCCCGCGCCACTTCACGGTCATCGAAATGAAGGCGCGCAGACCCGACAATCTGGTAGTCCTCGTGACCCTTGCCTGCAATCAGCACCGTGTCGCCCGACTTCGCTTCGTGCACGGCTGCCTCGATCGCCGCGCGGCGATCGGCGATCACCTCATACCGGACCTGCCTGTCGGTGAGCACTTCGCGCACCCCGGCTTCGATCTCGCGCAAAATGGCCTCCGGATCTTCGCTGCGCGGATTGTCGGATGGCAGGTACACCACGTCGCTGAGCCGTGCCGCGACCCGCCCCATCTTGGGCCGTTTGCCCCGATCGCGATCCCCTCCGCATCCGAACACTGTGATGACCCGTCCCATCTTCAGTGCCTGGGCAGCCGTCAGCAGGCGCAGGAGCGCGTCATCCGTGTGGGCATAATCCACCACAACCGTGAAGTCCTGCCCGGCTTCCACCCGCTCGAACCGGCCCGGCACGTTCGCCACCGAGGCGATGCCGCGCTGGACCGTCTCAGGCAGCAGCCCTTCGTGCAGGCCCACGCCGATCGCGGCCAGGATGTTGTAGACGTTGTGTTCGCCGACCAGCCGGCTCTCGATCGGGAATTTCCCGTGCGGCGTCGCGGCCATAAAGCGGGTGCCGCCGAGCGCCAGCCGGACGTTTTCAGCCCGGATATCCGCCGGCTTCTGAATGGAATAGGTCCACACGGGCACGCGGCTGGCCTCGCATACGCGAGCGCCCCGAACGTCGTCGATATTGACGATCGCGCGCTTGGGCCGGAGCTTTTTTCCAGACGGGTCCAGGCCTGAAAACAGACGGAGCTTGGCTTGGAAATAGGATTCCATGTCGGTGTGAAAATCGAGATGGTCCTGCGTCAAGTTGGTGAAGATCGCGACATCGAACTCGCAGCCGGCGGTGCGATCCAACGCCAACGCGTGCGAAGAGACTTCCATCACCGCTGCATCCATTCCCGCATCGACCATATGCGCCAGCAGTGCCTGCAGTTCCACGGCGCCAGGAGTCGTATGGGCCGCCGGTAATCGCTCAGCGCCGATCTGGTAGGCCACGGTTCCGATTAATCCAACCTGCCGCCCTGCGGACTCAAGAACGCCTTTGCAGAGATAGGTCACCGTCGTCTTACCGTTCGTGCCGGTCACACCAACCATGCACAACCGAGACGCCGGCTCGCGATAGAACCGGCCGGCCAGAAAACCCAGCGCTCGGCGGGAATCATCCACGCACGCGACTGGCACTGAAGGCGCCACCGGTGCCTCCACTCCCTTTTGCAAAACCAACGCGGCTGCGCCGGCTTTAATCGCCTTCCCGACAAAGACATGCCCATCCACACGTTCACCCTTGACTGCCACAAACACACTGCCCGGCTTGACTGCACGCGAATCGTCCGTCAACGCAGTCACAACAATATCAAGATTTCCCTTCCGCTCGGCCGTCTCCAGCGGTTCAATCAATTCGGCAAAAGTCATGGCACCATCCCGATCCCGGCCCGTTCCGCCAAAGCCAGTTTCATCGGTTCCTGGGAGGAGACGCCGAGATACGGGAGCGCCTGTTCCGCCACCCGTCGGAAAACAGGCGCCGCCACCGTGCCGCCCCAGGCTTCTCCTTGAGGCTCGTCAATGATCGCCACGATCGTCAGGCGCGGGTCATCCGCCGGAACATAGCCGACGAAAGACGCCACGGAGAGTGCCGATGAATAGGCGCCGGTTTCCGGATCGATCTTCTGCGCCGTTCCCGTCTTGCCTGCTACGCGGTAGCCGGCCACGGCGGCTTTCGAACCGGTGCCTACTGTCACCACACCTTCCAGCATTGTACCGAGTACCTGGGCCGTTTCCGCTGCAATGGGGCGGCGCCTCACCTGTGGCGCCACCTGCGCAACCAATTGCCCGTGACCATCGCGGACTTCCGAAACGACATAGGGTCGCATGAGCCATCCGCCGTTCGCCACGGCCGAGACAGCAGTCGCCAACTGCAGTGCCGTAACGCCGATTTCCTGCCCCATCGCAATGGAAGCCAATGTACGCCGTCCCCACTCATGCGGCTCCTTGACTAGGCCGGCGGCTTCTCCCGGTAGATCGATTTCCGTCCGCTCTCCGAATCCAAACGCCTTCAGATAACGGAACAGGCGATCCTCCCCCAGCACCATGGCAGTCTTGGCGGCTGCGACATTGCTGGATCGCTGAATGGCCTGCGCAAAGGTAATCCACTTGGCTTTCTCGTGATCATGAATCACGGTGCCGGCCACTACCATTTTCCCATTCTCTGCATAGATCATGCTGTCCGGCTTCATTGCACGTTCATCCAGCGCCGCCGCGGCCAGAAAAATCTTCATGGTCGAGCCCGGCTCGAAGGCATCGGTCACGACCCGGTTGCGCCACCGGTCAGCAGACAGCCCGCGCACGGAATTCGGATCGAATCGCGGCGTCATCGCCATCGCGAGCACCGCACCGGTTTTTGGCTCCATCACGATCACGACGCCGCCCTTGGCACGCGTCGCAGACACGGCGTCATCCAACTCCTTCTCCGCGATGTACTGGATCACTTCATCGATCGTCAGGAGCACGCTGTGCCCTGCAGACGGCCCCTGCTCCGTCAATCCCTTGGGAAACACCGTGCGCCCAAACGCATCGCGCTGCAGCACGATTTGGCGCTTTTCGCCTCGCAAATACGGATCGTAGCGCCGCTCGATGCCTTCCAATCCCTGGCCGTCCATGCCGGCGAATCCCAATACGTGCGACAGCAACGGACCCTTAGGGTAAAACCGCCGCCCTTCCATGACCGTGCCGATTCCATCCAGCGACAGCCGCTCTAGACGCCGCCCCTGTTCGGGGTCCACCTTTCTCGCAATCCACACGAAACTTCGCTCCTGCCGGAGCTTTTTCTCGATCTCATCGGCGCGCACGTGCAGCACGCGCGCGAGATCGCGCGCCACACCGGACGGATTATCCAATGACGCCGGCACACCGAACACCGAGGGGACCTCCATATTCATCGCCAGCACCTTGCCTCGACGGTCGTAAATGGACCCTCGGTTGCCCTCGACCGTCACAGCCTTCTGGTGTTGCCGGTCCGCCTTGACCGACAACTCCGCCGCCTGCAGCACTTGCAGGTGAACCAGCCGCCCGAGCACGGCCGTAAATCCGGCCAGCAGGAGAATGGCAAGCGCGATTCGGCGACCGCGACAGGAATCCATACCGATCACGGTTTTCTCCAAAAACGCTCGTTCTTTGCGACATGGACTGCCGATGATCGATCACTGGCGACCGGCCCAGAATCAGCTGCGTTCACCATCACCACCTGCCCCGGCTGGGGCGGAATCATTCCAAGTTTTTCCGTCGCCGCCTTGGCAATGCGATCCGGCGCCGTCAAAGCCGAAACCTTCACGCGCAATCCATCCTGTTCACGCTGAAGTTCGATCTTCTGAACTTTCAACTGCTCGATGCGATAACCGACCCGCACAATGTCCACCCGTTCCCATACAAACAGCAGCAGCATCCCAATGACGCCCAGCGCCGCCAACAGTCTCATGTGGGCCTCCGGTCCGGCAGCTTTTCAGCCACCCGCAATTTGGCGCTACGCGCGCGTGGATTGTCGCGGCATTCTTCATCCGAGGGCCCGTATGGTTTTTTCGTCAGAATTTTGAGGCTGGCTCCGGGGCCCTGCGCCAGAGACCGGAATGTCCGCTTGGCAATCCGGTCTTCAAGGGAATGGAAGGAGATGATGCAGAGCCGGCCACCGGGAGCCAGCACATCGACCGCATCGCGTATTGCGCCTTCTATCACGTCAAGTTCCTGATTCACGGCGATGCGCAACGCCTGGAATGTCCGCGTCGCGCAGTGAATGCGTCCTCGGCGGTAGACGGCCGGGACGGCTCCCGAAATGGTAGAAACAAGTTCAAAGGTGGTTCGAAGTGGGTGGCTTTTCCTGGTAGCGACGATGGCGCGGGCGATGCGGCGGGAGTAGCGCTCTTCGCCATACTGATAGATGAGATCCGCGAGTTCATGCTCTGGAAGCTGGGCAATTACATCCGCGGCGGTGCGGCCGCTGCACCGGTCCATGCGCATATCGAGCGGACCGTCGGAGAGAAAGCTCATCCCCCGTTCCGGACGATCCAATTGAGCTGACGACACGCCAAGATCAAAGATCACGCCGTCAACCTCCGATACGCCGACCGAATCTAGAGACTGCTTGAGCGCGCTGAAATTCCCCTGAATGAGACGCGTCCGCGGTGCGAAACGCGCCAACTTCTCTCCCGCCGCCGCGATCGCGTCCCGATCACGGTCAATTCCAATCAGAACGCCGTCAGGACTGCTCTGCTCAAGAAGAAGTTCCGCGTGGCCACCCTGTCCAAGCGTGCAATCGAGATACGTTCCACTCGACTGCCTGACCAGCCACGCCACCACTTCCCTGGAAAGCACTGGAACATGGCGTATCAGACCATTTTTTTTTGAGATACCATCAGTTACCACTTTCTCCCACTTTGTGGCAAAAGTATACTTTCCAGGATCCCCATGTCAAGGAAAATATTCAAGAAGTCAGCTAGATAGGAGACTTGGTCACGATTATATACTTTACAAACCCACAGCCAGATGTTACCCTCTGTTCAAGAAAAGGAAAAGGCCACATTACGGAGGGTGCCATGAAAGCGAACCTACTGACCGCAAAATACCTCAAGGACGAGAAGTCCGCGAGGGCATTCTTCGAGGGGATTCGGTGGCCTCGCGGCCCGGTCTGTCCTCATTGTGCCGCGACGAAAATCTACCGTCTAGCTGTGAAAAATACTAAGCGCGAAGTGCTCAAGTGCGCCAAGTGCCGCAAGCAGTTTTCTGTGACCGTCGGCACAATCTTCGAGGACTCGCATATCCCCCTCACCGTCTGGCTTGGGGCCATGACGCTCCTCTGCTCCAGCAAGAAAGGGATGTCGGCGCATCAACTCCATCGCATGATGGGCATTACCTATAAATCCGCGTGGCACATGGCGCACCGGCTTCGTCTGACAATGGCACAAGACGCCTCCCCGAATAAG
>DASQGO010000082.1:0-8276 GCA_035632555.1 Nitrospiraceae bacterium | reverse complement strand
ATTCGAAGTAGGCCATCTCGGGCGAATAGCCCGCCTCGACCAGCGTCTCGTAGCCCGCCTGGATCAGCGACGTCAGCCCGCCGCAGAGCACCACCTGCTCGCCGAACAGATCGGTTTCCGTTTCCTCGCGGAAGTTCGTCTCGATGACGCCAGCACGTCCGCCGCCGATCGCACTGGCATAGGCCAGCCCGACCTTTCGAGTATTGCCACTCGGATCCTGGTGGACCGCCAGCAGGCACGGCACGCCGCTGCCCTTCGTGTATTCCGACCGGACAAGGTGCCCGGGGCCTTTCGGCGCTACCATGAACACGTTGACGCCGGCCGGCGGGACAATCTGGCCGAAATGGATGTTGAAGCCATGCCCGAACGCCAGATAGGCGCCGTCTTTCAAATGAGGCGCGATGGACTGACGGTAAATGGCCGCCTGCGCCTCGTCCGGCGCCAGGATCATGACCACATCAGCCGCCTTCACCGCGTCGGCCACCGGCATTACTTTCAACCCGCTCTGCTCCGCCTTCTTCCACGAGCCGCCCTCGCGAAGGCCGACGATGACGTGAACGCCGCTTTCCTTCAGGTTCAACGCATGCGCGTGCCCCTGGCTGCCGTAGCCGATGATAGCCACCTTCCTGTTCTTGATCTGTTGCACATCGGCGTCTTTGTCGTAATAGACCTTCATGGCTCGCTCCTCAGTAAATCAAAATGTTTTCGGGCTATCGCAGGCAGGAAACCCGCTACTCTTTCGCGACCCGCTTCGGGTGCGCGACGGCCGGCCGGATCGGTTCCCGCGCGATCGCCACGCGGCCGGTCCTGATCAGTTCCTTGATGCCGAGCGGTTGCAGAAGATTGATGATCGCTTCGATCTTTTTGATGCTGCCTGTCACTTCGATCGTGTAGGTGCCGGGCGTCGAATCGATGATGTTCGCGCGGAAGATGTCCGCTATGCGCAGGGCCTCGGCCCGGTCCTCCGGCTTTGTATGCACCTTGATCAGGGCCGTTTCCCGCTCGACGAACTCGTTCTCGTTGAGATCCACGACCTTGATGACGTCGATCAGCTTGTTCAGCTGCTTGACGATCTGCTCGATGATCCGGTCGTCGCCCGACGTCACGATGGTCATCATGGACGTGGACGGATCCAGCGACGGCGCCACCGACAGGCTCTCAATGTTGAAGCCGCGCCCGCTGAACAAACCGGCCACCCGAGACAGCACGCCGAATTTGTTCTCGACCGTGACAGAAATGATGTGTTCCATAGTGGTCCCGGACGGCCTACGCCGTCAGAATCGTGTCCTTGTCCTCGCCGGCCACCGGCGTTCCGGCTTTTCCGGCCTTCTGCTTCTCCTTGAGCTCCGGCGGATCGCTCAGAATCATCTCGTGGTTGCTGCCGCCCGCCGGGATCATCGGATAGCAGTTCTCGTACTGGTGCACCGGCACATCCAGAAACACCGGCTTGTTGATGGCAATGGCCTCTTTGATCACGCCGTCTAATTCGGACACCTTGGTCGCGCGCAGGCCGACCGCGCCGTAGGCCTCGGCCAGCTTCACGAAGTCCGGATAGACACCGAGATGGCTGGAGGCATAGCGGCCCTCGTAGAAGAGGTCCTGCCACTGGCGGACCATGCCGTGGAATCCGTTGTTGATGACGATGACCTTCACCGGCAGCTTGTTTACCACCGCCGTGGCCAGTTCCTGCGTATTCATCTGCACGCTGCCGTCGCCGGCCACGCAGAGCACGAGCTTGTCCGGAAATGCCGCCTGCGCGCCCATCGCGGCTGGGAAACCGAAGCCCATCGTGCCCAGCCCGCCGGACGTGAGCCAGCGGTTCGGCTTGGCCAGCTTGAAATACTGCGCCGTCCACATCTGGTGCTGCCCGACGTCAGTCGAGACGATCGGATCGCGGTCCTTGGTCAGCTCGTAGAGCCGCTTGATCACGTGCTGCGGCTTGATGGCCTCGTTCGGATCCTGCTCATAGGCGAGCGGATGCGCCGCCCTCCACTCGTTGATCTGGTCCCACCAGGGCTTCCGCAGCGCCTTCTGCTCGCCGTTGACGGTCGCGCGCAGGGTCTGGATCAGCTCGCGGAGCACGACCTTGCAGTCACCCACGATCGGCACGTCCACATTGACGTTCTTCCGTATCGATGTCGGGTCGATGTCGACATGAATAACCTTCGCGTGCGGGCAGAATTCCGACACCTTGCCCGTCACACGATCGTCGAACCGCGCGCCAACCGCGACCACGAGGTCGGAATGGTGGATGGCCATGTTGGCCCAGTAGGTCCCGTGCATGCCCAGCATCCCCATG
The DNA here is from genome assembly GCA_035632555.1 of Nitrospiraceae bacterium. Classification (GTDB taxonomy): domain Bacteria; phylum Nitrospirota; class Nitrospiria; order Nitrospirales; family Nitrospiraceae; genus 2-02-FULL-62-14. Next base: position 5,977 of record DASQGO010000082.1, on the reverse strand, counting down.
GAGAGCGGATGCTCGCCGGGAAATCCGCCCAGCGCCATCAGCGTCATGTCCACCGGAAGCTGGCACATCTCGGCCAGTTCGATCACCTCTTGCGACGCACCCGAGAAAATCACGCCGCCACCGATGTAGAGCACCGGCTTGCGTGACTTAGCGATCAATTCGGCCGCCTGCTTGATCTGCCACTTGTTCCCCTCGTAGGTCGGGTTGTAGCCGCGGATCGAAACGGAGGCCGGATATTTGAATTCGGCCTTGTTCATCGAGACGTCCTTCGGAATGTCCACGAGCACCGGGCCCGGCCGGCCGGTCGTCGCGACGTAGAACGCCTCTTTGATCGTCATCGCGAGATCGTTGACATCCTTCACGAGGAAATTGTATTTCGTGCAGGGACGGCTGAGGCCGATGTTGTCGGCTTCCTGGAACGCGTCGTTGCCGATCAGGCTGGTCGGCACCTGGCCGGAGAAACAGACCAGCGGCACGGAATCCATGTAGGCGTCGGCCAGCGCGGTGATGACGTTGGTCATGCCGGGGCCGGAAGTCACGAGCGCCACGCCGGCCTTGCCGGTTGCCTTGGCATAGCCCTCGGCCATGTGGCCTGCGCCCTGTTCATGGCGGGTCAGGATAACCTGGATGTCCTTCTGCTGATGCAGCACGTCAAAAATCTTAAGAACGACTCCGCCCGGCAGGGCAAAAATCGTCTTGACGCCCTCTTTCTTGAGGGACTCCAGAAATATCTCTGCGCCGGTGAGTTTCATCAATCACCCCTTGCAGCCAAACAGAAAATTCTTTCTAGAAAACAATGGGATAGAGTATGGAATAGTAGCACCGCCCCTCAAGTTAAGTCAACTGATTCCGACGTTTTGCGAGCTGATGGAGAAGCGCGCAGCCGTGATTGAAGTGACCATCCTCTCCCGGCACGACTGCCACCTCTGCGATGTCGTCCTGCGCATTGCGCAGCAGGTCAGGACGGAGATTCCCTTCACACTCACCCGCATGAACATTGACGACAATGCCGACCTGGTTGCCCGCTACGGCGAGCGCGTGCCGGTCGTGCTGATCGATCAGGTGGAAGCTTTTTTCGGAAAAGTGACGGAAGGCGACTTCCGGCGGGCTGTGAAAAGGGCGCGGTGGAGACAGCCTATAAGCCGGATTCTGTCCCGCCTAAGCCAGAAGCTGAAGCGGGGATGATCATTTCTCTGGGACCCGGATTGCTCCGGGCCTCATGCGACCTACCCGAGGGCCTGACTGAGCCAGTCGTTCCGAGACTCCCATATGGTTGAGCCTCGGAGTGCCCCCCTATTTGGTCTTGCTCCGGGCGACGCTTGCCGTGCCGTCCGTGTCGCCACGAACGCGGTGGGCTCTTACCCCACCGTTTCACCCTTGCCTGATCCGCCTTTCGGCGGCCATCGGCGGTCTGTTCTCTGTTGCGCTTGTGTCGGATCGCTCCGCCTGGGAGTTACCCAGCGCCCTGCCCTTGGAGTCCGGACTTTCCTCCAGCCTTGCGGCCAGCGATCATCCGGCCATCTCCACCGCGCAGAGTCAGTATAACGGCCATCCGATGCGCAGGCAAGCAAATTGACCCTCCGGAAAACGTCTGTTACAGTCTCGCCGCCAACAGGAGCATGCGTGACGGCTGAAACCAATCGTATCGGGATCGACGAATCCGGCAAGGGCGATTATTTCGGACCATTGGTCATCGCCGCCGCGCACGTGACGTCCGAGATCGAACCGGAACTCCGGCTCATGGAGGTCAGGGACAGCAAGAAAATCTCCGACGGCCGCATCCTCGAAATCGCCCGCGACCTGCGGCAGGTCTGCAAACACAGCGTCGTCACCATCGGCCCGCAGAAGTACAACGAGCTCTATCCGAAGTTCCGCAATCTGAACCGGCTCCTGGCCTGGGGCCATGCGCGGGCGCTCGAGAATCTGCTTGAACAGGTGGACTGCCCGCTCGCCATCGCCGACCAGTTCGGCGACGAGCGCTTTATTCTGAACGCCCTGCTGGAGAAGGGCAAAAAAATACAGCTCGTGCAGCGCACGAAGGCCGAGGAGGACCTGGCCGTCGCCGCCGCGTCGATTCTGGCCCGCGCGGAGTTTCTGTCGCGGTTGAAGCGGCTCTCGGACGAGATCGGCACGACGCTGCCCAAAGGCGCTACCCACGTCGAGTTGGCGGCACGAATGGTCGTCAAAAAGCACGGCGAGGAAAAGCTCGGCGTGGTGGCCAAGCTGCACTTCAAAACGACGAAAGCGGTATTAGGGAAGAGCCTAGAGGGTTAGCAGTAGTTTCTAAGGATGTTCAAAAGGGCCGTTCAGCAAGGCCGCAGGGAGTTCGGAAACCGAGACGTACGTTCTTCGGTACGTCGCAGGGAGACGGACGACCGAGAACGCAGTGGCGGCCCTTTTCAACATCCGCCTAGATGGACTCGCCTTCTTCAAACTCCGGACGTTGCCTTACGCTGGTCGCGACGGGGGATTCGGACGTCACCGGCTCCCCTTCCCAGTAGAGCATCCGGCCGCAGAATGAGCAGAACAACAGGGCGTCCGACCGTTTCACCTGCGCCACGAGCTGGGGGGAAATCTGCAGCTTGCAGCCGAAGCAGATGCCGTTCCGAACCGGCGCCAACGCCTGATCCTTCCGGGACGCCCTGAGCTTGGCGTAGCGAGCCAGCAGGCCCTTCTCGACACCGACCGCAATCTCCTTGTGTTTCTGCTCCAGCTCCGATAATTCTGCGGTCAGTGTGGCCTGCTGCGCGTCAAGCCTGGCCTTTTCCTCGGCAAACTGCTTTTCGGCCTCGGCCTTCCTGGCCTGGGCCTCCGCAATGCCCTTCTGCTGCTGCTCGATCTTCTCCATGTAGACGAGAATCCGTTCCTCGATCTCGCTCTTTTTCTTGTTGGCCATTTCGATCTCGAAAAGATGGGCCTGGTATTCCTTGTTGGTCTTCAACTCACTGAGTCGCGTCCGCATCTTTTCCGTCTGCGACTCGTGCGCCTCCAGATCCTTTTCCTGCGCGCGGCGATCCTTGGTCGCGGCCTCGACGGAGACGGTCAAATCGGCGAGTTGTTTCGTCGCGTCACTGAGCGGGATGCGGGCGGTTTCGAGAAGGACAGGAAGCTTGCGCTGTTGGTCTTTGATCTCCGCCATACGGAGATCGAGGGTTTGCAAATCAATAAGCGGACGCAGTTGCGGATTCAACGGGACCTCTACGTGGGGACATAATCATGATGGTCAGATTAACACAGCAGGACATGGGTTTCAATGAAGCCATCTCCGTTTAAGACGTTGCGCAGCGACACCGCTTCCGGTGTCTGAACGCCATGACCGGGAGGGATGGGTTAGTGCGCCATTGCCTGCCGGCACGCCGTCCGGTGACTCTCGCACTAAGGCCGCCAAGCGAGCGAATGCGAAACACGTACGGTGTTTCTCCGCCGCCAAACAATTTCTAAAAAGCGTAAAAAAGGCGGCGGCACTAGCGAGCTTGGTGTGGTGGGCCCACCAGGATTCGAACCTGGGACCAAGAGATTATGAGTCTCCCGCTCTGACCACCTGAGCTATGGGCCCCTACCTCTAGCTCATACACGGGCAACGGCGTTCACGGCACCGATGTTCGCTAACCCTGTTCGCAGGCCACTCAAGCTCCGTGCCGAAGTAAGGTTGCGGCCCTTTGATCTCAGATATTGGCCATGCTTCTAATGTGCCCCTGCGCTACAGCCTTTCGACGAAACTCCGCAGCTTCTTGCTCCGGCTCGGATGCCGCAGCTTGCGCAACGCCTTGGCTTCGATCTGGCGTATGCGCTCGCGGGTGACTTCGAAATCCTGGCCGACTTCTTCCAACGTGTGGTCCGTGCTCTCGCCGATGCCGAACCGCTTGCGGAGCACCTTCTCCTCGCGCGGCGTCAGCGTCTCCAGCGCGCTGTTGATCTGGCGCTGCAGGTCGTACCGGATGGCCGCATCCAGCGGCGACACCGCCTTCTTGTCCTCGATGAAATCGCCCAGATGGCTGTCTTCCTCCTCGCCGATGGGCGTCTCCAGCGAGATCGGCTCGCGCGCGATCTTGAGGATCTTCCGCACCTTGTCCAGCGGCAGGTCCATCCGCTCGGCGATCTCCTCCGGGGTGGGTTCGCGCCCCAGCTTCTGCACCAGGTGCCGCGAAGTCCGGATCAGCTTGTTGATCGTCTCGATCATGTGCACCGGGATGCGGATCGTGCGCGCCTGGTCGGCGATGGCGCGGGTGATCGCCTGCCGGATCCACCACGTCGCGTAGGTGCTGAACTTGTAGCCGCGCTTGTATTCGAACTTGTCCACCGCCTTCATCAGGCCGATGTTGCCCTCCTGGATCAGGTCCAGGAACTGCAGGCCGCGGTTCGTGTATTTCTTGGCGATGCTGACGACCAGCCTGAGATTGGCCTCGACCAGTTCCGCCTTCCCGCGCTTCATCTTGTCGTCGGCCAGGTCGAGGTGCTTGACGGCCTCCTTGATGTCCTCGGAGGTCATCTTCGCCTCGTCCATCTCGACCCGGCGGATTTTTGCCCGCGCCTCGGTCGTGATTTTCCTGATGGCCTGGAGCGACTCCTCCGACAGCCCGCATTTGCGCTTGACCGCCAGCAGCCCGCGCCGGTCCCGCGCCAGCTTCCGCAGCATCGCCGCGCCGGCATCGCCCGAGACGCCCAGCCGCCGGCAGCAGTTGGAAATCTCGCGCTCGGCCGATCGGATTTCCTGCGCCACGTGGCGCACCCGCTGCACCAGCTTGTCCTTGAAGAGCGGGTGAAAATTGATCGCCTCGATTTTCTCCACCACCGGCACGCGCGCGTCCTTGATCTGCGCCTTGATCCGCTTCTGCTTGATCGGGTTTCCCCGCGCCTTCCACAGCTTCTTGTAGAGCGTGACGACCGGCTTGGTCGGCTTGCGCACCTTGGCGAGCGATTCGAGCGTCTTCTTGCGCAGCTCGGTGTCGTCCTGTTCCTGTTCCTCGCGCTCTTCCTCGTCCAGGTCCTCGTCGTAGGCCGTCTGCGCGACTTCCCGGACGCCGATCTTCTCCTTCTTGATCTGTTCCGCGATCGACAGCACGAACTCCATGGTCATCGGCAGCCCGAACACCGCCATGGACATGTCCTTCTTGCCTTCTTCGATGCGCTTTGCAATTTCGATCTCCCCTTCGCGGCTCAGCAGCGCGACGCTGCCCATCTCCTTGAGATACAGCCGGACCGGGTCGTCGGTGCGGCTGAGCACGCCGGGGGTCAGGTCGATCCGTTTCTCGGTGGTCTCCTCGGCCTCTTCCTTGTCATCCTTCTCGTCCGCGTCGTCGTCGGCCGCGGCCTTCCGTGCCGCCGCCTTCTTGCCGCGGCCGTGCGCGCCTTCAGGCGCATCCACGATCTCGATGTCCATCTCGCCGAAAATCGTCATGAGATGGCTCATCCGCTCGGACGAGACCAGTTCGGCCGGCAGCGAGCTGTTCAATTCGTCATAGGTCAGGAAGCCCTTCTCCTTGCCGATGGAGATCAGCTTCTTGACTTCAACCAGCATTTCGTCTTTGGCCATTGAATACTCCTAGCAGGCTGCTGAAAAAGTCTGCCGGCGTCGTTCTCGCATCGCTCGGAACCTCAACGTACCGAAAGAAGTACGCTTCGGTCCCTCGCTTGCTGCGGCCTTGCCGGACGGTCTTTTTGAACCGCCTGCGGTCCTGCTAAACCCACCCGTGATTGTCTACCATGCTACGCCGTCGGGGCCGCGGACACGGTCGCGCGACCCGACTTCTGCAATCGTAACGCATTGACTTCATCGTTCAGCCGCTGCGCGTCTTCCGTCCGCCCGGCCTGCTCGGCCTCGCGGAGCTGCGCGATCAGGCGCCCCAGCGTGCCTTCCAACTTCTTGCGTGCCAGGCGGTCCAGGCAATCCGTCACGTGCTGCCGCACGTCGTCATACGGCTGTTCCAGCATCGACAATTCTGTCGCCACCGTGGCGCAGGCCGCGTCGGCCAGCGCT
>DASQGO010000081.1:0-24408 GCA_035632555.1 Nitrospiraceae bacterium | reverse complement strand
GCGGATGTCGAAAAGGCGCTGGATGCCTTTGCCGACCATGAGCTGGTGTCTCGATTGGTGCACAAGGCCCGTGCCGATGTTGTCGAAAGCGGGAAATGGAGCTACCGGGCTTTTGTGCGTGACTGTGAGGCGGACATCCTGGATGGCGCCGCTTTGCCGACGATGAATCTCCGCACCTGGCTGTTCTATGGCTATTTCAGGCTGAGGGATTGGCTCCACTGGCGCGTGATTCAGATGCAGATTGCGGTCGAGATCAGGGAGCCGGTGAAGCCATGGCCGGTCCGCATGCTTTGGAAGGTATGCCGCCGTGTGGCGGCTCCCGCCGGGGTGAATTAATCGAGTGAGGAAAGAATTGCCGATGTTCGTGCGGTGGAATATCGATGGCAAACGAACTGACATCGCTTAAAGCCCAGGCGGTGTTCAACCGGCCGCAGCCGGAATACCGGGTGTGCCGGCGCTGTATTATGGACACCTCCGATCCGGAGATTGCGTTTGATGGGCAGGGCGTGTGCCATCATTGTCATGCCTACGACCGGGTCGTCTCGGACTGCGTCGTGCGCGGCGCAGAGGGCCGGACACAACTGGATGCCATTGTCGCCAGAATCAAGAAGGAGGGGACGCGCAAACGCTATGATTGCATCATCGGGTTGAGCGGAGGCGTCGACAGCTCCTATGTGGCCTATCTGGTGAAGCAGCTTGGATTGCGTCCGCTGGCAATCCATTTGGACAACGGCTGGAACTCCGAAACGGCCGTCCGCAATATCGAGAATCTCATCAAGAAGCTCGGCATCGATCTCCATACCCACGTTCTGGATTGGGAGGAGTTTCGGCGGCTCCAGGTGGCTTTTCTGCGCGCGTCCACGCCCGATTCGGAAATCCCGACTGATCATGCCATCGTGGCCGCGCTCTACCGCACCGCACGCCACCATGGCGTGCGGTGGCTGATCGAGGGGGCCAACGTGGTCACGGAGAGCATGATCCCCCGGATCTGGTCCCACGGGCATTTCGACTGGCGGTACATCCGCCACGTCAACCGCGCCTTCGGAGGCGCAGACCTCTCTTCCTATCCTCATTTGACGGCCTTCGATTTCGAGGTTCGTTTTCGCATGCAGAACCTTCAGCGGATTCAGATTCTTCACTATGTCGATTACAAAAAGCAGGAGGCTCTCGATATTCTCGAGCGCGAACTGGGCTGGGTGCCCTACGGCAAGAAGCATTACGAGTCCATCTACACGCGTTTTTATCAGGGCCATATCCTGCCGACGAAGTTCGGATTCGACAAGCGGCGGGCTCACCTGTCCTGCCTGGTCAACAACGGCGAACTGACACGCGAGGAAGCCCTGGCCGAGTTGAAAGAGCCGGCTATTCCGGGCGAACAGTTACGGGAGGATCGGGCGTTCGTGTTCAAGAAACTGGGCCTGACCGAGCAGGAGTTCGAGGCGATCATGGCCCTCCCGAGGAAAACATTCTGGGATTATCCCTCCTATGAAACCGGGCTGTACCGGTCGATCGGCTGGAAGGCGTATCGCCGCATCCGCAGCCTGCTGGGCGGATTGAAACGGACCGTCCGCCGCCTGCTCACGGGAACGGGCCCGCGCGCAGGCTGAGAGGGATGGGTGTGTGGGTCCGTGATTGCTGTCATTGATTACGACATGGGGAATCTCGGTTCCATTGTAAACATGTTCCAGCGGATCGGCATCGCCGCCGCCGCGACGCGGGATCCTGCCGTGATCGCCTCGGCCGAACGGCTCGTCCTGCCAGGCGTTGGAGCTTTCGATGAAGGCATGGAGAACCTGGACAAGCTTGGGCTGGCAAACGTGTTGGCCGAGCGGGTCCTGCGGGCTCGGGTTCCCATCTTGGGAATCTGCCTCGGCATGCAGTTGATGACCCTGAAGAGCGACGAAGGGCGGAAGCCGGGCCTGGCCTGGATCAATGCCGACACGGTGCACTATCGAGCCGGCGTGGCTGCGACGGAACGCCTGCGGTTGCCTCACATCGGATGGAACTTCATCGACAGCAGCCGGCCGCATCCGTTGCTGGACGGACTCCACGTGAATGCCCGGTTTTATTTTGTCCATTCGTACAAAGTGGTGTGCCGCGAGGCGGGGGATGTACTGGCGGAAACCCAGTACGGTGCGCAGGCCTTTACCTCCGCCTACGCGCACGGAAACATTGCCGGCGTGCAGTTTCATCCGGAGAAAAGTCACCGGTTCGGGGCGCAATTATTGAAGAATTTTTCTCGGTGGTCCGGTGACCAAGAGGGGGCCGCGCATGGGTGACGTCCGCCCGGGGAATCTGCTCAGGACGCCGCGGCCGCGGGTCATTCCGGTCCTGTTGCTCAAGGAGAACGTGCTCTACAAGACTGTGCGGTTCCGGAACGCCACGTATGTCGGGGATCCCCGCATTGCGGTGAAAATTTTCAACGACAAGGGGGCCGACGAGATCGTGCTGCTGGATATCGCGGCGACCTGCGAACGGCGCAAGCCCAACTTCAAGTTGATCGGAGAGATTGCGGGGGAATGCTTCATGCCGATGGCCTATGGCGGCGGCGTCCGTGAGATCGACGACGTGCGGACGATTCTGAAGCTCGGCGTGGAAAAGGTCGTGATCAATACGGCGGCGGTGGAGAATCCTGGTTTTGTGACGGAAGCCGCACGGATCAACGGCTCGTCGAGCGTGGTCGTCAGCATCGACGCCAGGCGCACGCTCTTCGGACGGTACCGCGTCTGCACGCATGCCGGCACCCGCAGGACCTCGCTCGATCCGGTCGCCTTTGCGAGGCGCATGGCGGAGGCGGGAGCGGGGGAGATTCTCATCAACTCGATCGATCGGGACGGGACGCTGAAGGGCTATGATCTGTCATTAACGCGCAGCGTCGCGGACGCCGTGGACGTTCCGGTGGTGGCATGCGGCGGAGCGGGCTCGGTCGAGGATTTCAGGACGGTCTTCCGGGAGACGCCCGCGTCCGCCGCCGCCGCCGGCAGCTTCTTCGTGTTTCAGGGGCCGCATCGGGCCGTATTGATCACCTATCCGACGGAAGAACTCGAGGTGTTGTTTGGGGCCTGAACGGGCGGTCACCGTCGTGTCCGTGACGCCGCTTCCCCTCGGACGGGACAGCCGGACGCTCAAGCAGGCGATGACACTGGCGCGTCTCGGCTACCGTTCCGTGGCGGTGGCGGACCGCCGGCGGTGGGACCTGGATCCGGCGAAGCCTCCGGAATTTCCGCCCGCACAATCGGATGCAAAGGCGGATGCGACGCCCCTCCGACGGCATCTCCTGCCGGGGATCCGCTTCGACGAGCTGCCCGCAATCTTACAAGCGCCCGTGTTTCTCTACTGGCTGCTGCGGTTTTTCCGTCGTTACGTCTGGCAAGTGGCGGTGCAGTTGCCGCGCGCCTCGCTCTATTGCCTGCACGAATTCAGTTCCTTTCCGGCGGTGTGGGTGGCGGCGCGCATGGCGGGGGCGCCGATCATCTACGACGCCCATGACTTTTACTCACAAATGGTCGAGGACTCGGAACGAACGCGGTTCGAGAGGCGTTTTATCGCGCCGTTCCAGCGATGGCTGGAGCGTGTCTGCATCGGGCAGGCGGCCGCAGTCCTGACGGTCAGCGACGGGGTCGGCGAACTCATGCGCCGCCGTTTCGGCGTCGAACCGGTCGTCGTTCGAAACTGCCACGACGCCAGGCTGGACCGTCCCGTTCGCAGCGGCCTGCGGAACCGTCTGGGATTGCAGGCCCGGGACTTTCTGCTGGTGGCGATCGGGAATTCCAAGAAGGGCTATGCGGCCGATGTCGCGATCGAAGCCGTGCGGCGCCTGCCCGGCCACGTTCATCTGGCGCTTGTGGGAGACGGGTACCATGGCTATGCCGACAGGCTCCAGGCGGAAGGCATTGCGTCGCGCGTCCATCTGGTCGGTTTCCTTCCTCCGACGGAAGTGGTCCCGACCGTCCGGGATGCCGATGCGGCCGTGATTCTGTACTATGCCCATTCGGCCGACCATCGCGTGGCATTGCCGAACAAGCTGTTTCAAAGCATCGCGGCGGAATTGCCCATTCTCTATCCTGACCTCCCGCAGATCGCGGCGGTGATGCGCGCGGCGGAGGCCGGTCTCTCCATCGACACGCAGGATCCGTCTTCCATCGTCCGGGCGGTGGAGCGGCTTCTGAAGGACCGAAATGCCGTGGGAACCGCGTCGGTACGCCGTCAATTGAGTATCCAGTTGGCGTGGGAGGCGGAGGAGACGCTGTTCACGGAACAGGTCCGCCGCTGTCTCCATGAAATTGTGCCGGATCTGCACGCCGCGCATGAGCGTGCCGGCTGATGCGTCAGAGACACGCACGTGATGGTCGCTGAAAGCGGGATGACGGTGGACGATGTGCGCCGGTTTTGGGAAAGCCATCCGGTTGCCGCCGCCGCTATTCCGGCGGAACGCGGTACGGCGGAATACTTTGCCGCCTACGACCGTCTGCGCGAGGCCAATGAAAGCCTGGAGTTTTCCTATGCGTTGCACGAATACCGCCGGTTCAAGGACCACGCCGTGCTGGATGTCGGGTGCGGCAACGGCTACGTGTTGGCCAAGTATGCGGCCGAGGGGGCGCGCGTGTTCGGGGTGGATCTGACAGGCACGGGCATCGCGCTCTGCCGCAAACGGTTCGCGCTGCGGGGCTTGTCGGGACAGTTCACGGTCGGCAATGCGGAATCGCTGCCGTACCCATCGGCGGTGTTCGATTGCGTCTGCTCCATGGGGGTGCTGCACCATACGCCCGACACGCGCGCAGCTCTCGACGAACTCTATCGGGTCCTGAAACCGGGCGGCCGCCTGATTCTGATGATGTATCACCGGAACTCGGCCAATTACCGCCTCCACATGTTTGCGAACCACGTGCGCACCGGCCGCGCCATGGATGATCTCGTCCGTTCCATCGACGGCGCGGGCAATCCCATCGGCGACGTCTATTCCAAGGCGGAGCTGCGCCGCTTGCTCGTCAGGTTTGCCGAGGTGGAATGCTTCGCGGGATGCCTGCAGCGCGAGATGCTGCCGAAACTGGGACGGGTCATCCCCGAGGCGTGGCTGCGCCTGTTCGAACGGCGCTGGGGCTGGTTCCTCTATGCGAAAGGGATAAAGCCAAGCTAGCACGGGCGGACGCTATGTGCGGGATTGCCGGCATCTTGAATCTTGCTCAAGAACCCGTTCGGGGTCTGGGCCGCGATCTGTCCGCGATGAACCGGCTGCAGCAGCATCGCGGGCCGGACGGCGAGGGACGGTGGCAGCACGCCCGCGGGTTCGTGGGACTGGCGCACCGGCGCCTCAGCATCATCGATCTGGCGACCGGCCAGCAGCCGATGAGCGACGGGCATGGCAACTGGATCAGCTACAACGGCGAGATCTACAACTATCGCGAGCTGCGCGCCGAACTCGGGACCGATCAATTTACGACCGGCTCGGACACGGAAGTGATTCTCCGGGCCTACCGCGCGTGGGGGCCGGATTGTGTCAGCCGGTTTCGCGGCATGTTCGCCTTCGCGCTGTGGGATGAGGCCCGGCAAACCCTATTCTGCGCGCGCGACCGGTTCGGCGTCAAGCCGCTCCATTATATGGTTGCGGACGGGGTGCTGTACGTGGCCTCGGAGGCGAAGGCCCTCCTGCCGTTTGTGCGCGACATCGAAACGGACCTGGAAGGGTTCAAGGACTATCTGACCTTTCAATTTTGCCTGGCAGGCAAGACCCTCTTCAAAGGCATCCAGGAATTGCTGCCGGGCCACATCCTGACGGCCCGCAACGGCGCGCTCGCAACGCGGCGCTACTGGGAGGTCTATTACAATCTGGATTGGGACCATACGGGTCCCTATTTCGAAGACCGGGTCAAGGCGCTGCTGGAGGATTCCGTGACCGCGCATCTGGTCAGCGACGTACCTCTCGGTGCCTACGTCAGCGGCGGCATGGATTCCAGCATCGTGGCGTCCCTGGCCTCGGCCCGCCTGCCTTCGGCATTCATGGGCTTCACCGGCAAGTTTGCAGTCGGTCCTGCCTACGACGAGAGCCGCTACGCGCAGGACCTGGCGAAACGCTGCCAGTTTCCCCTCCACGAAATCGAGATTACGGCCGGCGACTTCGTCGGGCGGATTGCGGATGTCGTGTACCACCTGGACTACCCGCTGGCCGGTCCCGGGTCCTTCCCGCAGTTCATGGTGGCGGGGTTGGCGCGCCGGCATCGCAAAGTCGTGCTCGGCGGACAGGGGGGAGACGAGATATTCGGCGGCTATGCGCGGTACCTCATCGCCTATTTCGAGCAGTGCATCAAGGCGGCGATCGACGGCACGATGCACAGCGGCAATTTCATCGTGACCTACGAGTCCATCATTCCCAACCTGGGCACACTCCGCGAATACAAGCCGCTCCTGCAGGAGTTCTGGCGCGACGGCCTGTTCGAGGACCTCGACAAGCGCTATTTCAGGCTGATCAACCGCGCGCGCGACCTCGGCGACGAGATCAACTGGCCGCTGCTCGAGGGCTACGCGCCGTACGATGTCTTCCGCGGCATTTTCCGAGGCGGCAACGTGCAGAAGGAATCCTATTTCGACAGCATGACGCATTTCGATTTCAAGACGCTGCTACCTGCGCTGCTGCACGTCGAGGATCGGGTGAGCATGGCGCATGGGCTGGAGTCACGCGTTCCGTTCCTGGACCACCCGTTGATCGAACTGGCGGCGACGATTCCCTCGAACGTCAAGTTCAAGGACGGGCGCATGAAGCATGTGCTCAAGAACGCCATGCGGTCCGTGTTGCCGGAATCCATCGCCAACCGGACCGACAAGATGGGCTTTCCGGTGCCGCTGCAGGAATGGTTCACGCAGGCCGGGCCTGTGCGGGAATTTGTGCGCGACGCCCTCTCGACGCGCCAGGCTCTCAGCCGACCGCTGGTGGACAACCGCAAGGTGCTGGCGGGGATCGACCGCGAGCCGCGGTTTGGCCGGAAGATCTGGGGGCTGCTCTGCCTGGAACTCTGGCAGCAGCGGTTCCATGACCGCGCCGCCTCGTTCCGGGACATCCGCGAGGAGGCCGCGCCGTGAACGTCTTCATCACCGGCGGGGCCGGCTTCATCGGCTCGCATGTGGCGGACCGCCTGCTGGCCCGCGGCGACCGCGTGCTGGTGATCGACAATTTCGCCACTGGGAGGCGGGACAACCTGCCGGCGCACCGCCAGTTGACGCTGGTGGAGGGCACCATCGCCGATGCGGCGCTGGTGGACCGGCTCTGCGCCGAGTTCAGGCCCGAGTTGATCGTGCACGCCGCGGCCTCCTACAAGGACCCGAACGACTGGGCCGAGGACGCCAGGACCAACGTGGTCGGGACCGCGAACGTCGTTCAGGCGGCGAAGCGGCAGAATGTCCGGCGGCTCGTGTATTTTCAAACGTCGCTCTGCTACGGGCTGAAGCCGCTCGAGCAGCCGATCACGCTGGCGCATCCGATCAAGCCGGAAGGGACCAGCTATGCCATCAGCAAGACGGCCGGCGAGCAGTACGTGATGCTCAGCGGACTGGAATGGCTCTCTTTCCGTCTCGCGAACGCCTATGGTCCCCGGAACGTCAGCGGCCCGCTGCCGACGTTTTACCACCGGCTGACGAATCACAAGCCCTGTTTTGTGATGGATACGCGCCGCGACTTCATCTTCGTCAATGATCTTGTGGATGTGGTCATGAAAGCGATCGACGGCACGGGCACATCCGGGGCTTATCACATTTCCTCCGGCGCCGATTTTGCCATCAAGGAACTCTACGGCGCGACCATTAAAGCACTCGGCCTCAAGCCGGAGCAGGATGTGGAAGTCCGCCCGCGCAGCGCGGACGACGTCTATACGATTCTGCTCGATCCTTCCAAGACCAACAAGGATTTCAACTGGAAGACAAGCACGCCGCTGGAGACCGGTGTCGCGCTTGCGATCGAGTGGTATCGCAAGCACGGCCTCCAGGAAACCTACACTCATTTAAAACCGGTCGAAGGCAAAAAATGAGGGGCAGCCCACGTTCAACCGGCCATGACCCCGCGCTTGCGGGGCTGCGCGGGACGTCACTGCTGGTGGTCGGCGGGGCCGGATTTGTCGGCGGCAACCTGGCCCGGATGGCGCTGGACGCCGGCTGCGCGCGGGTCACCGTGGTGGATAATTTTCTTTCGTCTGAACGGAGCCTCGTTCCCGATGACGCCAGGGTGCGGCTGATCGAGGGATCCATCGCGGACGATGCCGTGCTCGGGAAACTGACAGATGCATTCGACTACGTGTTCCATCTCGCGACCTACCACGGCAACCAAAGCTCCATCGCCGATCCGATCGCCGATCACGACAACAATCTCCTGACCACGCTCAAGCTTTACGAACGCCTCACCGGTTTCCCGCGCATCAGGAAAGTCGTCTACGCGGCGTCCGGCTGCACGCTGGCGCCACACACGTTCGATCAGGTGCAGGCGACCCAGGAAGACGGGCCGGTCCCGTTCGATCTGGACAGTCCGTATCAAATTTCTAAGGTTGTCGGGGAGTTTTACTCGGTGTATTACTGGCGGCAGCATCGGCTGCCCACGGTCCGCGCGAGATTCCAGAACGTCTATGGACCGGGCGAGGTGCTGGGGGCCGGGCGGTGGCGCGGCACGCCGGCCACCGTCTGGCGGAACGTGATTCCGACGTTCGTCTACCGGGCGCTGAAGCAGTGGCCGCTGACGGTGGAACACGAGGGACGCGCCAGCCGCGACTTTATTTTCATCGACGATATCGTGCGCGGGCTGGTGCTGTGCGCCTTCGAGGGACAGCCCGGGGACGTCTACAACCTGGCGAGCGGCAGGGAGACGACCATCCTGGCCCTGGCGCAGGCGGTGAACCGCCTGACCGGCAATCCGACGGCGCTCACGTTCCTTCCCCGGCGGGAGTGGGACCACGCCGGGCGCCGTTTCGGCAGCACGGAAAAGGCGAAACGGATGCTCGGGTTTGAAGCCCGCGTCGAGCTGGAGGCGGGACTGACGGCGACGATCGACTGGACGCGCGGCGCGCTGTCGACGATCGAAGCCTGCATGCAGCGGCATGCAGGCCACATCACGATCGCACCATGAAGGAGCGGATTCGAACCGTCATCTTCTATGCCAGGGGACAAACCCACTGGCGCCGCGTGGTGGCCGACACCGTCGTCGGGGCGCTGCGCCTTCGCCCGGGCATCGTGCCTCCGTTCTGGCGGTCTCATCGTCATGCACGGTTTCTGTTCGATGATGAAAACCGCGTGCTCTCGCCGTACCTGGACTGGAAGGACGCCTTTGCGGCATCCCCCGGACTGGCCCCCGAGTTTTGCAACATCAACAACGTGCTGGAGTTCCGTGCCGGTCTCGCCAAGCTGAAGACCTACCCATTGGCGGTCGTCCTGCATTCTGCGGCGTGGGACGACATGGCCTGGCTGCGACGGGCACAGCCTCGCTTTGAGGGACGGCGCGCAAAATTGCTGATCTGTTTCGGCAATGAATATCGCGAGATGCCGATGAAGATCGCTTTTGCGCGGGCGGTCGGCGCCGAGTACCTGGCCAGCCAGTTGCCGATGGGCGTGGCGCGGTGGCTCTACGCCGAATGCGGTGCAACGGTGCTCCCCGCGCCTTCGGCGCTGAACCCCGCGGTCTACCGGCCGCCTGCGGGCCCGCGCCGGATCGATGTCGGGTTTCGCGGAGACCTGTATGCCGACAGCTACGCGCTCGGCGACGTGGAGCGGACGACGATTCTTCGCTACTTCGACGAACAGGCGGAGCAGCTCGGACTGACCAGGGACATGGCCTACATCCGCCAGCCGCGTGAACAGTGGAGCGAATTTCTGGGCCGCTGCAAGGGTACCGTCGGCGCCGAGTCCGGAACCTACTTTCTGGAGCGGGACGATCGCACGCAGCAGGCGGTCATCCGGTATCTCAAGGACCATCCGGCCGCGACCTTTGAGGATGTTCATGCCCGGTTTTTCCGAGACTATCCGAACCCGGTGTCGGGGAAGGCGATCTCGTCACGGCATTTTGACCCGATCGGGACGCAGACGTGCCAGTTGCTGGTGGAAGGCTTCTACAACGGAATTCTGAAGGCGGACGAGCATTACATTGCCATCAAGAAAGATCTGTCCAACGTTCGAGAGGCGGTCCGGCGGTTCAAGGACGAGGGATATCGGCAAGCGATGGTGCAGCGGGCCTACGAGTATGTGATGGACGGTCACACCTATGCGCATCGCGTGGAATCGCTCGTCTCCGCGATCATATCCGGGGGGGCCTCTGCGTGATGCCGCCGCCCGCCGTGGTGACCGAGATCGACGAGGAAACCGGGACCACCGTCACCGCCTGCCGGAAACTGCTTCGCGTCTGCTTCATTTCTCCGCTCGGCTACGGGCTCTATAACGCTTCCAGCAGATACCCCTTCGGCGGCGCGGAAGTGCAGTTTTATCTGCTGGCCGGCGAGTTGGCGCGCGACCCTGCCTGCCGGGTGACCATGCTGGTCACCGTACGGGAGCGAGCGGGGATCGAATCATGCGGTCCGCTGACCGTCGTGAAGCGGCAGGGGAAGGGGCGTCTGGCGAAGGGCGGGCTTCTCACGGCGGCGTCCGCGTTCCGGGAGATGCTGGGACAACTGCACAGCATCGATGCGGACGTCTACCTGCACGCCGGCGCCGGTGCCGAGGTCGGCGCCTATGCCCTGATCTGTCGCCTGTTGCGCCGGCGTTTCATCTACGTCGTGGCCTCTTCCGCGGATCTGGCGACGGCAACTGGCGGCGTGCGCGGTCCGTGGCGGAGCCTGTTCTCGTTCGGGCTGCGGCTCGCCGACGCCGTGGTCTGCCGGACCGACGAACAGATGCGTCAATTGAAGGCTATGCATGGCCGCGAAGGTGTTTTGATCAGAACCGGCCATCCAGTGCCGCCTTCTGTACCGGTCCCGAGCGCCCGCAGGAAGTCCGCCATTCTCTGGGTCGGCCGGATGCATCCGCTCAAACAGCCGGAGTTGTTCCTAGCATTGGCGGAACGCCTGCCGAAGGAACGGTTCGTGATGGTCCTCATGCGCGACGAGGCCCATGAGGACTTGTACCGGACGATCAAGGCCAGGGCGGCTGCCCTGCTGCAGATGGCCTTCCACGAGGATGTGGCCTGGCGGGACGTCGGACGATTTTTTGAGGATGCGAAGCTGTTCGTGAATACGTCCACGTACGAAGGGTTTCCCAACACGTTTGTGCAGGCGGCCATGCAGGCGACTCCGATTCTTTCGTGGGCCGTGGACCCGGACGGCGTGCTGATGCGCCACCAGATCGGATACTGCGCCGAACGATCGTTCGAACGGTTGGTGGAGGACACCGAACGGTTGTGCGCCTCGGAGCCCCGGCGGATCGAATTGGGCCGCCGGGCATGGGATTACGCCAGACAGTACCACGACCTCCAACGATCGGCGCGGGAGTTGAAAACTCTCGTGCAATCGCCGGAGCCGCGCGTCCCGTCATAGGCGTCGCAAGCACGATGGAGAAGCTGCGGCTGTGTTTTGTCGGACCGGCCAGGGCGGTTCCGCTGCAGCGGTGGGCCGGATGGTTCGCCGCGCGAGGCCATGCGGTCACCGTGGTGACCGTCGAACCGGAGAGGGAACAATTAGTGCCGACGTTCCAGCAGCTTGATGTGGGCGGGTCATGGACGGCGGGCAAGCTCGGACGGGCACTGTCCGCCGTGCGAATGGCACAGGAGGTGCGCCGGCTCAAACCGGACCTCGTACATGCCCAGTATCTCAGAGGGATCGCCTGGGGGCTGCCGCTGGTGCGGGGCGTTCCCTGCGTCGCCACTCCGTGGGGGAGCGACGTTCTGGATGAACAGGGCGCGTTCCGGGAATCGTACGCCCGCGCGTTGACACGTGCCGTGCTCAGACGTGCGGATCTGGTGACCGCGCACTCGGCCTATCTGGAGACGCGGTTGCGTCCGTTGATGCCGCCCGGCAAGTCTATTGCGCGAATCGGATGGGGGGTCGACCTCAAGCGGTTCCGGCCCGGTCTGGAGACGCAGCCGCTCAGGCGGCAATGGGCGATCGGCAACGAGCGACGCGTCGTGTTCAGTCCCAGGCTGGCACAGCCGTTCTATCGGCATGACCGGGTCATCCGCGCGCTGCCGGCCGTGCGCGAGCATGTGCCGGACGCGCTACTTGTGGTGGGCGGGCATTCGCCTGATGCCGGTTATGTGGATTCCTTGCGGCGATTGGCCCTTGATCTCGGAGTCGCCGACCACGTCCGGTTCGTCGGACCGCTTGCGTACGCGGAGATGCCACAATGGATGAATCTTGCGGAGGTCGTGGTGATGGTGCCTCCATCCGACGGGATGCCGAGCACGTTGCTGGAGGCCATGGCCTGCGGCGCGGTTCCGGTCCTGACCCGGCTTCCGCAATATGCCGAGCTCATTGAGCACGGACGGAACGGATTTCTCGTCGATCCGCACGATGGAGACCTGGCGGAGGCGTTGCTCGCCGCCTTGTCAGGGAAGGCGGCAAAGGAGGCCATGGCCCGTCTCAACCGTGCGCGTGTGGCGGACGCAGCGGATCAGGATCGCGAAATGGAACGGATGGAACAGCAGTATCGGCATCTGGCAGTGCGGGGAGGTCTGGCATAAAATGTCGGGCGATGCGGAGATCGCCCCGGTGAACCGGGGATGCAACGTGATGCTGCTCACCGTCGGTCTTACGGTCGGAGGAACGGAGGGCCAGCTCCTTGAGTTGGCCGCCCGACTGGACGGTCGCCGGTTCAATGTGTTGGTCTGTTCCCTCAAACCGGAAGGTTCCATCGCCAGGGAGATGCGCGCGCGGGGCATCCGGGTCGTGGATCTGAATGGGCACGGGCGCTGGGATCTCCGCGTGCTCTGGCGGTTGTTCCGTCTGATTCGGAGGGAACAGCCGGAGATTCTGCATGCATTTCTCGGATTGGCCAATTTGGCTGCGTCTCTGGTGGGGCGTCTGCTCGGGGTGCCGGTGATCATCTGGTCCTACCGCGACGTGGAAATGTGGAAGACGAGGGCGCACTGGATGGTGGATCGCCTGGGCGCCCGGTGGGCCGATGCCATTACGTGTTGTTCGGATGCGGTCCGCCAGTTCGTGCTGGCGCGCCTGGACGGGCAGGCGTCGAAGTTGGTGACGATCCACAACGGCATCAATCTCGAGGTGTTCAGTTCGCCCCGCGTGGCGATCCGATCGGAGCTGGCACTGCGCGACGGCGGGTTCGTCATTGGAACAGTCTCCCGTCTGGACGAGCCGAAAAAGGGGCTGACGGTGCTGCTCCGCGCCCTGGCGAATGTGGCGGGACGGAAAGGCGTGCCGGCCTGGCAATGGCTGCTGGTCGGGGATGGGCCAGCACGTGGCCGGCTCCGGTCTCTCGCCGCAGAGCTCGGGCTTTCGGGGCAAGTCGTGTTCACGGGCGCGCGGCGCGACGTGCCCTCGCTGCTGCCTGTGATGGACCTCTTCGTCTGCCCCTCGCTCTACGAGGGATTCGGCATCGCCATCGTCGAGGCGATGGCGGCAGGGCGTTCCGTCATCGCCAGCGCAGTGGGCGGCATTCCTGAAATTGTCGTGCACGAAGACACGGGCCTTCTGGTTCCTCCCGGGGATGCCGGAGCGTTGGCCGATGCGATCGTCGCTCTTCTGACTCATCCCGATCGCGCCCTGGCGATGGGCGCGCGCGGGCGGGCGCGGGCGAAGAAATTTTCGATCGAGGCGGCGGTCCAGCGGCACCAACAATTATACGAGTCGTTGAGCGCCCGCCATGCGGAGCGGGCCCGTCTGACGCATAGCGCGGAGGCCCGTCTGTCGTGAGCTTATTCGTTCTGACATTGACCTTCGTGCTGTCGCTGCTCCTGTCGCTCTACGGGGTGCCGATGGCGCGCCAGGCCGCCCTGTCGTTCAATATCGTGGATCGTCCCGACGGGCGGCTGAAATTTCAAACCGAGCCGGTACCCTATTTCGGAGGGCTCGCGGTGTACCTGGCGTTTCTGATCAGCCTGGCCCTGACGTTCGAGTTCCGGCAGGAAGTCCTCGGGCTGGTGCTGGCCGGGACGCTCATGGTCATGGTCGGCCTCATCGACGACTTCGGCGTGCTGAAACCGTGGCCGAAGCTGGTCGGGCAGCTGCTTGCCGTGTTCGTGCTGATTCGCAGCGGCATCCGGATCGAAATCGCCGCCCTGCCGGACTGGCTGGCCATTGCGCTCACTGTCTTCTGGATGGTCGGCATCATCAACGCGGTCAACATCATCGATGTGATGGATGGGCTGGCGGGCGGCGTCAGCGTCGTCGCGTGCATCTGGCTCTTCGTCGTGGCGGTGATCAATCAGGATATGATGATCGCCGTGATGCTGGCCGCGTTGGCCGGCAGCCTGCTGGGATTTCTCCGGTTCAATTTTTACCCGGCGAGGATCTATCTGGGCGACTCGGGCTCGCTCTTTATCGGGCTCATGCTGGGGGCGCTGGCGATGATCGGGAAATACACGGCCGTGAACCCGGTCTCCCTGCTGGCCCCCGTGTTCGTGCTCGGCGTGCCGATCTTCGATACGCTGTTCGTGATGTACATTCGCAAGCTGCGCGGCATCCCGGTGTTTTTGGGAAGCCCTGACCATTTTGCGCTCCGCCTCAGGCGGTGGGCGTTGTCGGTGCCGCAGGTTGCCATGCTGAGTTACGGGGTGGCATTCGTGCTTGGGGGAACCGGGATCGCCATCATGTTTGTCCGGACGGAACTTGCGCTCGGCCTCGTCGGGGGAACGGCCGTCCTGGGAGTGCTCGCGGCCCTCTGGTTGAAGGGCATCGACATGTCCAAGCCGTCCGAAGGGACGCGTCTGGCGGAATCCTCTTCCGCCACCGCGCCTAAAACTCCATGATCCTGATCATCGGCGCCGGCCTGGCCGGCCTCAGCACCGCCTACCACCTCGGCGACCGTTCCTGCCGGGTGATCGAAAAGGAGAAGGAGGCGGGCGGCCTGTGCCGGTCCTATCAGATGGACGGCTTTACCTTCGACATGACCGGCCATCTCCTGCACTTCCGGCAGCAGACCATTCGGGCCCTGGTGGAAGGACTGCTCGCCGGGAAATTGCAGCAGCACAGCCGCCGCTCGTACATTTATTCATACAAGACGTATACCGAGTACCCGTACCAGGTGAATACCTACGGTCTGCCGCCCGAAGTTGTCCGCGAGTGCCTGATGGGCTTCATCGCCACGCTCACGGCTCCGCCGTCCGGGCTCAAGCCGGAGGAACGGTCCTTCAAGCAATGGATCCTCGAAAGTCTCGGCGAAGGTTTCGCCAAACACTTCATGGTGCCCTTCAACGAAAAGCTCTGGCAGGTGTCACTGGACGAGCTGACGTCGGACTGGGTGTCGTGGCTCGTGCCCAAGCCGGAACTCAAAGACGTGATCAACGGCGCGCTGGGCATCAAGGACAAGGCTTTCGGCTACAACCCGTCCTTTCTCTATCCCGCTCAGGGCGGCATCGGCGTCCTGCCGAACGCGTTTTTGACCGGGATCAAGGACATCGCCTATGGCAGCGAATTGATGGAAGTGGACACGGCCCGCCGCCGTGCGACCTTCTATGACGGGCGCGCGGAATCCTACGACACGCTGGTGTCCACGATGCCGGTGCCAGAATTGATCCGCCGGTGTACGGATCTGCCGAAGCCGGTCCGGGAAGCCGCCGAGGGGTTGCGTTGCGCATCGGTGTACAACATCAATCTGGGCGTGGCGCGTGAACGAGTTTCCGACAAACATTGGATCTATTTTCCAGAACGCGAGTATCCCTTCTATCGGGCCGGGTTCCCCATGAATTTCTCTCCGGCGTTGGGGCGGCCCGGGTGCAGCTCGCTGTATGTGGAAATCTCGCACCAGCCTGAGATCGTCACGCCGCCGGCCGAATTGATCGCGCAGGTCCGCGCCGGCATGGAGCGGGCCGGGATCTTCAGGCCGGACGACGACATCGTCGTGGCCGACGTGAAGGACATCCGTTATGCCTACGTGCTGTTCGACCGGCACCGGGCGCGCGTCCTGCCGGGCATTCTGGCCGAATTGGAATCGAGGGGCATCCATTCCATCGGACGCTATGGCCGGTGGGAGCATACCTCCATGGAGGATGCGATTGCGCAGGGCAAGCAGCTCGCTGAAAAATTGCGGGCGGCCTGACCCATGGCGCGGACCGTCTGCCACATCATCACCAAACTCGAGCTCGGCGGCGCGCAGCAGAATACGCTGTTTACAGTCTCGCATCTCGACCCGGCGAAGTTCCGGCCCGTCCTGATCACCGGCGAGCCGGGCCTGCTCGACAACGAGGCGCGCAAGCTGGCAGGTGTCGAGTTCCATCAGATTTCTTCGCTGGTGCGCGCGATCCGCCCGCTGTCCGATCTTCGCGCACTGTTGACGCTTGTGTGGCTGTTGCGACGGATGAAACCTGCGATCGTCCACACGCATAGCTCGAAAGCCGGCATTCTCGGCCGCATGGCAGCGTGGCTGGCCGGCGTGCCGGTCATCATCCACTCCATTCACGGATTCGGCTTCACCAGATACCAGTCGGTCCCGGTCAGGCGGGTGCTCATGACGTTGGAACGTCTGGTGGCGAAGGTGACCACGCGGTTCTTCGCGGTGTCGGACGCCAACCGGCAGCTCGGCGTGGAAATCGGGCTGTTTCCGGACAACCGGTGTGTCGTGATCCGCAGCGGCGTGGATGTGAAAGCAATCCGGCGGCTCGGTGTGGATACCACGGCGAAAAAACAGGAACTTGGCCTGGAACCTGGCCGGCCGGTCGTCGGCATGGTGGCGCCGATGAAGCCGCAGAAGGCGCCGCTGGATTTTATCCGCGTGGCGGCCAGGGTGGCCGCCAAAAAACCGGAGACGCAGTTTTTGTTCGTCGGGGACGGCGAACTGCGGGAGGCGATGGAAACCGAACTTGTCCGGCTCGACCTGGCGAAATCGTTCCGGCTGGCCGGCTGGCGGCGCGATGTGCCCGCGATCATGCGCTGCCTGGACGTGTTCGTGCTGACGTCGTTGTGGGAAGGGCTCCCGCGGGTCTATCTCGAAGCGCTGGCGAGCGGCGTGCCGGTCGTGGGAACGCGCGTGGACGGCGCGGCCGAAGTTATCCGCGACGGCATCAACGGCTATCTGCTCGCGCCGGGAGACATCAATGGAATGGCCGAGCGGGTCCTTGCGCTGCTGGCCAATCCGACGCTGGCAGCTGACATGGGACGGCGGGGAGAATCGTTGCCGCCGGAGTTCGACATCCATGACATGGTTCGCCGCCAGGAACGGGAATATGAACAGTTGCTGGCAGGGATGAAAGCATAGAATTCCTTGAGCGAAAGGAAGTCCTGTGTTACACAAGCCCAGCGTTGACATGGAGATACGATGAACGTTCCCTTGCTGGATCTGAAAGCGCAGTACAAAACGATCAAGTCCGAGGTCATGGCGGCGATCGAAGCCGTCTGCGACGAACAGGGGTTCATCCTGGGGCCCCGCGTCGTGGATTTCGAGCAGGCACTGGGAAAATATGTCGGCGCTGGCCATGCCGTCGGGTGCGCGTCTGGAACGGATGCAATCCTGTTGTCGCTGATGGCGGTCGGCGTGGGGCAGGGGGACGAAGTGATCACGGTGCCATTCACGTTCTTCGCGACGGCCGGGTCCATTTCACGGCTCGGCGCGAAGCCGGTGTTCGTGGACATCAAACCGGACACCTTCAACATGGATCCTGGCCAGATTGAAAAAAAGATCACGGCCAGAACCAAGGCCATCATGCCGGTCCACCTGTTCGGCCAGTGCGCCGACATGAAGGCGATCAACGAGATCGCCAGACGGAAACGAGTCCGCGTGATCGAGGATGCGGCCCAGGCGATCGGCGCGGCGCAGGACGGAACGCGGGCGGGGGTGCTGGGCGATGCCGGCTGCCTGAGCTTCTTCCCGTCGAAGAATCTCGGCGGGTTCGGGGACGGGGGCGCCGTGACCACGAACGACCAGGGGCTGAGCGAGGCCGTGGCCATGCTGCGCGTGCACGGCAGCAAAGTGAAATACGTGCATGAACTCGTCGGGTTCAACAGCCGGCTGGACGCGCTTCAGGCGGCGATTCTCAGAGTGAAGTTGAACCATCTCGACCGGTGGGCGGAGGGCCGGCAGCGCAACGCCGGGCGGTATGAACGGCTGTTCCGAGATGCGGGGCTTCTGGAGCGCGTCACGCTTCCGAAGACGGACAAGGGCAACGTTCACGTCTACAACCAGTTCACCGTCCGCGTGAAAAAACGCGATGAACTCAGAGCCTACCTGAAAGACAAGGGCGTCGGAACCGAGGTGTATTATCCCATCCCGCTCCATCTGCAGGGCTGCTACCGCGAACTAGGCCATCAGAAGGGATCGTTCCCCGTGTCGGAACGGGCGTCAGAAGAAGTGCTGGCGCTGCCGATCTATGCCGAGCTCACCGAAGACCAGCAGACCCACGTCGTCCGGACCATCGCAGAATTTTACCGCCACGCCTGACCGCCGCGCGCCATCCGCTCCCCACACCGGCCAGCTTAGGTTTTCTTCAGATAAAAATTTCCCAGCACGAGGTGTTGCAGGCCCGACAGGTCGAAGACCCGCAGGGCGTCCTGCGGGCTGTAGACGAGCGGCTCGCCGTGCAGGTTGAAGGAAGTGTTGAGGATGAGACCGTGTCCGGTCCGGTGTTCGTAGCCCGCGAGCAGGGCATGGTAGGACGGATTCGTGCCAGCGTCCACTTCCTGCGGGCGAAGCGTGAAGTCCTGCGGGTGCATGGCGGCTCTGCAGGCTTCCCGCGAGTCCGGCTCGCTGTCGAACGTGATGACCATGTAGGGCGCATCCATCGGTTTCGGTTTTCGCACGTAGGTGGAAGACCGTTCGCGCAGCACCGACGGCGCGAAGGGCATCCAGAAGTCGCGGGACTTGATGGTCTCGTTCAGGATGTGCGGCGCGTTCGGGTCGGATGCGTTTGCCAGCAGCGAACGGTTGCCCAGGGCTCTCGCGCCGAATTCCATGCGTCCGGCGAACCGCGCCACAATCTTGCGTTCCGCCAGCAAGCCGGCGATGAGCGGCTCCGGCGATGCCGTCTCCTGTATGGCAACTTTCGATGCGAAACGGAAGTTCCTGACAGTCCGTTCGGTGTCGGCCTGAGCGAACTCGCCGCCCCAGTAGAGCGAGGTCAGTTTTGGAATGGCGACCGGGCGTCCCTGATCCAGCAGATGCTGCGCGAAGGCGGCGGCGGCGGCGCCGCAGGCGTTGGATTCGTCGCCACCAGATGGCACGATGAACAGGCGCTCCACGCCGGGCGAAGCCAGGATGCGCTGGTTGGCTTTCACGTTCATGAAGATGCCGCCGCTCAGGCAGACCGTGTTAATGCCGGTTTCCTTTACGCAGCGGGTCACCCAGTCGCCAAGAAATTCCTCGGTAAACGCCTGCAGGGCCGCGGCGACGTGGTCGAAGCGATGCCGGGCGATGAGCCGTTCCAGGTAGGGGAGGATCCGGTTGCCGATCGGGACGCCGGATGGCCGCCGCCACGTCATCGGGTTGGCGCGGTCCCATTCGACCAGATTGTGGAACGAACGGGCCAGGCTGTCCGTTGCGCCGCCCGTCGAGCCGTAAGGGGCCAGTCCCATCACCTTGTACTCGTGTTCGAGCGGAACCATTCCCATCAGATACGTGATCATGCCGTAGATGCCGGCCACCGTATGGTGGTTGGAAACTTCGCACACACGTTCGAGGCGGCCGCGGTGGCCGATGCTCACGGTGGCACACAAGCCGTCGCCCTCGCCGTCGTTTGTGAGGACCAGCACGTTTCCATCCATGTCCCCGAAACCGTAGTAGGCCATCGCCGCATGGCATGTGTGATGGTCCACGAACCGGACGCGCGCGGGGTCGATCCCGATGCGGGCCAGCTCCTCCAGGACCATGCGCTGGTAGCGTTCGGAGGAGTAGCCTTTCCACAGGTTGCGCAGCCAGGTATTGCCGGCCAACATTGCGTGCGGACGACTCAGCGCATTCCCGGCCTCACGCATGCGCGCGTAATCGGCGAGAACCTGCCTGCCATCCTTGACCATGTAACTGGACCAGGTGCCGCAGACCGCCACCTGGTCGATCCGATCCAGGCCGGCCGGGCCGCCGAGCTGAAGCACTTCGTGGATGGCCAGCGCCGGAATGCCGCCGGCGTTCTTGATCCGGCTCAGGCGTTCCTCTTGCACGGCGGCGACGATCCGTCCGTCGTCCAGCAGGGCGGCAGCGGCGTTATGTCCGATATTCAGGCCGAGGATTTTCATGGATGCTCATGGTGACGTGTGTGCGCAGAGAATATCAGCGCGCCGGAAGTCAGGCAAGCAATAGCGGGTAACCGGTCCGGGTCTTGCCGCCGAAGGAATCTCCTGTGCGCTTTTCCAGGCGCTGGCGTACCATTCGCGCGCCATTTTCGCGCAACTCACCAGCGAGTTCGGCTAAGAACTTCTCGACAAACGAGCGGGGGCGGGTTCCATCATCGGGCCCGCCCCCGTTGCTTTTTAGACATTTCCATGCGGGGCAACTCGTTGAAATCAGTTCAATTTTCTCAGGTGTATACTTGAAGTGCAAACAGCGCCGTATCCCGCCAGGGGATACAGCCAAGGGTCGTGGTTCCTTGGAGCAGGTCGGCATGGAACAGGACAAACATCCGTTTGAATTTGGGATCAGTCGCATGGCGCCGGGCCGGCATGACGAGCTTGCTCGGAGCTTGGACAGCATGGAACAGGACAAGCAATCACCTGTCGAAAAATCATTGGACCACGAACCGGATCGCGAGGGGACCGTCCGGTCCGGTCCGGTTTTCTGGCTTGCCGTGGCAAGTGTGGCTTGCGCGTATGTGATTGCTGGAAAGCTGGGACTGCTGCTGGCTTTTGTGCATGCCAGCGCCACGGCTGTCTGGCTGCCGACCGGAATCGCCCTCGCCGCCTTCCTGATTCTGGGATATCGCGCGTGGCCTGGCATTTTCCTTGGCGCCTTCGTGGTCAATATTTTGACGGAGGGCTCGGTAGCCACTTCGATCGGCATTGCGGCAGGGAATACACTGGAAGGCGTGGCGGGCGCCTACGTCGTGAACCGATTCGCTTGCGGGCGGCGCGCGTTTGATCGAGCGCAGAATGTTCTGGCCTTCGCGGTGCTGGCTGGATTGGTAAGCACGATGATCAGCGCCACCTGCGGGGTCACGAGCCTGATGCTGGGGGGCTTTGCCGAGCGGGCGAACTATGGTTCGATCTGGCTGACCTGGTGGCTGGGCGATATGGCCGGCGATCTGATCGTGGCGCCGTTCCTGGTGCTCTGGATCAAGAATCGCCATCTGCAGTGGAGCCGGACACAGCTGGCCGAAGCCGCGCTGCTATGCGCCGGATTGGTTCTCGTGACCATGGCGGTGTTCGGACGATTAACTCCCTCTCATATCAACAAATATCCGCTCGAATACCTGTGTCTTCCCTGTCTGGTCTGGGCCGCGTACCGCTTCGGGCCGCGCGAAACAGCGACGGCGAACGTCATCCTGGCCGGACTCGCCATTTGGGGCACCCTGCGGGGGTTCGGGCCTTTTGCCGGATCGTCGCCGAATGAATCCCTGTTGTTGTTGCAGGCGTT
Source organism: Nitrospiraceae bacterium (assembly GCA_035632555.1). Taxonomy (GTDB): domain Bacteria; phylum Nitrospirota; class Nitrospiria; order Nitrospirales; family Nitrospiraceae; genus 2-02-FULL-62-14. The sequence goes on along the minus strand of DASQGO010000081.1, from coordinate 2,784 downwards.
CATGGGCGTGACCAGCGTGCTGGCGCTCACGTTCGCCGCGGTTGTGTCGAAGAAGCGGCGGATCGAACAATCCAGGGAACGGCTGCTTGGAGAATTGCAGGACGCCTTGGCGCACATCAAGACTTTGCGCGGGTTGATCCCGATCTGCGCGACCTGTAAAAAAGTTCGCAACGATCGGGAGCATTGGGAGCATGTGGAGTCCTACATTCAAGATCATTCTCTCGCCCAGTTTACCCATGGACTGTGCCCGGATTGCGTGGCGAGGCTCTATGCCGGCTATCAGAGCGCGAAATAAACCGCGTGGGTGATAGCGCACAGGACGCGGCCCGGTTGCGGGAAGAACGTTGACCTAGGCGGTCCACAGCACAACCCCGTCTGTAGTAAAATGGGGGCAGGTTCCGATATGGAACCTACCCCCATTTGTTCCACCGGCACATGTTCGTGACACGATGACGATCAACCATCGGCCGGTTCTGTTTGGAGTCTGTCTGATCGCGGCCATGTTCACGGGCTGCGTGTCATTTTCTCCCGTCACGTTATCCAATGTGGATCTGAGCGACCGCCCTTCTGTCGTTCTCCTGCCGTTTGGCTTTGATGTCGACATCACGCAGCTGTCATATGTCCGGGACATTGAAGAAACATTGTCTCCGGAGGATGAATCGAAGCTGCTTGCAGACGCGTTGCAGGAGATTCAACGGGAAACCCGCTGGCTGCTCCTCAGCCGGCTTACAGCGGGACAGGGGTTTCGCATCATCCCGCTCGATCAGGCCGATACCCTGGCGGCAGAATTAAAGCTGAAGCCGGGTGACATTCCGAACGCCGGGCAGCTCGCGGAGTTCCGCCGGCGTCTTGGCGCAGACCTCGTCGTCGCCGGCAGCATCCTGGATTATGGGAAAGTCCGCTGGCAGTGGATGCTCGACGGCATGCTGGCCGATATGACGTGGGAGAGTGTCGCGCTGGGATTGGCCACCAGTTGGAATTTGGGAGTGGTCTTCGGCAATATTGGCTTCGAACTGTTGACGAGCACACCCGTGTGGTTCGGGGGAGGCTATCTGTTCGGGATCGCCTTGCGACCCGTACGGGTGGAAGCAGTGGTGTTTGACACCGTCAAGGGAGAGCAGGTGTGGAAAGAAGCGGAATCCTCGGCCTACGCCAAGGGCGCGTTGGAGCAATTCCCCGAGGAAGTCCGGAAAAAGAAAGAAGCCCAGCTCGAACTCAATTTGGCAGAAGTCATGGAATCCCTCGCCGATTCTCTCCTCAAGGAAGAATTCACCGCGTCACAGCTGAGGGGAAAGTAACAACGAGCAGCACAGGCCTCGCTTCAACTGCGCTCTCTTAACTCGTGACCGCTCCCTCGGACGCCGACGACACATGCCGGGCGTATTTTCCCATCACGCCGGAGGTATAGCGCGGCACCGGCTGCTTCACTTTCTTCAGCCGGGCCTTGATCTCTTTCGCGGAGAGCTCTACATCCAACTTCCGTTTGGCGATGTCGAAGGTGATCATGTCGCCGCTTTTGAGCGCGGCGATAGGGCCGCCTCTCACCGCTTCAGGCGCGACGTGCCCGGCCATCAAGCCGTGCGTGGCGCCGGAAAATCGCCCATCGGTGAGCAAGGCCACTGAATCGCCGAGCCCCGCGCCTACAATTGCCGCCGTTACGCCCAACATTTCGCGCATACCCGGTCCGCCCGAGGGACCTTCGTAGCGAATCACGACCACGTCACCGGCCTTGATCTGTCTCGAATTCACGGCGGCGAAGGCGTCTTCTTCGCGATCGAAGACTTTCGCCGGCCCTTGGAACGTCATGATCGAATGCCCGGCGACTTTGACGACGCAGCCTTCCGGAGCAAGGTTGCCCTTCAAGATGACCATGCCGCCCGTCGGCTTGATCGGATTGGCAAGGGGGCGCAGCACTTGTTGTCCAGACGTCTCGGTCGCACGTGCCGCTTCTTCGCCGATGGTCCGTCCGGTCACCGTCGGCTGGCTGGCGTGCAGAATGCCGGCGTCCATCAGCCGCTTGGCGACCAGTGTTGTGCCGCCCGCAGCGTAGAGATCCGCTGCCATGAAGCGGCCGCCCGGTTTCAGGTCGGCCAGCAACGGCACCTTGCGGTTGATCTTGTCGAAGTCGTCGATGGTGAGCCGTACGCCGGCTTCCCGCGCGACGGCCAGCAGATGCAGCACCGCATTCGTCGAGCCGCCCGTGGTGGCCACGGCGGCGATGGCGTTTTCGATCGCCTTGCGCGTGATGATCTGGCGCGGGCGCAGGTCTTTCTTCAGCAGCTCCATCACCATCTGGCCGCATTTGAAGGCGACGTCGTCCTTCCGGGCATCCATGGCCGGCACGCCGTTCATGCCCATCGGTGAGATGCCGAGGAACTCGAAGGCGATGGCCATGGTGTTGGCCGTGAACTGGCCGCCGCAGGCGCCGGGGCCCGGGCAGGCGTGGTCTTCCAGGTCTTTCAATTCCGCGTCGGTCATCTTCCCCGCTCCGTGCTTGCCGACCGCTTCGAAGACATCCTGGATCGTGACGTTGTGGCCCTGAAATTGTCCAGGCATGATCGAGCCGCCGTACAGCATGAGCGAGGGCAGGTTGAGCCGCGCCAGCGCCATGACAGTGCCCGGGATGGTTTTGTCGCAGCCGGAGAGCGCCACGACCGCGTCGAACAGATGCCCGCGCGCGACCAGCTCGATGGAATCGGCGATCACCTCACGGCTGATCAGCGAGGCTTTCATGCCTTCCGTGCCCATCGAAATGCCATCGGAAACGGCGATGGTGTTGTATTC
>DASQGO010000080.1:0-18070 GCA_035632555.1 Nitrospiraceae bacterium | reverse complement strand
GACGTATACGATTCGTAGCGACGCAACGCTTGTTCTTCGCGCGCCCAATGCCACAAACCATATTTTCTATAATGTGAAATGGGACGGTTCGTCACTCGTTGGAGGTCGCGCAGGGTACTGGTTCGAGACGGTTCCGTGGTTCGGCATGGGGCTGGACGCCTTCCGTTTTTATCCCGATATTCCCACACAGACGATCCCCGGCACGATTCAGGGCGTGACTCAGCCTGTAACGCTGAAGGCGATAGACTATTCTGTCACTGCAGTCGCCTTCGATGTGGTCCGGCTCCGTGTGCCGCTTCGGCAAAGCCAGGAATTTCCGAAGGGGCAACTCCAACCATATCTGGCTGTGGGCCCTGCGCTCTTTTTTACGAGGGCCACGAACACGTTGAACGGCGAACTTGACACAAAGACTGCCACGGACACATCGTTGGGGATCAAAGCGGGGGCAGGGGCTTCCTGGCAACTCTTGAAACACATGGCTGTTTTTGGAGAGTATCGGTTTACGCATTTCCGAGCCGAACCGGTTTTCAATAGCACGATCTCATCCCTCCGAGTGCCCTTGGAGTCCGATATCAATACCCATCATTTTCTCGGCGGTATCTCCGTTCGATTCTAGATGCCGGTCCTCGAATTCGAATGAGCCGTCAATCTGAACAACCGTCGGGCCGTGTGCGGCTCATTCGAGGCCGGGAACATGCACTCCTGGCAGGCTATCTCTGGATTTACGCCGGGCACATTGAAGAAGTGGCCGGCAACCCGGCGCCAGGCGACGTGGTGGATGTCTGCACCCGCTCGGGGCGGGTCATCGGCCGAGGATTCTTCAATCCGCATTCAAAGATTCGCGTCCGCCTGCTGACGTTCCGCGATGAGCCCATCAACGAAGCGTTCTGGGTCGTGCGGATCGCAAGCGCGGCGGCCCTGCGCCGGCGCGTCGTGGCCGACACGAGCGCCTACCGGCTGATCCACGGGGAAAGCGATTTCCTGCCAGGTTTGATCGTGGACCGCTATGAAGATGTGCTGGTGATGCAGGCCCTGTCGTTCGGCATGGACCGGCGTAAAGAGTATCTTGCGGACCTTCTGATGAAGGAAACCGGAGCCAGCGCCGTCTACCTCCGAAACGATGTCCACAGCCTGACGCTGGAAGGCCTGCCTGTGGAGCAGAGGTTTCTTCGGGGCGGGGGCGCGACGACGGTCGACGTGCGGGAGGGCCGCGCGCGGTTTCTCGTGAATATCGCGCAGGGGCAGAAAACAGGCTGGTTCTGCGACCAGCGCGAAAACCGGCTTGCCGTTGCGTCGCTGGCCGACGGTGCCTCGGTGCTGGAGGCGTTCTGCCACACCGGCGCGTTCGGCGTCCACGCCGCGCTTCACGGTGCGGCATCGGTGCTCGGGTTGGACGTGAGCCGCGACGCGGTCACCCAGGCCCGCGACCATGCGGCCAGGAACAACGTCGAAGGGACGTGCTCGTATCGTGAGGCGGATGCATTCGAGGAGTTGCGCCGGATCGAACGCGCCGGCGACCGCTTCGATCTGGTCATTCTCGATCCGCCGTCGTTCGCGCGGACGAAGCAGGCCGTGCCGCAGGCGCTCGCGGGATACAAGCAGATCAATCTGCGCGCCCTGCGGCTCGTCAGGCCGGAAGGATTTCTCGCAAGTTGTTCCTGCTCGCATCATGTGAGCGAGGAACAGTTCGGGGTCATGCTTCAGGAGGCCGCGCAGGATGCCAAACGGCAATTGCGATTGATCGAACGCCGGACACAGGCCCGCGACCATCCGATGCTGGCCGCCATGCCCGAGACGCGCTACCTCAAGTGTTTTGTCCTGCAGGTGTTGTAGGTGACCGGAAGAATCACTCGGCTTTGAGCCGGTAGCCGACCCCCAGTTCGGTCAGCAGATAACGGGGATGGGCCGGGCTCGGCTCGAGTTTGTTGCGCAGCTGCCGCATGTAGACACGTAAATATTGGTGCTCCTCGACGTGCAGGGGTCCCCAGACCTCCTTGAGAAGCTGGCGGTGCGTCACCACCTTCCCCGCGTACCGCACCAGCGTCGTCAACAGCTTGTATTCGATCGGCGTCAGGTGGATTTCGCGCTCGGCGACGAACACCCGGCGGTGCGCAAGGTCCACCCGGAGTTCGCCGAGCGTGAACACAGGTTCAGGAGAATCTGCGGAGAGGCGGGCGGCTTGGCGGAGCGCCGTGCGCATGCGCGCCAGCAGTTCGTTGACGCCAAAGGGCTTGGTCACGTAGTCGTCCGCGCCGAAGTCCAGCGCGGCAATTTTCGTCTGCTCCTGATCTCTCGCCGACAGGATGATGATCGGTATCGTCGTCCACTCGCGCAGTTTACGGATGATGTCCAGTCCATCCATGTCCGGAAGTCCGAGATCGAGCAGAATGAGGTCCGGATTTCTGGCTTCGGCCTGGGCCAGCCCGTCCTGGCCGGTTGTCGACTCATGCAAACGATAACCCTGCTGAGAGAGGGTCGCCCTGAGGAACCGCCGAATCTCGGGTTCATCTTCGATCAGCAGGACTGTCGGATCCTGGGCAGCCATCAGACCGCCGAACGCGCCGTTTCCGGCTCCGTGCCGGGCTGGTGGGCCTCGACCGGCAGCGTGAACCGGAACAGAGCCCCTCCGCCTGGCCGGTTCTCGGCCCAGATCCGCCCGCCGTGCGCCTCGACGATTCCGCGGCAGATCGTGAGGCCGAGACCGACGCCGCCTTCCCGCGCCGAATCCGCGCGATAAAATTTTTCGAAGACGCGTTGCTCGTCGCCGGGCTGCAGTCCCGGCCCCCGGTCGGTGATCTCGAAAACGACAGCGCCATCCGCTTTTGAGGCGGACAGTTCGATCATGCTCCTGGGCGGCGCATACTTGAGCGCGTTCTCCAGAAGATTGATGACGACCTGCTCCATCAGTACCCCGTCGAGACGGAGCAACGGGAGATCCGGTGGAAAGTCGGTCCGGATCTTCCGGTCGCCCAACCGCTGCTCCAGCCTCGTCAGCGCCGAGCCGACGATTTCCTCAAGGGGATGCCATTCTTTCTGCAACTGCATGGCGCCGGCCTCCAGTCGTGTGATGTCCAGGAGGTTTCTCAGCAAACGGTCCAGCCGGCGCGCCTCCTCATAGATGGCGCGGGCCAGTTCCTGCTGCGCCGACGCCCCGAGTTGCCGGCCGCCTTCAAGCAGACTGCTGGCCGCTCCGGTGATCGTGGCGAGCGGCGTGCGCAGATCATGGGAAACGGAGCTGAGAATCGCGCTGCGCATTCGTTCGGTTTCCACCTGCACGTGCACCTGCTGGGTCTCCTCGGCCAGCCGGGCCCGCTCGATCGCCAGGGCCGTCTGGTTCGAAAAGGTTTCGAGGAGGTGAAATTGCTCCGGGTCGAGCAAGCGCACCGGCTGTGCGGACCGCACCGCGATGACGCCGGTTGGTCCGCGTGAGCCGGTCAGCGGGAGGTAAAGGGCGCTGGCGCCTGGCAGGGTGTCGGTGCCGAGCCCGGCCGGCTGCTTGTGGTCGAAGACCCATTGGGCGACGCCCGCTTCCTTGGGATCCAATTCAAAAAACAGTCCGCCGCTTCGCTGAAGCGTCACCCGTCCGGTCTGATCTGGCAAGAAGACCGCCACCTGACTGTCGAATACTTCCCGGATATGCTGGGCGGCGACGGCCGCGAGTTTATCCACGCCGCGTTGCGTCGCGAGGTCACGGCTCATGGCGTACAACGCCGCCGTACGCCGCAGGTGCTGGCGGGTCGCCTGGACTTGCCGTCTTCCCCGGGCCGCAAGCCCGCTGATCAGAAGGGCCACGACCAGCATGACGGCAAAGGTCCATGTGTATTGGATGTCGGAGACTGCAAACGAGAAATAGGGAGGGATGAAAAAGAAATCGAAGATTGCGACACTAAGCACGGAGGCCAGGACCGAAGGGCCGCGTCCCCAGCGCGAAGCCACAACGGCCACGCCGAGCAGGTACACCATGATCAGGTTGGCGACGCCGAAATAGGGGAACATCAGCCAGCTGACGGCGGTGCAGGCGATGACGACCGAGACGCCGCGCCCATAGGCGCCCCAGTCGCTCGTTCGCTGAAATGTTGTCGCGAGGAGTGGGCGGCCTTCGCCTGCTTCGCCTGTGATGACGTTGATGTCAATGTCGCCGCTGTTGCGGACCAGCTCGTCCACCACGGACCCGAACAACCACTCGCTCCAGCGCGGCCGGATCGGCTTGCCGACGATGATCTTCGTGACATTGCGGCTGCGCGCATAGGCCAGCAGCTCCTGGCTGACGGCGTCGCCGGTCAGGGTTACCGTTTCTGCTCCCAACTGCTCGGCCAGGCGGAGCGTCTCGATGACGCCGCTACGCTCGGAGTCGGGAAGGCGCAGATGGCGCGAAGTCTGCACATAGACGGCTATCCATTTGCCATGCAGTTCCGCCGCCATGGTTCTGGCAGCCCGCACCAGACGGGCGCCGCGCGGCTTGATGTTGACGCAGACCATGATCGTCTCGCCCGCGGGCCAGGTCCGGACCACCGCATGGTCCCTGCGGTAGACCTCCATCTGCTGGTCCACCCGGTCCGCCGTGCGGCGGAGCGCCATCTCGCGCAGCGCGATCAGATTCCCTTTCCGGAAAAAGTTCTGGATGGCCTGCTGCACCTGTTCGGGAACGTAGACCTTGCCGTCTTTCAGCCGCTGGAGCAGGTCGTCCGGCGGCAGGTCGATCAGTTCGACGTCATCGGCCCGATCGAATGCCGAATCGGGAATCGTTTCTCGGACGCGGACGCCCGTGATCTGGGTGACGACGTCATTCAGGCATTCCAGATGCTGGACATTTACCGTGGTGTAGACGTTGATGCCGGCTGCCAGGAGCTCTTCGATGTCCTGCCACCGCTTGGGATGGCGCGAGCCAGAGGCGTTGGTGTGGGCCCATTCGTCCATCAGGATGAGCGCGGGGCGCCGCGCGAGCGCGGCGTCGAGATCGAACTCCCTGAGCGTCGCGCCGCGATGGTCCACGGTCCGGGGTGGAAGAATCTTCAACCCCTTGAGCAAGGCGTCTGTTTCCGCGCGGCCGTGCGTCTCGACCCAGCCGACGAGGACGTCCACGCCATCCTCCTGCTGCTCGTGCGCGGCCTGCAGCATGGCGTAGGTCTTGCCGACGCCGGCCGTGGCGCCGAAGAAGATCTTCAGCTTGCCCCGGTGCTGTTGGGCTTCCTCCTCCCGCGCGCGCTTCAGGAGGGCTTCTGGATCAGGACGTTCTTCGGCCATGATGCTCCGGGATGGCGAGGCTCATCGATGAAGAGCCTCGCCACGAGGAAGGACGACGCAGTGATTCTAGAAGATGTCGAGGGAAGCGTCAACGAACCGGTCATGGAACCGATGACACGGGATGCAGGCGCTCCAGCGCCTGGTTGAGTCGCAGCACGTTGACTGCGGGCTCGCCGAGAATGCCGAATTGGCGCCCTTCGGTGTGGGAGATGACGAACTGCCGCACTGCCGCTTCGTCCACACCGCGGGCCCGCGCCACCCTCCGCGTTTGCACATCAGCGGCAGCGGGGCTGATGTGGGGGTCCAGGCCGCTTCCCGATGCGGTGACCAGGTCCACAGGCACGGGCAGGACGTTGCCGGGGTCGGCGGCCTTGAGCGCGGCGATTCGCGCCAGCACTGCCGTGAGAAGTGCCGGATTGGTGGGACCGAGATTGGATCCGGATGACGCCGCCGCGTTGTAAGGAAACGGGGATGTCGCCGACGGGCGCCCCCAAAAATATTTCGGATCGTCGAACGGCTGGCCGATCAATGCCGAGCCGATGATCCTTCCCTCTTCGACGATCAGGCTGCCGTCGGCTTGAGCGGGAAACAGGAGGTGGGCGATCCCTGTCACAGCCAGCGGATACAGCAAGCCCGTGAGGATCGTCAGACTCAGGAGGCTCGCGAGAGCCGGTCGCAGTTGTGTGATCATGCCGGGCTCCTCAGACCAATCCCAGCGCGGCCAGCAGGAGATCGACGAGCTTGATCCCGACGAACGGGATGATGATGCCGCCGAGTCCGTAGATCAGCAGATACCGGCGAAGCAACGGGGCGGCCCCGATCGGACGGTACCGTATTCCCCGGAGTGCGAGCGGGATCAGCACAATAATGATCAGGGCGTTGAAGATGACCGCCGACAGCACGGCGCTGGTGGGCGTCGCCAGATGCATGACATTGAGTGTGTTCAACGCCGGATAGGTGCCGGCAAAGGCGGCTGGAATGATCGCGAAGTACTTGGCCACGTCATTCGCGATGCTGAATGTCGTCAGCGCGCCGCGGGTCATCAGCAGTTGTTTGCCGATCTCGACGATCTCGATGAGCTTGGTGGGATTGGAATCCAGATCCACCAGATTGCCGGCCTCCTTGGCGGCCTGGGTGCCGGTGTTCATGGCGACGGCCACGTCCGCTTGCGCCAGGGCCGGTGCGTCGTTGGTGCCGTCGCCGGTCATGGCAACCAGACGCCCGCCGGTTTGCAACTCCCGAATCAGCTTGAGCTTTGCCTCGGGCGTCGCCTCCGCGAGGAAGTCGTCCACTCCCGCCTCGGCGGCAACCGTCGCAGCGGTTTGAGGATTGTCGCCGGTGATCATGATCGTTTTGATGCCCATGCGCCGCAGCTCGGCGAACCGTTCCTTGATGCCGCCCTTCACGATGTCTTTGAGGTGAATCGCACCGAGAATCCGCGACCCTTCGGCCACGACCAGCGGGGTGCCGCCCTGCTTGGCGATCATCTCTACGGCGACAGTCACGGCGTCCGGAAAATGTCCGCCCAACCGGCCGACGTGGGCTTCGATCGCTTCGGCCGAGCCTTTGCGGATCTGTCGTCCCTCCAGGTCGACCCCGCTCATGCGGGTCTGCGCCGTGAACGGGATGAAGGTCGCGTGCAGTTCATGGATGTCGCGCGCGCGCAATCCGTAACGCTCCTTGGCCAGAATCACAATGCTGCGTCCTTCCGGTGTCTCATCGGCCAGGGACGAGAGCTGTGCCGCGTCCGCCAATGCGGTCTGGCTGATTCCTTCGGCGGGGAAGAACTCGGTGGCATGCCGGTTGCCCAGCGTGATCGTTCCGGTCTTGTCCAACAGGAGCACGTCCACGTCGCCGGCCGCTTCCACGGCCTTGCCCGACATGGCGATCACGTTCGCCCGCACCATGCGGTCCATCCCTGCGATGCCGATGGCGGACAGCAGCCCGCCGATCGTGGTGGGGATCAGGCAGACGAGCAGCGCCACCAACACGGTCACCGTCACCGGCTCGCCTTGCCCCGAGGCCTGGACGGAATAGATCGAGAAGGGCAGCAGGGTCACGGTGGTTAACAGGAAGATGATCGTCAGCACGGCCAGCAAGATATTAAGCGCGAGCTCGTTGGGTGTCTTCTGACGCCGGGCGCCCTCCACCATGGCGATCATACGGTCTAAAAATGTCTCGCCCAAGCCGGCCGTGATCCGGATCACCAGCCAATCCGACAGCACCTTGGTCCCTCCTGTCACGGCGCTCCGGTCGCCGCCGCTTTCACGGATGACGGGCGCGCTCTCGCCGGTAATGGCGCTTTCGTTGACCGACGCGATACCTTCAATTACCTCGCCGTCGCTTGGGATAAAATCCCCGGCTTCGACCAGAACCACGTCGCCCTTGCACAGCGTACTGGCGGGGACCGGGGCGTATTCGCTGCCGTGCCGGGGCCGCGCGAGTTTCTTGGCCGTCAGTTCGCGCCGCGCCTGCCTGAGCGAGGCGGCCTGCGCCTTGCCGCGTCCTTCCGCCATTGCCTCCGCGAAGTTTGCGAACAGGACGGTGAACCAAAGCCACAACGACACGGCAAGGATGAACCATGCGGGCGCTTCACCGGCTCCGAGCAGGGCCTGGATGGCCAGTCCCGTCGTCAGCGCGCTTCCCACGTACACCACGAACATGACCGGATTGCGGATCTGATGGCGCGGATCAAGTTTCGCAAACGATTCCCACGCCGCCCGGCGTGCGATGGCGGGATCGAACAACGAGTGAATCTTCACTTGGGCTGTCACGGCACGATCTCCAGACTTCGGCGCTCTCAGATTCTCATCAGGATGTGCTCGACGACCGGCCCGAGCGCCAGGGCCGGTACGAAGGTCAGTGCTCCGACAAGGACGACGACGCCGATCAGCAGCACGACGAACAACGGGGTATGAGTCGGCAGCGTGCCCGGACCGACGGGGACGATTTTCTTGCGAGCCAGCGAGCCGGCCAGCGCGAGCGTGGGAATGGCCAGCCAGAATCGCGAAATCAACATCGCAATCCCGCCGGCGACGTTGTAAAAAGGCGTGTTCGCGTTGAGACCGCCGAAGGCGCTGCCGTTGTTGTTGCCCATGGAGGTGAAGGCGTAGAGCACCTCGCTGAAACCGTGCGGTCCCGGATTGAAGACAGAGGCTTTCCCCGCGTCCGTCACGACCGCGACCGCCGTCAGCCCCAGTACTACCAGCGGCATGATAAGGATCAGCAGGGCAGCCATCTTCATCTCATACGGCTCGATCTTTTTCCCAAGATACTCTGGTGTGCGACCGACCATCAGGCCGGCGATGAAGACTGCGACGATCGCGAAGACGATCATGCCGTAGAGACCAGAGCCGACCCCGCCGAACACAACTTCACCGAACTGCATCAGGAAGAGCGGAACCAGCCCGCCCAACGGCGTATAGGAGTCGTGCATTGAATTCACGGAGCCGTTGGAAGCGGCGGTCGTCGCCGTCGCCCAGAGAACGGAATTGGCAATGCCGAACCGCACTTCTTTGCCCTCCATATTGCCGCCTAACGGGTCGATGCCTCCGGCGACAAACGCCGGGTTGACGGTCCATTCGGCCCAGACGCCTGCCCCCAGAAACACGGCGAAGATGAGCGTCATCGCGGCCAGTAGCGTCCACCCCTGGCGGGTGTCGCCGACCATGAAGCCGAAGGTGTAGCACAACGCTGCCGGGATCAGCAGAATGGCCAGCATCTCGAGAAAATTCGACAAGGGTGTGGGATTTTCGAAGGGGTGCGCCGAGTTCGCGTTGAAGAAGCCGCCGCCGTTCGTGCCGAGTTGTTTGATGGCGATCTGCGAGGCAGCCGGCCCGACCGCCAAGATCTGCTCGGCGACCGTGACCCGCTCCATTTTGGGCTGGTGCTGCTCGTCCAGCACCGGTTGTCCGTTGGCATCTGTCACCGGCTTGTCGTAACTCGTCGGCTGCAGCATGGTCGCCGTCCGGTAAGGACCAAAGGTCTGCACCACACCCTGCGAGACAAGTGCAAGGGCGAGGACAAGCGAGAGCGGCAGCAGGATGTACAGCGTGCTGCGGACCAGATCCATCCAGAAATTTCCGATCGTCCCGGCATTCTTCCGAGCCAATCCCCGGATCAGCGCCACGAGAATGGCCATGCCGGTCGCGGCCGAGACGAAGTTTTGAACCGTCAATCCGAGCACCTGAGTCAGGTAGCTCAACGTCGTTTCACCGCCATAGGCCTGCCAGTTGGTATTCGTGACGAAGCTTGCGGCGGTGTTGAACGCCAAGTCGGGCGGGATGGCGCCGAAGGCTTGCGGATTGAACGACAGGAAGCCCTGCCACCGCTGCAAGATGTACAGGAGGAGCAGGCCGGCTCCGTTGAACAGCAACATCGCGAGACTGTAAGTTTTCCAGTCCATTTCGTTGCTGGCGCGCACGCCGCACAGGCGGTAAATTCCACGCTCGAGCGGTCCCAGTGCCCAATCCAATCCGATCGGCCGGCCCTCATACACGCGGGCCATGTACCAGCCCAGCGGCTTGACGAGCGCCAGCAGCACCACGATGTAGAGGCCGAGTTGGAGCCAGCCGTTGAGCGTCATAAGCCAGGATTATCCACGACGGTGCTAAAACCACTCCGGTTTGAGCAGCGCGACCAGCAAATAGAATAACAGGGCAAGCGATACCAGCCCGCCAAGCATGTATAGCCCGCTCATCAACGTCTCCTAAAGCTTGTCCAGGGCGGCCATCAGCCAACCGGTAGCGACGAAGAATCCGACAGCTAGCGAGAGAAAGAGAATATCCATCACGCCCTCATGTTTTTTCATACCCTAGCAGGCGCGGCATAAAGATGGTGTAAAAAATGGGGCCGAGAGTCGTGTCCTCCGGGCAGACGGAACGCGGTCACGGAGAATCGAAGGTCCAGAGCACAGAGAGCAGCAGCAGGTGCTGCGCGGCGGTCAGTCCTGGCATGCCGGGACTCACGTTCCCGTCCTTGAAGAAACCTCCGCCGGCTCCGGTGGATTCGTCGAACCGGTGTTCGAGTCGAAGCATCGTGTTGGTCCATCGATAGGGGATCTTGTATTCCAACGTCGTGGTCATTGCTTTGACGAACTGCTCATGGCCGGTCCAGCGCCCATTCCGGTCCCAGTAGAATTCGGGGCGCGCTGCGATGCTCCACGGGCCCGACACATTCCATTTTGTGAAGAGCGCGCCGGCCATCACGAAGGCTCGTGGTGAGCCAGGGTTCCGTTCGATGTTCTCGGTACCGATATCGTAGGACAGTGCGATGGTGAACCGATCATCTTTCCATTCGGCGATGTTGTTGAGATAGAGCCGCCAGAACTCCAGCGAGGTGTTGGGCTGGTCGGGGCCGGCATAGAAGGTTTCCGTCAGAGTAAATTTCGAAGTCGGTTTCCAGGCCACTTGTGTGCCGTAACTAGGCTGATCGTTTGGGCTCGCAAGGTGGTAGTAGCCATTGATAACGAACAGGGTTCCCGTGAGTTCCTCGCTCACGGAATAGCTGGCCTTCGCGCCGAACATCATATAGGGCGTGTTGTCGGCCATCCAGGAACGGGTATAGTTGAAGTTATCTTTGGCGTACAGCGATTCGTGGCCGATCAAACTGTTGAACAATCCTGCGGTAATTGTAAGCCCCGTACCGATCGGAGCGAGATACGACACGTTGGCGCGGTGGAAATGGCGCAACGTGTCGGCTCCGGCCACCTCTCGTTCGCCTTGCAGAAAAGCGAAATTCTGGGTGTCGTACCCGTCTTGCAAACCCAGTTCCATGCCCCAGCGAGAGTCCACCGAAAGGTCTTTGCGGACATACGCCAGCGCCATATTTGGCGCCAGTTCATTGTGACGGAAGGCCGTCGATCGGCTGCGCCAAAGATGATTCTCGGGAAAGTTGAAATTGACGATGTAACTGAGATCCACATAGGCACCATAGTGCCAGTCCGCCGGTAGGCCCGTCGCACTGAATTCTTTTGGGGGAGGCGCTTCCGGAGTCTGTTGAGCCAATACAGGAGCCGCCATCCCTGAGCAGAACAACGTCAGTGCACTGAGCAACCATCTTGTGATCATCGCGCCGCCTTTCATTTGTTCTCGCGCATCGATTCGGCGTCCGCTGGGACGACGCTAGCGTTCCCTTGCAGTCTTTTAAAAAGTAATTCCAGAACCCATACCACCCACGACACCAGTACTATCAGATGAGCACCAGCATGATCTTTTCCTTTTTCTCTTGGCGGTGCGTTCCGAATAGTCGATGATCGTGTCCTCTTCTCGTCCGTTGTTGCTCATGACTGTACACAGGGCTGTATCAAAACGGTGTCAAATGGGTGAGAGGCAGTATAAAGAATCCGTAAAAAGCGCGATAGCTTTTGACTCGAAACCCGTGATTATCCTGACGGGGAGGCGCCTTGCATTCCCGAAAAGCTCATGCTACGGTTCCGTCACTTCGTCGCCGGGGGCCTGGTGGCGAGGCGGATCAGAACGCAAGGCCCTGTTGATCGTGTCGTTGTGCCCGGGAATTGACGGAAGTCAGACCAGGTCGCTTCGCGAGTGTGCCTTCGGCCGATTTCCTCCTTTCATCGTGTCGTTCTCGAGCCCAAGACATCATTCTTATCCAAGGAGGACCCCGCATGGGTTCTAAAATTTATGTGGGCGGGTTGCCCTATTCAACCACCGAACAGGAATTGAGCGATCTATTTGCCACGCATGGCGCGGTGCAGTCGGCACGGATCATTACGGACAAGTTCACGGGCAAGTCGCGCGGCTTCGGGTTCGTCGAAATGGCAACGGCCGACGAAGCGCAAAAGGCGATCGCCGCACTCCATGCCACGCAGTTAGGCGGCCGGACTTTGACAGTGAACGAGGCTCGTCCCCAGGAGCCCCGTTCGGGCGGCGGCCAGCGGGAGCGCTGGTAGCGTTTCGGTTCTGGAAGACGGGGCTGCCATCGCGGATGGTTGTCCTCGACATCAACCATCCGCTCGCCGGAAAAAAATCTGGTGTTCGACGTAAAAATCCTGAAAATCGAGCGGGCGCCCGCCAAGCCGTGAACGCACACCGCCGTCCCGCAGATGTTGTTGCGCGGACGGTGGCCGTCTATGCCGCACAGGCCGACGCATTCATCCATCGGTGGGGCAGACGTTCATACCGGCGTCCGGCGCTGCTCTACGAGCTGCTCCTCCTGACGGGACCCCGCGCGGCCATTCTGGATCTCGGGTGCGGCGCCGGTCAGGACGCACGGTTTCTCCATGCCCGTCGGCATCATGTCGTTGGCATTGACCGCGCGTGGCCGTTACTGCAGTTCGCCCGCCGGCGCAGCGGCCGCGTGCCGCTCGTCCACGGCGACATGCGTTCTCATCCATTCCGGCCCGGATCATTCGGTGCGATTTGGGCTGCCGCCTCGCTCATTCACCTTCCCAAGCCTGCGGCAAAGCGACTGCTCCGTGCGCTCCGCGACCTGGTCCCGACAGGCGGCTTGTTGTCGGCCACCATTGCGCAGGGCCGCCAGGCCGGCGTCTTGCGCAAGGGATGGATTCCCGGACGCTATTTCGCGCGGTGGCGCAAAGCGGAATTGGAACAGGCGGTGCGCCTTTCCGGTTGGGAGGTTGTTTCTCTTGAAGCGGTGACGGGCCGCGAGCGGAAGGGCCGCTGGCTGAATCTGATCGCGCGGCGGAAGAGATGAAGTCCTGAGGTATTTTCTCCGATGGCCTCACTCACGATATAACGGTACATGGGCCAATTGGTTCAACTGATGGCTGGTCGGTGGCTAGAATAAGCCGAGTTGGCCCCGCTCGGCGGCGGCGCGTTCCACGATCTTACGGTCGACGCTGGCCGCACGATCCATATAGCCGATCAGCAGACAGAGATCGCAGATGGTGTTGATGTTTCTGGGGACTCCCCCGCTCTGCTTGAAGATCATGCCGAGCGCTTCCTCAGAGAAGATCTCCTTTGTGCACTTGGCAGCTTTCAAGCGGAATAGAATGTACTCAGAGGTTTGTTGCCCAGAAAAGTAGCTCAGGTGGTACTTGATCGAAATCCGCTGGGCGAATTGCTTCAATTTCATCACGCGTTCATTGAGTTCCGGCTGTCCTAACAACACTAGGGTCAGCAGGAAGCGATCGTTTAGCTGAAAGTTGAGCAGCAACCGGAGTTCTTCGAAAACCTGATCGTCCTGAATGGTTTGGGCCTCATCAATGACCACGACGGTCTGCTTCCCTCGCTTAAAGTTGTCCATCAGGCGCTCATTCAGCAGATGCAGCAGTTTCACCTTCGTCTTGGTTGGTTCGATGCCGAATTGATACAAAACTTCCGTCAGAAAATCCTCCACTCCGAAGCTGGGATTGGCGATCACAGCCACATCGTATTGTTGGCCGGCCAGGTGTAGGCTCAATTCACGGCTGAGCAGGGTTTTGCCGCAGCCTATTTCGCCGGTGAGCATTAAGGCGCCCTTTCTGGTCTGTACGCCGTAGAGCAGACGGTGGAGTGCCTCTTCGTGTATGGCGGTGGGGAAATAGAACTTAGGGTCAGGGACGTTCTCAAACGGCAATTCCGAGAACCCCCAATAGAATTCGTAGGACACGCAGGGCTTGCCGTTCGGCGCGGGAGAGAGGTCGGGTGGCGTGGTCGAAGGGCGTGCAGCCGGCGGAGGATTGTTCGGAGGTGGAGACTCGCTCTGTTTCGACAGATGCGGAAGCTCCACGGGTAGCGTCGGAGGTTGAGGAAGGATGGCTGGGAGCGGCTCTTCAACCTCGAGCGGAGGAGAGGGGTCGGGTATGGTCACAACTGGCTCCGGTGCATCAGTGGAGGGACGATCAGGCGCGACTCTCGTTGTGCTCCAGAACAGCGTGGCTATGAAGGCCAGGAGCCCGCTGAGCAGAGCTGTGACGCCGGCGCCACCGATTTTCCACGAAACCGCCTCAGCCCACGCATCGAGTCCGGGCGTCTGCAACAATTCACCGACAGTCGTCCGCGTTTCGCCCCGTTCGCCCGGCCAGCTCAGCCGCAGGGATGACAAACCCAGCCCTGCCGCCCCTCGTCCAATCTGGTACTTGCTCCATAATGTCAGGGTATCCAGCGAGACCTGCTTGACGGTAAGCCCGCCCCCAACCAGGAGACCGAACAGGGTGCTGATGGCCAGCGCCTGGAAGATCTGCGGATGGCAGCGGTGCCACCATTCACGGCCCAGCATGCCGACATCCGGTGCGGTGAAGCTTGGCATCATGGTGTTCCACCGATCACCCGCACGACGAACATGAATTGCGGTACGACTCGCCGGAATTGACCCACAGACGGAAAGCGGATTTCCTTGCCCTGATGACCGGCGGGCAGTATACCATCGCCAGGCCCGGGTATGCTAATCTCACCCGGCCAAAACGTCCTAATGACAGCCGGAGCGCACCGCACTGAGGCAGTCTGATGGCGGCCGATAAGAAAAAAGAGCTGTACGTCGAAGCCACCCAGCTGGTCAAGGCGGGTAAGTACGGCCAGGCATCCAAGGTGCTCAAGGATCTGATGGCGCTCGATCCGGCCAAGGTCGAGTACCGGCGGCTGTCCGCCTCCCTGAATTTAAAGCTGGGCAATCTCATCTCGGCCAAAGCCGTCTACGACTCGCTCGTGCAGGAAGCGATGCAGATGCGGGATTACCGGCTGGCCGAGTCGATGCTTCGGGAATACCTGGCTGCCGGACCGCGCTATGTGCCGTTTCTCGAACTGCTGGGCCGCGCGTGCGAGGACAACAACAATGCCATGGTGGCGGCCAACGAATATGGGAAGGCGCTCCAGATTTTAATGGAGGATGCCGATCCCGCCGAAGCCGGCCATGCAGCCGACTTGTACGCCAGGATTCAGCACATCTCCCCGAACAATCCGGTGCTCGCGCAATATGATGTGGCGAAATTCAGCCGATCGTCACCGGCCGCCGCCCCATCGTCGCTCGACACGGCATTCAAAATAAGTGCGCCGCCTTCTCCTGTTGCGTCGTCGCCCGTCGCGCCTTCAACGCCTCCGCCGCCGGTGGCGACGGCCAGCCCAAAACCGGCCCCTCCGTCCCGTGCTGCCGAAGACATTCCCATGGTGGATGACGATGTGACGGATGTGCTGGCCTCATCGGGAAAATACCTTGCGCGGCCGCCGTTGCCGAAACGCGAGATTCCGCCGTCTCCACCACCACCGCCGATGGTCGAGGATGATCTGACGGATCTGTTGTCCAGGCCGATTCCAAAGCGGCCGCCGTTGCCGAAACGCGAGGCGCCGCCACCTCCACCGCCTCCGCCGCAGGAGGAGAAACCGTCGTTGACCAAGGCGCTGTTTGGTTTTCTGCACTCATCGCCGGCGCCGGAGCCGGCCCCGCCTCCGGTGGCCGCAGAGCCACCGCCTGCACCGGAAGCTCCCGTCGAAGCGGCGCCTGCCGCGCCGCCGCAGTGGAAACCCTGGCAACCGCCAGAGGAAGCCGCCGCGCCAACTTCCGAACCGGTGGCGGCCGAGCCGGCAGCCCAGCCTCAGGAGACCGCGTGGAAAGCGTGGCAGCCGCCCGAGCCGGAGAGTGCCCCGCCGGTTCCGAATGCAGCATCACCGTCTGAAAAGCCGCTTGGAACGGGAGCCGGATTTCTCGTTGTGGATAGCCGCAAGGGATCCGGAGAGTCCATGCCGGCTCTTAGCGAACAAGCGCCGATTCCTGCCAAGAGCCGGGCCGCGGCACCTCCGCTGCCCAGACGGGCGGCCACCAGTCGCCGGACCGGCGGGCTGGGTGCAGCGGTCAAAACGATGGCCACACTGGTTGTGGTTGTAGCGGCCTTGGCCGCCGCCGTGTTCGGCGCGTTGGGGGTCGGATGTCTTCTGCTTGAGAAGAGCGCCTCCGACGTCTTTCGAAACTATTCCGGCTCGCCCCCGCCAAGTTCGCAGAATCCGCGCAAAAATGCCTATCTCCTGCTCATCGGATTCGACGCGGATGCGGGGCGCGATCCCATGGCCGAAGGCTACGAGCGCACGCAGAAATCCGTGAGCGTCCAGCCGATCCAATGCGCATGGGACCAGGCCTCCGCCTCTCCGATGCGTTTTCCGGATGAAACGTCGGTCGTCGAAACCTGGTGGCAGGGGCATGATCCGATCGGACAATTTCAGAAAGAGGCGGCTCGCATCCAGGGATGGACCGCCGGCAATCCAGCCCTGCTGGAGCGCTATCGCCAATGGCTGGAGATGCCTTTCGAGGACAGCGGGTACGGAACTTTCGCCGTGCCGAATTGCACGCTCATCCTGACGGCGCACCGGCTGCATGTGGCCGAAGGATTTGGGCAGGGACTGACGAAGGGAATTGACAGGCTGGAACAGGACCTGACGGCCTGGCGAACGGTGCTGGCCCAGGCCCGCACGCTGCCCGTGAAGCAACTGGCCTTCGCGCTCTTCAACGATGACCTGACACTCCTGGCCGGCGTGTTCAGTCGTTCCGATGTCGCCGCCGACATGGTCTCCGATCTCGTCAGACTGACGAAGCCGCTCGAACAGGTTGAACGATCCCTGCGTTGGTCCATGCAAAACGCGTTGGCCGTGGACACCAAGCTGTTCACCACCAACGCGCTGTTTGACGCGGTGAAAGATCCGTCGCCCCTCGTGCGGGTGTTGGCGTGGCTGCCTCTCCCCAAGCAGCGGACCTTGAACGCCTATGCGGACCATTTCGAAGCGCTGATCAAGGCGTCGGACCAGCCGCTCACGAAGCCGCCGCTTCTCTACGAGTTTGCCAGAACGCCGCCGAGGACGGTCATGGACTACCTGACGAATCCCCTCGACAATTTGATGCCCAGCCGGTCTGTCATCGCCTGGGACCAGCAGGTCGGGATGGTGGCCGACACCGAAGCCCGCCTGCGCCTCGTCGGCGTCGCCGCGCTTCTGCGCGGCGCCTCGCGCAAGGCCATCCCGTCGCGGATCGCGGAAGCGGGATCGAAATATACGGATCCGTTCACGGAGCTGCCCATGCTGATGAACCCCTCGCGCGGAGTCATCTACAGCATCGGGAAAAATCACAAGGACGATGATGGGGACCCCAAGCTCGACGTCAGCATCGCCTGGCCGTTCACGGAGCCTGCCAAAGACGCTTCCAAAGGCCGGGCGCGCTAGCGCCGCCGTCGGCCGGTCAACAACCGCAGATACAAAAGGAGCCTGTCTCGATGAAGAGCGTCATTCTCTATCCCGGCGCCTTTCCGATGGTTCGGGCGCAGTTGGCTGCAGGGGAAAGCCTGAAAGCCGAGTCGGGCGCCATGGTCTCGATGTCACCGACGATTGATGTCGAAAGCAAAGTGGAAGGCGGTCTGTTCAAAGCCCTGTCGCGGAAGGTGCTGACCGGCGAGCATTTCTTTTTCCAGACCCTGCGGGCGACGCGCGGGCCGGGTGAAGCGCTGCTGGCGCCGACGGTGCCCGGCGACATTGTGATCATCGAATTGGACGGCGTCCACGAATATCTCGTGCAAAAGGACGGGTTTCTCGCCGGAGCGGAACACATCGTGATCGAGAGCCAGGCGCAAAGCTTCACGCGCGGCCTGCTCGTGGGCGAGGGGTTCTTCATTCTCAAAATCAGCGGCGAGGGGCAGTTGATTCTGAACAGCTTCGGGGCAATTCACAAGGTGGAGCTGAAGCCGGACGAAGACTACATCGTGGATAACAGCCACCTTGTCGCTTGGACGGCGCCCACGTCCTACAAGATTGAACGGGCCGCGGCCGGATGGATCTCCAGCTTCACGTCCGGCGAGGGATTCGTCTGCCGTTTCCGAGGCCCCGGCGTCGTCTATATCCAAAGCCGCAATCCACAGAGCTTCGGCGCCTGGATCCGGCAGTTCCTGCCGGCC
>DASQGO010000079.1:0-25500 GCA_035632555.1 Nitrospiraceae bacterium | reverse complement strand
CCGGCGGAACGAAGGTGGAGACCAACCTGCAGAACAATCCTGCGCTCAAGGACGCCATTCGTGCCGCGCGGCAGGCGCATGTTCCGGAAGCCTACATCCAGCGCATGTTCAGCTACGCCCGGGAAGGCTTCACGCATTTTGCCTTTCACGAGTATGACATCAACTGGGATGGCAAGGCCTATCAGACGGTCTCGGGTCAAAACTCCAACAACAGCATCCGTATCCCGAATGAGTTCTTCGAGGCATTGGAAAAAGACGGCGACTGGCAGCTCAAGCGGCGGACGGACGGAAAGGTCACCAAGCAGATCAAGGCGCGCGAGCTGTGGGACCGTATTGCCTGGGCAGCCTGGATCTGCGCGGACCCCGGCACGCAGTATGACACGACAATCAACGAGTGGCACACCTGTCCGGAGGACGGGCGGATCAACGCGTCCAATCCTTGCAGCGAATACATGTTCCTGGACGACACGGCCTGCAACCTGGCTTCCCTGAACCTCAGCCAATTTTATACGCCGGACGGCCGGTTCAACCTGGAAGACTTCCGCCATGCGGTTCGGCTCTGGACGATCACGCTCGAGATCAGCGTGCTGATGGCGTCCTTCCCGAGCAAGCCGATCGCGCATAGGAGTTTTATTTTCCGGACGCTCGGCTTGGGCTATGCCAATCTCGGCACTGTCCTGATGCGGCAGGGCATTCCTTACGATTCGCCCAAGGCGCTGGCGATCTGCGGCGCGTTGACGGCGATCCTGACAGGCGAATCCTATGCGACCTCGGCCGAGATGGCGGCTGAATTGGGTGTGTTTGACGGTTATGCAAAAAACCGCGAGCACATGCTGCGGGTCATGCGCAACCATCGGCGGGCGGCCTATAACGCGGCGCCGGAGGAATATGAAGGGCTGACCGTCAAGCCGGTGGGCATTCATCCTGAACACTGCCCGCCGGACCTGCTGCTCGGCGCGCGGCGGGCTTGGGACCGGGCGCTGGAACTGGGCACGGCCTATGGATTCCGCAATGCGCAGACGACCTGTATCGCGCCGACCGGCACGATCGGCCTGGTCATGGACTGCGACACAACCGGCATCGAGCCGGACTTCGCCCTGGTGAAATTCAAGAAGCTTGCGGGTGGCGGCTATTTCAAGATCATCAACCAGAGTCTGCCGCCGGCGCTGCAGACGCTGGGCTATAGCGAGGCGCAGATTCAGGAAATCGTCACCTATTGCACTGGCCGGCGGACGTTGAAAGGCTCACCCTTCATCAACCACGAATCATTGCAGGTGAAGGGATTCGACGGCGCGGCGCTGGACTGCTTGGAGACGGGCCTGTGGCAGGCATTTGAAATTCAGTTCGCGTTCAACAAGTACACACTCGGCGAGGAGTTCTGCAAGGAGAAGCTGGGCTTCACGGATGAACAGTTGAACGATCCGAATTTCAACATGCTCAAGATGCTCGGCTTTACGCAGGAACAGATCATGGCGGCCAACGATTATTGCTGCGGCACCATGACGGTGGAGGGGGCCCCGCATCTGAAGCTCGAACATCTGCCGGTGTTCGACTGCGCCAACCGGTGCGGTCGGATCGGCAAGCGGTATATTGCCGTGGATGCGCATATCCGCATGATGGCGGCGGCGCAGCCCTTCATCAGCGGCGCAATCAGCAAGACGATCAACATGCCGGCCGATGCCACGGTGCAGGACGTGAAGGATTCGTATCTGCTTGCGTGGCGGCTGATGAACAAAGCCGTGGCGCTCTACCGAGACGGGTCCAAGCTCAGCCAGCCGCTGAACGCATCCACGGAGGCGTCCGACGCCGTCGAGAACGGCGGCGATGTGCTGAAGATGGCGGAAAAGATCACCGAGCGCGTGATGGTGCGCTACATCGGGCGGCGACGCAGGATGCCGGAGCGCCGAGCCGGCTATACCCAGAAAGCCATCGTCGGCGGGCACAAGATTTACCTGCGGACCGGTGAATACAGCGACGGCTCACTCGGCGAAATCTTCCTCGACATGCACAAGGAGGGCGCAGCCTTCCGCAGCCTGATGAACTGTTTCGCCATCGCGATCTCGCTGGGGCTGCAGCACGGCGTGCCGCTCGAGGAATATCTCGAAGCGTTTGTGTTTACGCGATTCGAGCCGAACGGGCCGGTCAAGCTCAACGACCGGATCAAAATGTCCACCTCGATCATCGACTATATCTTCCGCGAGTTGGCGATCACCTATCTGGACCGGGGCGATCTGGCGCAGGTGAAGGAAGAGGACCTGCGTATGGACTCGATGGAAAAGGACCGACAGGATCCCGAGTGCATGGATGCGGAGGAGGCCGATCCCGCATCGTTGGCCGCGCTGTCGATCAGCACGGACCGGTTTCCGAAACGCGACGGCAATGGAAACGGCCGCGGAAACGGTCTCAGCGGCGGGCATGCCAGCGTTGCGCGCATGGAAATGACGCAAACGCAGATGACGCGGGAAACCGTCACGCTGACGGCTACCGCCACGGCGGTCCAGACGCAGCGGCAGACGGCCCGGCTGCAGGGATACGAGGGCGACCCCTGTCAGAACTGCAAGGAGTTCAAACTGGTCCGCAACGGCACCTGCCTCAAGTGCATGGGTTGCGGTTCGACCAGCGGGTGTTCGTAAGCAAGGAGGGGCTAGCGGATGAGCACGATTACGCGCGACGTCGTCACGCAATCCGCGCACGATCAGGTGGTGAACCTGGTGGCGCAACGTTGGGCCCGATCCTGGCAGTGCCAGATCACGATCAATTCCGACGAGGAACGGGCCAAGTGGGCCGAGTCCGACCGGAGCTATGCGGACATCATCGGATGGACGTTTAAAGCCGGACGAAACAAGATGGAATGGGTGGCGGAAGTGGAAACGGAGGACTCGCTGACGGCGGCCGGCCTCAGCGGGCGCTGGCAGGATGATATGGGGCTGGGCGTTCCGCTCTTCGTGTTTGTGCCCAAGGGGCGACGCGTACAGGCGCAAACGGTTGCCCTGCGGTCCAATATCACGCTGAACGGCGTCTATGAATATTCCTTCGTCAACGGAGCCTTTCAGCTGTCGTGACGTGCCGCGCCTGTGGCGCGCATAGTGATTCGAAACGGGGGCGCGGCATGTACCGCGCCCCCGTTTCGTTTGGAGCCGGATAAAAAGGGGTGTAATTTCGCAGTGACAATCGATCGGACGCATGTTGAGAGTGAGTGGCATGCCCGCAGGTTCAGTTGCGGGCTCTGGGTTGACCCGCCGGGGCAGGTATGGGAAGACTATATCCATGCGAGCGATGAACTTCTGATGGTCCTGGAAGGCGAATTGGAATTGGAGATGCGGGGCCGCACGTTCAGGCCGAGGAACGGCGAAGAGATTCTGATTCCAGCCCGCGAGACTCATTCGGTGCGCAACGTCGGAAGCACTGTGGCGCGGTGGCTGTACGGCTATAAAAATAGATGGAGGGAGGCGAGGGGAAGATGCCGATCGCAACGCAATTTGTATTGAGTCTGGAAAGTAAGCCGGGTGTGCTGGCGCGGATGGCCAAGGCTTTTGGGTCGAAGGGCGTGAACATCAAGGCCTTCTGTGCTTGGGAACAGTCCGGCCAGACCGCCGGGAAAGACAACATGCGCGTGGTCGTGTCGGATGTGGAGAAGGGCCGCGCGGCACTCAAATCCGAGAAGATTGACTACTACGAAGAGCAGGCGCTTGTGCTGAGTCTTGAGAATAAACCTGGAGCGCTCGGCGATGTGGCGCAGCATTTAAGGGATGCCCACATCAATATTACATGTGGTTACTGCACGCCGTCGCGGGAAGGGAAGCGGGCGATCGTGGTGCTGTCTGTCTCCGATGTGAAGAAAGCCCAGGAAGTACTGCGAGGCGAGTCATTGGATGAGATTTAGCGGGAGCATGCGACGGTTCCTGGTTCTCATCCTTCTCCTGCCGACATTTCTTTTCTCCGGCTGCGGGACGGCCCCGGTGCCCCGCCATGTTCCCGCTACAGGCTATCCCGTCGGTTATACGGAGCGGGGCGTGGCCTCCTGGTATGGCCCCGGTTTCCATGGCCGTAAAACGGCCAACGGTGAAACCTACGACATGAACCAACTGACCGCTGCCCACCGCACCCTTCCACTCGGTTCTGTGGTTCAGGTCCGGTCGCTGACGAGCGGCCGGACGGTCACCGTTCGGGTGAATGACCGGGGGCCCTTTGCCAAGAACCGGATTCTGGATCTGTCGCAAGCCGGTGCCCAAGCCTTGGGCATGATCGGCAATGGAACTGACCAAATCGAGATCCGTGTCACGGCCTACCAAGGGCGGCCCGGAGCTATGGGGTACCTTCGGGTTCAGGTGGCGTCATTTGCCGAGCAATCCAATGCCCAGGCCCTTGCAAGTCGGCTCCGGGGTCAATATGCGGATGTCAGGGTGGAGGTGATTGAGCTGGCAGGCGGGCGCCGTTACCGGGTCCATGTCGGGCGCTTTGTCTCTGAGCAGCAGGCTGAGGCGCTTGCCAGCCGTTTGGAGGTCCAATTCCAGGTTGACCCCATGGTTGTCCGGGACGACACCTAGCGGCCTGTTCTACCAGTTTCATCAATAGACTAACTATATAACTTATTGTTTTTAATATGTTTTTAATGAAATAGCTTGATTGGAGATGCCCCCCTGTGCTAGAGTGCCGCCGCAATGAATGATAGTGTGCCTACACGACCTAATCTGGTGCCCTGGCTGAACCTCAAAAGTGCTCCTTTGATCCCCCCATCCATGATGGTAGGGGGAAGCCTGATCCGGCCATCCCGGATGGCTGTTCGCCCTTAATTCGCCACATTTTATGGACTTTCTGACCCTCGCCATTTTGGTGTTGCTGTCGGCTCTCATTTCAGCGGCCGAGATCGGCTTCTTTTCGGTCAATGAGACCAGGCTTCGGGCCTTGGCTGACGAGGGAAGCAAACGGGCAACGCTGGCATTGCGACTCAGGGCCAATCCCCAGCGGCTCCTGCTTACCCTTGAGTTTGCCGACAACTTGGTCAACGTCTGGGCGGCAACGGTCACAGCGCTGATCACGGTGGCTCTTCTCGGCGATGATTTTCTAGCCGTGACGACAGGGTTGCTGACATTTGTGTTGATGATTTACGCAGACGTGGTGCCCAAGAGCCTGGCGGCCCGGCATGCCGTCACGCTGGTGCTTGCAAGCGCCTATCCTGTCTTCTGGCTGGAGCAATTGTTCTCGCCCATCCGGTTCTTGCTGGAACCGCTGGTGAACTGGCATACCGGCGGGAAGGGCATGACGGCTCCGTATGTGACCGAGGAAGAATTGAAGATCATGCTCGACGAGGGCGGAAAAGCCGGCTCGATCGAGACGGAAGAAGTCAAGATGATCAAGAACGTCTTTCAGCTCAATGATATTACGGCGGAAGACGCGATGACGCCCCGCCTGTATGTGTTTGCACTGGACGGCAAGTTGCTTTTGAGGGACGTGCAGGAACAGCTGTTCAAATCCAAGTACTCCCGCATCCCGGTCTACGAGGGCACGCTAGACAATGTGACGGGCATTCTCTACAAGACCAAGGCGCTCATGGAACTGGCGCAGGGCCGTTATGATCAGCGGCTGAAGGATATCGCGCAGCCGGCGCCGTTCGTGCCGGCCACGAAGCCCGCCGACGACCTGATGAAGCAGTTCCGGCAGGAGCACCGGCACATGGCGGTCGTCGTCAACGAGTTCGGCGGAATGATGGGGATTGTCACGCTGGAGGATCTGCTGGAAGAGGTGGTCGGCGAAATCATGGATGAGACCGACATCACCGAAGAGCTGATCAAGCGCGTGACGAAGAACCACATCCTGGTCCATGGCCGCACCGAAGTGCGCCGCATCAACGAATTTTTCAAGACGGAGCTCGAAGACGAGTCCAACACGATCAGCGGATTGATTCAGCAGCGGCTCGGACACATTCCTGGCGTCGGAGAGGAAATCCGGGTGGGACAGTGCCGCGTGATTGTGCACGAGGCCGACGCCAAGTCCATCAAGAGCGTGCAGATTTTCAAGGACGAGAAACCCGGGGCGGCGGCTGAACCGCACGGCGAGCGGCAGGTCGAGGACGCGAAACACGCGGTCACCCACCGCAGCTTCTTCTTTTAGGTTTTTTCGATCAGTTCGGCGAATTCCGCTTCCGTCAGAATTTTCACTCCCAGCTTCTTCGCCCGATCCAGTTTCGAACCGGCATCGGCGCCGGCCACGACGTAGTCGGTCTGCTTGCTGACGCTCGAAGCCGCCCGCCCGCCCATCTGCTCCACGCGGTGTTTCGCCTCGTCCCGGCTGAATCGTTCCAGCCCGCCGGTAAAGACGAACGTTTTTCCGGAAAACGGACGTCTGCCCTGGTGTGTTTCCGGAACGGCTTCAATCGTAAGACCGAGATCGCGCAGCCGCTGAATGACCTGCCGGTTGTGGTCCTCTTTGAAATATGACTCGAGGCTGGCGGCGATCTCCGGGCCGATCTCATGAACGTTTTCGAATGTGTCGCGATCGGCGGCGATGATGGCGTCGAGGGTGTTGAAGCGTTCAGCCAGCACACGGGCGATATGCTGCCCCACTTGCCGGATACCGAGCCCCATGAGAAATCGTTCGAGGGGGACCTGCTTGCTGCGTTCAATGGCACCCAGCAGGAGGGAGGCGGATCGGTCTGCGAAGCCGTCCAGTTCAAGCAGTTGTTCCTTCTTGAGCATGTAGAGATCGGCCAGGTTGCTCACCAGCTTTTCCTCAACCAACTGCGCCACGGTCTTCTTCCCGAGCCCATCGATGTTGAGCGCGTTCTTGGAGGCATAGTGCTCGATGGCGCCTTTAAGTTGTGCCGGGCAGGCGGCCTGGCCGGTGCAATAGTAATAGGCGCCTTCGCGCGCCACGGCCGAGTCGCAGACCGGGCAGCGGTCCGGCATCTGAAAGGGCCGTTCACGTTTCTGGCCCGGCACCTCAATCCGTTCCGCAATGGCGGGAATGACGTCGCCGGCCCGCTCGACCTTGACCGTGTCGCCGACGCGGATGTCCTTGCGCGCGACCTCGTCGGCGTTATGCAGCGTGGCGCGGCTGATCGTCACGCCGCCGACTTCGACCGGTTTCAGGAGCGCCAGCGGCGTGAGAGTGCCGGTCCGGCCGACGGACACGGCAATGTCCTGGACGACGGTGATTTCCTTGCGCGGGGTGAATTTGTAGGCGATCGCCCATCGGGGGCTGCGGGACTTTTCACCGAGCCGTTCCTGCCAAGCCCGGCGGTTCACCTTGACGACAAGCCCGTCGATTTCATAGGGCAGGTCGTCGCGGATGGCTTCGGTCTCGCGGTGAAACGCGATGACCTCCTCGATCGTCGCGCACCGTTTCCGGTGGGCGGGCGTCGGCAAGCCCCAGCGGATGAGGGCCTCCAGTTCGTCCCAGTGCGTGGGTGGCAACGGGTCGGACTGCCCCATGATCTCATAGCAGGTGACGACCAGCGGCCGCCCGGCTGTGACTTTCGAGTCCAACTGGCGGAGCGAACCGGCTGCGGCGTTCCGAGGGTTGGCGAAGGCTTCCTCGCCGCGCTCTGTCATGCGCCGGTTGAGGGCTTGAAAATCGTCCAGACGCATATACACCTCGCCGCGTACGACAAGCCTGGCGGGCGGGCGGGCATCGGATTGCAATTGCAAAGGAAGCGAGCGGAGCGTCCGGAGATTGACCGTGACATCCTCGCCGGTGGTGCCGTCGCCGCGTGTCGAGCCCCGGACGAAAACGCCATGCTCGTAGACCAACTCGACCGACAACCCGTCGAACTTGGGCTCAACGGTGTAGCCGACACGGGATTCGCCGAGCTCCTTCTGCATCCGTTTGTCGAAGGCCAGCACATCTTCGCGATCCAGGATGGAATCTAGGCTCAGCATCGGCCGCTCGTGCGGAACCTTCGTAAGTTCGTCGAGGGGCGGCGCGCCGACGCGTTGCGTCGGAGAGTCGCTGGTGACGAGATCTGGATGGGCGGCCTCCAGGTCGCTCAGCTCGCGGAAGAGGCGGTCGTACTCTGAATCCGAGATTTCCGGGGTGTCTTTGACATAATAGAGGTAATCGTGCCGGCGGATTGCGGTGCGAAGGGTATCGATCCGTGTTTGGGCGGCGCGCCTGTTCATGCAGGGATCCGTGGTGGAAAATGAACGCGGCAAACCGTAGCACAGCGCCGAAGAGGGGTCAAACACGTGAGTCGCCTCTATCCTGGCATTTTATTTGGCGTTTTCTTTGACTTTCGGGCCGTCGGGCTCTATCCTTGCGCATTATGTTTCTGCGGGATCAGGAGGGAGCGGTGCTATGAGACATGAGAGAGCAGTGAGGCTGGCAGTTGCCGGTGCGATCGGCCTGTTCATGACCGGCTGCGTGATGGCCGAGAAATACGAAGAACAAAGGAAACAGACGCTCAACTTTCAGCGGCTGTTGGCGCAGGAAGAAAAGCGGACCGGAGACCTGGATGCCGAGCTCAAGCGTGTCAAAACCCAAGCGAGCGAGCTGGAAGGGCGCAACCGTGAGATGACGGCGCAGATCCAGGCGGTGCGCGAGCAATTGGCCAGCATCCAGGAGGAAGCCGCGGCGGCCCGCGAGACCGAGGGGATGCGGGCGCAGATGAAGAAATCGAGGAAGACCAAGCAGAAAGCCAAGCCCGAAGAGATGATGGCAGCTCCTGCTCCCGTAACGCCGGATCCAGTTCCGGCCCAGGCTCCGGCTCCGGCCCAGACGGGGAGCTCGCCGGCGGTACACGTCGTGCAAGCAGGCGAAACCGTCTTCCGGATTGCGCGGCAGAACGGCGTGTCGGTCCAGCAGATCAGGCAGTGGAACAACTTGAAGAATGACGTAATCGAAGTCGGCCAGCAGCTAATCGTCGCGCCACCGCAGCCGTAGCGTATGTGGACTCGTGATGCAACTGTCCGGTTATTCCCTCAGCTTTGACGAATTCCGTGCCCTTGCCTCGCAGGGGAACCTGATTCCTCTGTACAAAGAGATTCTCGCAGACGTCGAAACCCCCGTTTCCGCCTTTACGAAAATTGATCACGGCCCGTCCGCCTATCTGCTGGAAAGCGTTGAAGGCGGAGAAAACTGGGCCCGGTATTCATTTCTCGGCAGTGGTTCGCCGGTCGTCATCCGCGAGGACAAGGGCGAGATGGCAATCGTCAGGGGTTCAAAAGTCCAGCGTCTCCCGATGGGGAGCAATCCGCTGGACCGCATCAAGGAAATTCTGGAAGCCTACCAGCCGGTGACGGTGCCGGGACTGCCCCGGTTCGTCGGCGGCGCCGTGGGCTATCTCGGCTATGACGTAGTCCGGTCGTTCGAGGACATTCCGGCGCGCCGCAAGGATGCCCTCGGCCTGCCGGAGTTTGCGTTTCTGATCACGGACACGCTGGTGATCTTCGACAACGTGGCCCAGACGATCAAGGTGGTGGCAAATGCCCACGTGGCGTCGGCGAAAGACGGCGACCTGCGCCGGGCTTACGCCGATGCGATCAAGCGCATCGAGGGGATGATCGCCCGCCTTCGCCGCCCGCTTCGTCGGACGAAGCCGAAGCGGCGGCACAAGCCGCTGACTTTCACCTCCAACATGAGCCGGGCGGATTTCGAGAAGATGGTGATGCGCAGCAAGGACTACATCAAGGCCGGCGATATTTTCCAGGTGGTGCTGTCGCAACGGTGGGAAGCGAACATCCATACGACGCCGCTCCAGATCTATCGCGCGCTGCGGCTCGTCAATCCGTCGCCCTACATGTATTACTTAAGAGTGGGCGGAGTGGAACTGGTCGGCTCCTCGCCGGAGATTCTCGTGCGGTGCGAGGACGGCCTGGTGTCCGTCCGTCCGATCGCGGGGACCCGGAAGCGTGGCGAGACGCACGAGCAGGACGTGGCGCTTGAAAAAGAATTGCTCGCAGACGCCAAAGAGCGTGCCGAGCACGTCATGCTGGTGGACCTGGGCCGGAACGACGTCGGACGAGTGGCGCGCAAGGGGACGGTCCGGGCGGAAACGCTCATGCGCGTGGAGCGGTATTCCCACGTGATGCACATCGTCTCCGACGTCGTCGGCGATTTGGATCCGTTGCAAACCATGTATGATGTCATGAAGGCCTGCTTCCCGGCCGGGACCGTTTCCGGCGCGCCGAAGATCAGGGCCATGCAGATCATCGAAGAACTGGAGCCGACCAAGCGCGGGCCTTACGCCGGCGCGGTGGGGTACTTCGGTTTTTCCGGCAACATGGACACCTGCATCAACATCCGGACAATCGTCATCAAGGGGCGCCAGGCCTACATCCAGGCCGGTGCCGGGATCGTGGCCGATTCGGTCCCCGAGCGCGAATATGACGAAACCTGCAGTAAGGCCCGTGCGATGATGAAAGCCGTCGAGCTGGCGGAACAGGGGTTGGAATAATAAATGCTGCTGATGATCGACAATTACGATTCCTTTACCTACAACCTCGTCCAGTATCTGGGCGAGCTGGGAGAGGACGTCCGTGTGTATCGCAACGACAAGATCACCGTCAGGGAGATCGAGCAGCTCCGCCCGCAACGGATCGTGATCTCGCCCGGTCCCTGCACGCCAAACGAAGCGGGGATTTCCGTCGAAACGATCAAGCGATTTGCTGGGAAAATTCCAATCCTGGGCGTGTGCCTGGGGCATCAGTCGCTGGCGGCGGCGTTTGGCGGCGAGGTCATCCGTGCCGACCGGCTGATGCACGGCAAGACGTCCATGATCCATCACGATGGGAAAACGGTCTTCCGCGATCTGCCGAACCCCTTCGAGGCGACGCGGTACCATTCGTTGATCGTCAAGCGGGAGACCCTCCCTGAGTGTTTCGAAATCTCGGCTGAGACGGCGGAGGGGGAAATCATGGGACTCCGCCACAAAAAGTTTGGCGTCGAGGGTGTGCAGTTCCATCCGGAATCCATTCTGACGGCTGCCGGAAAAGATCTGCTCCGAAACTTTCTCAAGTTGTAATGTCTTGCGTCGCGCCATGCGTCCTGCGATTCAGGTTCAGCTGTCATGATTAAAGACGCCATCGCCAAACTAGCCGACCGGACCAGTCTTTCGGAAAAAGAAGCCGAAGGGGCCATGCTTGCCATCATGGACGGGCAAGCCACGCCGGCGCAGATCGCCGCCTATCTGATGGGGCTGCGGATCAAGGGCGAGACGGTCGAGGAAATTGCCGGTTCGGCCCGCGCCATGCGCGCGAAGGCGACACGCATCCGCGCGGCCGATCCACTGGTCGTGGATACCTGCGGCACCGGCGGCGACCGCGCCCACACCTTCAATATTTCCACCACGGCGGCCTTCGTCGTCGCCGGGGGGGGATTGACCGTGGCGAAACACGGCAACCGTTCCGTGTCATCGAAATCCGGCAGCGCCGATGTGCTGGCCGCGCTTGGCGTGAAGATCGATCTGCCGGCAGAGCGGATCGAGGATTGCGTGAACGAGGTCGGGATCGGCTTTCTCTTCGCGCCGCTCTTTCACGGGGCGATGAAACACTGTGCCGCGCCGCGCCAGGAAATGGGCGTCCGGACCCTGCTCAATATCCTGGGGCCGCTGACCAATCCGGCCGGCGCCACGATTCAGGTCCTTGGGGTGTACGACGGCAATTTGACCGAGGTCATGGCCAAGGTGCTGATCCACCTGGGCACGCAGCACTGCTTTGTTGTGCATGGCATGGACGGGCTGGACGAAATTACGTTGACCGACCGGACGAGGGTGTCCGAGGGCAAGGGGGGAATCGTCTCGACCTATTTTGTCGAGCCGGGAGATTTCGGCTTTCAACGGGTCAAGCTCAAGGATCTGACCGGGGGAACAGCCGAAGAGAATGCTCAGATCACGAGGGATGTTCTCAAGGGCCGGCAGGGTCCGAAGCGGGAGATCGTCTGCCTGAATGCCGCGCCGGCGTTTGTGGCTGCAGGGAAAGTCAAAACATTGCAGGAAGGCGTCCAGTTGGCTGCGAAGATCATCGATAACGGCAAGGCGATGGACAAGCTGGACAAGCTCATCGTCTTTACCAACAAGCAGCGTGCCGCATGATCCTGGATCGAATTTTGGAACATAAGAAGGCGGAGATCCGGCACAAGCGGAGCCGCGGATATCTGGCCGAGCTCAAGGGCAAGATCCGGGACCGGGCTCCGGCTCTGCCGTTTGCCATCACACTGGAGGCCATGCGGAAGACGGAGAGCCCTGCGCTGATTGCCGAGGTCAAGAAGGCGTCGCCCAGCCTTGGCCTGTTGCGGGAGGAATTCAAGGATAAGTTTGAGCCGGCCGCGCTCGCCAGACAGTACAAAGAGCATGGGGCGTCTGCAGTGTCCGTGTTAACCGACAAGGAATTTTTTCAGGGGAGTCTCGACGATCTTAGGGCCGTGAAAGACGAAGTCGGTCTGCCGGCGCTTCGCAAAGATTTCATGGTCGACGACATTCAATTCTATGAAGCACGAGCCTATGGGGCCGATGCGGTGCTGTTGATTGTCGCGGCGCTGGAGAAGAGGCAGCTGGTGGACTTCTTCACGCTGGCGAAAGAGTTGAAGATGGACGTGTTGATTGAAACGCACCATGAAAAGGAGCTGGACATCGTGTTGGAGCGGCTTCCGGAAGCCCGGTTGATCGGCATCAACAACCGGGATTTGAAAACCTTCTCGACGGATCTCGGCGTAACGCTTCGTTTGGCCAAACGCATTCCATCAGGCAAAGTTATCGTCAGCGAGAGTGGCATTCACAAGCGAAATGACGTGAAACGGCTCCTCGAAGCTGGCGTCCATGCGATGCTGGTCGGAGAGTCGTTGATTAAAGCCCGGGATACCGGGGCAAAGATGAAAGAGCTGTTTGGCTCTATCTAAATGGGTACGCCGCAGGTACGAATGATGGTCACGGAAAAATTCAGATCGTTCACGTGTTGCGCGGCGTAAGCGTTTGAAGGAGAGGGTGCGTGCAGCCTAAAGTCAAAATCTGTGGGATGACGAATGTCGAGGATGCGCTGGCGGCGGTGGAGGCCGGAGCGGATGCGATCGGCTTCGTGTTCCATCACGCGAGCCCTCGGCGTGTCACGTCGGATGTGGTCAAGCGCATCGTCGCGCAGTTGCCGCCCTTCGTGCTTCCGGTCGGGGTGTTTGTCAACGAGGATATCAAGGTCGTGCGCGATCTGATGGACGACTGCGGACTGGTTCTGGCGCAGCTCCACGGCGACGAGGCGGCAGCCTATTGCGATCTCCTCGGCCGGCCGGTGCTCAAGGCCATCCGGCTCAAGGACCGCGGCTCACTGCTCTCGTTCGCAGAATATAAAGGGCGGTCGCGGGTGCGCGGGTTCGTGCTCGACGCGTTTTCGGCTGTGTCCTACGGAGGCACTGGCCAGGTCACCGATTGGGATCTGGCAGCGGAAGCGGCAAAAGCGGCGCCCGTGATCCTGGCAGGGGGTCTGACGCCGGATAACGTGGCCGATGCGATTCAGAAGGTAAAGCCGTATGGCGTGGATGTGAGCAGCGGGGTGGAGTCGCGTCCGGGCAGGAAGGATCATGCGAAAATCCGCGCGTTCATCAACGCGGCGAAGCTTGTGCCGAGGGAGGCCGGGGGCTATACTGCAACCTCTTAATCGAGAGATGTTGTATGTCCACTATTCCTGATCAACGCGGCCGATTCGGACAGTACGGCGGGCGATATGTGCCGGAAACGCTCATGCCGGCGCTGCTCGAACTGGAACGGGCGTACTGCAAGGCATGGAAGGACAGGCGTTTCCAGGCGGAGTTTGAGCACTATCTCAAGCACTATGTCGGCCGTCCCACGCCGCTTTACCTTGCAGGCCGTCTCACCAAAAGGCTGGGTGGCGCAAAAATCTACCTGAAGCGCGAGGATCTCTGCCACACCGGCGCGCACAAGATCAACAACGCCATCGGCCAGGCCCTGCTCGCGAAACGGATGGGCAAGCCGCGGGTGATCGCCGAAACCGGCGCGGGCCAGCACGGCGTCGCGGTCGCGACCGTTGCCGCGATGTTCGGGCTGCAGTGTGAAATTTACATGGGCACGGAGGACATGCAGCGCCAGTCGCTCAACGTGTTCCGCATGCGCCTGCTCGGCGCGACGGTGACGGGCGTGGATGCCGGCAGCCGGACGCTCAAGGATGCCATCAGCCAGGCGATGCGCGATTGGACGACGAACGTCCGCACGACTCATTATATTCTGGGCTCCGTGCTTGGCGCGCATCCCTATCCGATGATGATCCGGGATTTTCAGTCGATGATCGGCCGCGAAGCCCGCAAGCAAATCATGACTGCGGAAAAGAAGCTGCCGGACCATCTGGTGGCCTGCGTCGGGGGCGGAAGCAATTCGATCGGGCTCTTCCATGCGTTTCTCAGGGATCGCACGGTGAAGATGACCGGTGTCGAGGCGGCGGGGCTTGGGGTCGAGAGCGGGAAACATGCGGCGCGGTTTGCCGGCGGAAGGCCCGGCGTCCTGCACGGCACCATGACCTACCTGCTTCAAGACGCGGACGGACAGGTCAACCTGACCCATTCCGTGTCCGCCGGCCTCGACTATGCGGCGGTCGGTCCCGAGCACAGTTATTACCATGACCTCAAGCGCATTCACTACACGTCCGTAACGGACGAAGAAGCCCTTTCGGCCTTCGATGTGCTGGTAAGGGAGGAAGGCATTGTGCCCGCGCTCGAGAGCGCGCATGCCGTTGCCGAAGTCATCAAGCTGGCTCCGAGGATGAAAAAGTCGCAGGTCATCATCGTGAATCTCTCCGGGCGCGGCGACAAGGATGTCAATCAGGTGGCTCGAATCAAAGGCGTGACGCTGTGACCAACCGGCTGGGCCAGACGTTCGCACGACTCAAAGCCAAGGATGAAAAGGCGCTGATCGCCTACATCATGGCCGGCGATCCGTCACTGCAAGACACGGAGCGTCTGGTATTGGAACTGGAACGGGCCGGCGCGGACATCATCGAGCTGGGCGTGCCGTTTTCCGATCCGATCGCCGACGGGCCCGTGATCCAGAAAGCCGCCGAGCGAGCCTTGCGCAACGGTACTTCGCTCAAGCGGATTCTGGCCGCGGTGACTGCCCTGCGCGCGAAGACACAGATTCCACTCGTGCTCATGGCCTATTACAACACGATCTATGCATTCGGCGAGTCCGATTTCTGCCGGGACGCGAAACGGGCCGGCGTGGATGGCCTCATTGTGCCGGATATGCCTCCCGAAGAAGCCGGCGCGTTGGATGCCCACGCCCTGAGCGCCGGACTCGACATCATCTACATGTTGGCGCCGACGAGTACGCCGGATCGGCGCGCCCTGGTCGCGCGACGGACGCGGGGCTTTGTCTATTATGTCTCGCTGACCGGCATCACCGGTGTGCGGCTGACGGACATGAGCGAAGTGCGTCAGAACGTCGGGAAAATCCGCGAGGCGGCGACTGTTCCGGTGGCGGTCGGCTTCGGCGTGGCGACGGCTGAAGATGCCGCAAAAGTGGCCGAGGCGGCCGACGGCGTCATCGTCGGCAGCGCCATCGTGAAACGGATCGGCGATCATCAGCAGGATGCCCGCATGGTTGAGCACGTGGGGCACTTCGTCCGTTCGTTGAAGGTCGCACTGGCTCTCCCTGCCGCTCCACAACGGACGTGATCGCGATGGCCACATCGAAGCGTCACAAACCCTCTCGCTCAGCCGCCCGCATCACGGCGCAGCCCCGCCGGCGCGAGGCGCCGGCGCGCGATGCAGCCTCCGCAGCCCCCGGCCTGTCCCCGGTCGATCTCTTGACTGCCCAGCAGCAACTCGCGGAGGCGATCAGCGTCGCCATTCAGAACGGACGATCGATGGATGCGATGGTGTCCGGTTGTTTACGGGTGTTCCTGGATCGGACCGGCACGACATACGCCGTCGTCTATTTCGAAGACGAACAGACGAAGGAAATGCGCGTGCTGGCAGCCTGCGGCAATCGGGTCGGCGAAGAGGCGGCGCGTCTGTTCGAGCCGATGGTGGCGCGGGTCACGCGAGAGAACCACGCACTGGCGACAGCGGAGTGCCTCGCCGCGCCGTTGAAACGCAAGCGATCGGTCGAGGGGGTGGTGGCCGTGTACGGCCTGCCGAAGGATCAGGCGCGGGTTGAGAAGATCGCCGGCTTGCTGGACTTCTGCGCGTCGCGCATGGCGGAAGCCCTGGACCATGTCCGGTTGATCGACAAGTACGCGCAGAAGATCAAACGCATCCGGCAGATGGAAGAAGTCAGTGAAGCGCTGAATTCGACGGAAAACGAAATCGAGATGCTGCGGCTGGCCATTACGGCGGCGGTGAATCTGGTTCATGCCGAAGCCGGCTCGTTGCTGTTGCGCGATGAGCCGAGCGGAGAACTGTTTTTTCGAATGGCGGTCGGCGAAAAAGGCGAGTTGCTGAAGGAAGTGCGGCTGAAGCTGGGGCAAGGAGTCGCGGGACTGGTGGCCCAGAGCGGGAAACCGCTGCTGGTCAACGACGCCCAGCACGATCCGCGCGTAGCCCACGATGTGGATTTGCGCACGGGATTCAACACGAAGAACATAATCGCCGTCCCGATTCACGTGCAAGGCAGGACCATCGGCGTCCTGGAAGCGGTCAATAAACGCGGTGGGAAACCGTTCAGCAAGTGGGACGTGGACGAGTTTGCCTGCCTGTCGCATCAGGTCGCGCTGGCGCTCGAAAAAACCCGGTTGTACAGGGAACACCATGGCAAGATCGGCCGGCTTCAGAAGCTGCAGGAGATCAGCGGGGTACTGAACTCCAGTTTGAATCCCGCGGACATCAGAAAGCGGGCCATCGAGGCGGCGACCATCGTGATGAATGCCGAGACCGGTTCACTGCTGCTGGTGGATGAGGCGGCGCAGGAACTGTATTTCGATGTCGCGCTTGGCGAAAAGGGCGAAGGCATCCGCCAGATCCGTTTGAAGTTCGGGCAGGGCATTGCGGGAGCCGTGGCCAAAACGCAGCAGCCCGAGATCATCAACGATTGCTACAGTGATCCGCGTTTCAATCCCGCGGGCGACAAGAAAACCGGCTTCCGCACCCGCAACATGATCTGCGTGCCGGTCAAGGCCAAGGACAGGCTGCTCGGCGTGCTGCAGGCGATCAACAAGAAAGACAGCGCGTTTTTCACCCAGGACGATCTGCAGGATTTCGTCAGCCTGGCGAATCAGGTCGGCATCGCCATCGACAACGCCAACCTTTATGAGGAAATCAATCGCCTCCTGGAGGGGTTCATCAACGCCAGCGTGCTGGCGATCGAAAGCCGGGATCCGACCACCAGCGGTCACAGCGGCCGCGTGGCGACCCTGTGCTGCGGTCTGGCGGAGGTCCTGGACCGGCTCGACAGCGGTCCGTTCAAGGACGTGGCCTTCAATTACGATCAGTTGAAGGAAATGCGCTATGCTGCCGTGCTGCACGATTTCGGCAAGGTCGGCGTGCGCGAACACGTGCTGGTGAAGGCTGAGAAGCTGTTCCCGGGCGATCTGGCCCAGCTTAAGGCCCGCTTCGATTTCATCAAGCGGACCTACGAAACGAAGGCTCTGCGGAAGAAAGTGGATCTGCTCATGTCCGGAGACCGGGCGGCCACGGCCGAGCTGGTCGCACAGGTGGACGAGGAATTGGCCAGGCAGATTGCGGACACGGACGGGATTCTCGAGTTTCTCCTGGCGTGCAACCGGCCGACGGTGCTGGCGCAGGGAGGATTTGAACGGCTCAACGACATCGCCAAGATGACCTACGAGTCCTACAACGGCGAGCAACCGTATCTGATGCCGCGCGAGGCGTATACGCTGTCCATCGCCAAGGGCAGCCTGACGCAGGAAGAGCGGCTGGAGATCGAGAGCCACGTGACGCACACCTACCGGTTTCTCTCGACCATCCCCTGGACGAAGACGCTCAGGAACATTCCTGAAATCGCCTACGGGCACCATGAAAAGCTGGACGGGACCGGCTATCCCAGGCAGGTGCCCGGCAATGTGATTCCGGTGCAGACAAGGATCATGACGATCAGCGATATTTACGACGCGCTGACGGCTTCAGACCGGCCGTATAAGGCGGCCGTGCCGACGCCGAAGGCGTTGGCCATTCTGGAGGACGAGGTCAAGCACGGCAAGGTGGATTCCAACCTGTTTCAGGTCTTCGTCGAATCGAAAGTGTACCAGCGCGCCCATACCACGACCTGAGCGCTCTGCTCGCGTACAACGGTTTGTTCAATTATTTGCCGGCGACGATCTGCCCGTCTTCCATCCTGATGATGCGGTCGGCCTGGGCGGAGAGCTTGTCGTTGTGCGTGACGATCACGAAGGTCGTGCCGCGGTCTTTGTTCAGCTTCCGCAACAACCCGAACAACGCTTCGCCGGTGTGAGTATCAAGATTCCCCGTCGGTTCGTCGGCCAGCACAAGGTCGGGACGCTGCATCAACGCCCGCGCGACCGCCACGCGTTGCTGCTCGCCACCGGATAACTCGCCCGGTTTGTGATGCAGCCGTTCGCCCAATCCCACATCCGCCAGCAATTGCATGGCTTCCTTCTGCGCGTCGTCCGCCTGGCGGTTCTGGATCAGGGCCGGCAGGAACGTGTTCTCAAGGGCCGTGAATTCCGGCAGCAGATGGTGGAATTGGAAAACGAAACCGATCCGTTTGTTGCGGAATTCCGCCTGGGCGTCCTCGGACAGTGCAAACACATCCTGTCCGTCGAACAGCACGCTGCCGCTGGTCGGACGATCCAGCGTGCCGAGCATGTGCAGCAACGTGCTTTTCCCGGCTCCGGAGGCGCCGACGATGGCGATCATCTCCCCGCGGGCGATGTCCAGCGTGATGCCTTTCAGGACGTTCAGCGTATAGCCGTTCATCCGGAAGGATTTTTGAATGTTGACGACCTGGATCATGTGCGTTACTCGTACCGGAGCGCCGCCGCCGGATCCAGCTTGGCGGCCTGCAGAGACGGGTAGACGGTTGCGGCGAAGCTGATGAGAATGGCCGAGCAGGACACCAGCAGGACGTCGAGCGCCTGGATATGCACCGGAATGTGGGCGATGTAGTAGACCGTCTGGTCGAAGGTCCAGTACTTCTCGATCAGATAGAGGAATGCGTAGCCGAGCGGAATACCGATCGCCGTCCCAGCCGCGCCGATGATCAGCCCGTTCAACATGAAGATGCGCATGATGGCGCGCCGCGTGGCGCCCATGGCCTTGAGGATCGCGATTTCACGCTGCTTTTCCGTCACGATCATCGTCAGCGTGCTGATGATGTTGAAGGAGGCGACGGTGATGATGAGCACCAGCAGCAGGAACATCATCGTCTTCTCAAGCTTCAACGCCGAGAACAGGTTGCGGTTGAGCTGCATCCAGTCGCGCGCCCAGTAGGGAAAACCAAGCGCCTGCTCGATGGCGTGCGCGATCTCGGCGGCCTGGAAGATGTCGTCCACCTTGACCTCGATGCCGGTAGCGGCGGCGCCCATGTTGAAGAACTTCTGCGCCTCTGTCAGCGACAGGTAGGCGAGCGACGAATCGTACTCATACATGCCGGATTGGAAAATCGCCGCCACGCGGACGGTCCGTATCTTCGGGGTCATCATGACGGCATTGAGCGAGCCTGCCGATCCGACCGGCGAGACGATGTTCAGGGTGTCGCCTACCGTGACGCCCAGCCGAAGCGCCAGTTCCTTGCCGAGCGCGATTCCGACAGGACTCGAGGGCGGAGGGACGGCTCCCGGTGCAGTTGGATGCTGCGGCGGCGCGGCGGGAGCCGGTTCCCGCTCGAGATCCTCCAGCCGCCCGGAGGTGATGTTCTTCCCCAGTTCGGTCACCCGGATTTCGCGCTTTGGGTCGATCCCGCGCACGACGACTCCCTGCACGGCGGAGCGCGAGGTGAGCATCACCTGACGATAAATGAACGGGGTGGCGGCGACGACGTGCGGGGTCTGTTCGACTTTGGCGGCCAGCGCGTCATAGTCCGCAATGCTTTCGCGGGTCCGGTCTTGGACGACGATGTGCGAAGTCGTGCCGAGGATTTTTGCCTGCAGATCCTCCTTGAATCCGGTCATGATGCCCAGCGTGCCGATCAGCGCGGCGACGCCGAGCGTGATGCCGGTAATGGAGACGACCGTATTGAGCGAGATGGTCCGGTTGCGACGCTTGGCGCGCAGATAGCGCAGGCCGATGAATATTTCATACGAGCTCGGCATGGCTATTTTTCTGGGCGAAGCTGCGGGAAGAGAATGACGTCACGAATCGACGCCTGATTGGTGAAGAGCATCACGAGGCGGTCGATGCCGATGCCCTCGCCGGCGGTGGGCGGCATGCCATACTCCAGCGCGCGAAGAAAATCCTCGTCGAGATGATGCGCCTCGACGTCGCCGGCCTCGCGCCTGGCGACTTGCGCCTCGAATCGCCGGCGCTGGTCCAGCGGATCGTTCAACTCCGAAAAGGCGTTCGCAATCTCCCGGCCCGCAATGTACAGCTCAAACCGGTCGGTCAGGGACGGATCGGCATCCTTGCGGCGGGCCAGCGGGGACAGCTCGATCGGATAATCGGTGATGAATGTCGGCTGGACTAGTTTGGGCTCCACCGTCTCTTCGAAAATCTCGTTGAGGATGTCCACGAGGGCCGTGTCTTTCTCCACCTCGACGCCCAGCTTCTTCGAGGCGGCCAGCGCCGCGTTCCTATCGGTCAGAATAGCCTTGTCGAATTGGTTCACTTCGAGCAAGGCCTGCCGCCAGGACCAGCGCCGCCACGGCGGGGCCAGGTTCACGGAGTGGCCCTGGTATTCGAACGTCGTTGCGCCGAGCACGTCCTTGGCCAGGCGGCCGAACAGTTCTTCCGTCAGCGCGATCAGGTCCGTGTAGTCCGCGTAGGCGACGTAGAATTCCAGCATCGTGAATTCCGGATTGTGGATCGTCGAGATGCCTTCGTTCCTGAAATTTCGGTTGATCTCGAAGACCCGCGGGAAGCCGCCGACGATTAATCGTTTAAGGTACAGCTCCGGCGCGACGCGCAGGTAGAGGTCCGTCGCCAGCGCATTGTGGTGGGTGACGAAGGGGCGGGCGGTGGCGCCGCCGGGGATCGGCTGCATCATCGGGGTCTCGACTTCCAGGAAGCCTTTGTCGAGCAGGAACGCGCGGATGCCGGCGATGATGCGGCTGCGCACCGCGAAAATCCCGTGCACCGATGGATTGGCGATGAGATCCACGTAGCGCTGGCGGTAGCGGGTTTCGACGTCGGTCAGGCCATGCCATTTTTCCGGCAGCGGGCGGAGCGCCTTGCTCAGAAACGTCAGGTGCTTCACTTCGACCGTGAACTCGTCGGTTTTGGTGCGGAACAGGATGCCGCTCACGCCGATCCAGTCGCCGAGGTCCAGCTCCTCGCACACCTTGTAGGCCTGCTCGCTCAGATTGTCCTTCTTGAAATACACTTGAAGACGATCTGCGCCGTCCTGGAGCACGGCAAAGGCGGCTTTCCCGAACCGCCGCAGGCCCACGATCCGGCCGGCCAGCGTGCAGGAGACTTTTTCCTGCTCGAGCGTGGCCTTGGATTTTTCTCCATGGCGGCGCGTGAGCTCGCCGGCCCGGTCCTTGAACTCGAAGCGGGCGCCGTAGGGAGCCACGCCCATCCCTTTGAGGACCTCCAGCTTCTTGAGCCGCTGCTGTCGTTGATCGTTGTCTTCCATCGTATGTCGCGTGCGAACGGCTGTTCCGGAAACGGGAGTTACTCCTCTTCCTCCGGGATGACGGCGGAAGGCTGAGCGTTCCCCTGGCCGGTCAGCTGTTTCTTCAAATAGGCTTCGATGAACGGATCGATGCTGCCGTCCATCACGGCATCCACCTGGCCGGCTTCGACGCCGGTCCGCAGGTCCTTCACCAACTGATAGGGCTGGAAGACATAGGAACGGATCTGGCTGCCCCAGCTGATGCCTTTTTTCTCGCCGACGATCGCGTTGAACTTTTCCTGCTTCTTCTGCTGCTCCATTTCGAACAGCTTGGCCTTCAGGATTTTCATGGCGCCCATGCGGTTCTGCAGCTGCGAGCGCTCGTTCTGGCACTGGGCGACGGTGTTGGTCGGGACGTGCGTGATGCGGATGGCCGTCTCCACCTTGTTGACGTTCTGTCCACCGGCGCCGCCGGAACGGAACGTGTCGATTCGGAGGTCCTTCTCATCGATCACCATCTCCACGTCGTCTTCAAGTTCCGGGTAGACGAACACGGAAGCAAAGGAAGTGTGCCGCCGCTTGTTCGCGTCGAACGGCGAAATGCGGACCAGCCGGTGCACGCCGGCCTCGGCCTTGAGATAGCCGTAGGCATAGGGGCCGGTGATGGAGAGCGTCGCGCTCTTGATGCCGGCCACTTCGCCTGCCAGCAGGTCCAGCGCAGCGACCTTGTATCCCTTGCGCTCGGCCCAGCGAATGTACATCCGCATCAGCATCTGGGCCCAGTCCTGCGATTCGGTTCCGCCCGCGCCCGGATGAATGGCCACGATGGCATTGCTGCTGTCGTGCTCTCCGGACAGCAGCAGTTCGATGTGCAGCTGCTTGACGGACTGTTCGAACTGCGCGAGCGACGCCTCGAGTTCACGGGCCAGCTCGGCGTCCGCGCTCTCCTCCGCCAGCTGCAGCAGGGCCGTCAGGTCGCCGTTCTGGCGTTCGATGTCCGACCAGCGGCGGATCTCGCGCTCAAGCGACGATTTTTTTCGATTCACGCGGGCGGCGTTCTGCGTGTTGTTCCAGAAGTCCGGCTGTGTGGTCTGCCGCTCCAACTCTTGGAGTTCCGATGTCAGGCGGGAGAAGTCAAAGATGCCCCCGAAGTTCGCGGACCTGTTCACCGATCGCCTTGACGCGGATGCGCACTTCATCGAGCATGGGGTCTCCTCCAGTCGGCAGCAATGCCAAAAATCGCGGTGATTATAACACAAGCGTACGCAAATACATCACCGTACCGGGTATAAAAGGTCTGCGTCTGCCGCAACGGAAGGCGCCCGCTTACCGCCTGCTCCGTGAAAATCGGCGTGGCAAGGACGATGCGTCCGGACGGATCGATCAAGCCGGAAATGCCGGTGTTGGCCGAACGGGCGAAGGCCACCCGGTTCTCGACGGCCCGGAAAACCACCATCGCAAAATGCTGGTAGGGAGCCGAGGAGTCTCCGAACCAGGCATCATTGGTGATGGTGGCCATGACGGTGGCGCCATGGGCGACGAATTCCCGGACGAGGTCCGGAAAGATCACCTCGTAGCAGATCACCACGCTGATATTTGCCTGAGGCGCGCCGGATCGGACGGACGGAGTGAAGACGGTCGGTGCCGTGCCGGCCTCGAAGTCGCCGATACCCTCCACCAGCTTGTCCAGGAAAAACAGGACGGAAGAATGAAGAGGGATGTATTCGCCGAAAGGCACGAGGTGGCGCTTGTCGTATCGGCCGGCAATCTGCCCGTCCGGAGACAAGAGATAGGCGCTGTTCAGGAGATAGGGCCGGCCGTTCGGATAGCGTCGCAAGGCCGGACTGCCGAACAGCAACGGAACGCCCTGCCGGTGTGCCAGTACCGAGACTTCCACCCGGTACAGCGGCTCCTCTTCGAAGAAGAAGGGCGTGGCGGCTTCCGGCCAGACGATCAGGTCGGCGCCTTTCGCCGCCCGGGCGGTCAGGGCGGCGTAGC
The DNA here is from genome assembly GCA_035632555.1 of Nitrospiraceae bacterium. Lineage (GTDB taxonomy): Bacteria > Nitrospirota > Nitrospiria > Nitrospirales > Nitrospiraceae > 2-02-FULL-62-14. The sequence continues at coordinate 1,886 of DASQGO010000079.1, read as the reverse complement.
GGTCGAGGGTATCACGCCGATAGGCCTGATCCCATTTGTGCGCCTGATCGATGTTCGGCTGGATGAGCCCGACGGTCAGCATCGGCGCCGTGTCCTGAGAAGGCGCAGGGATCAGGGCCGCCTGTCCGTAGGCCAGTGATACGACAAAGACGATGCCGGCGGCAGCCGGTGCGCGCCAGGGAAATCTCAGGCGCAGTTGTAGATGGAAACGGCGCCAGGCCCACAGGATCAGGTCGGCGAGCGCGACGTTGACGAGTACGATCGCGAACGACACGCCATATACGCTGGTGATGTCCGCAATCTGAATGATCGGCAGCCATTGGAATTGCGAATAGCCCAGCAGCATCCAGGGAAGCCCCGACAGAACGTGTGCGCGGATCAGTTCGAGCGTGACCCATAGGCCGGGGGCACCCAGGGAGGCGGCAGCGGGCAACCGCTTCATCAACCATGCGCACGTCGCCGCGTACAGGCCTGCATAGAGTCCGAGGTAGGCGGCCAGCAGCCACATGACCGGGTAGCTGGCGATGAGCGGCATCTTGCCGTACTGGTGCATGGCCGTGACGACCCAGGACATGATGCCGGTGAAGGCCAGAAAGCCGGCCAGCCAGCCGAGCCACAGGGCGCGGCGAGGGGCCATCGTATTGGATGGGTCGTTCAGGGCCAGATGGAGCGGCACGAGTGCAACCCAAGCCAGCCAGCCGAGATTGAAATCAGGAAAACAGAGAGGCAGGAGGAGTCCGGTCAGGCCGGCCAATCCGAACTGGCCGAACTGGCGTGCGGAAGCGGCGTTCATCGCGTGCCACCATATAGAAATAGGGAAACGGTTGCAATACGGAGGCGGCGCGTTCCCCGGGCAAGCTTGTTCACGATTTCTTCCTGCGGAACAAATCCGTGCCGAGCGATTGAATGCGGTCGAGAAACAGCATCCCATTCAAATGGTCCAGCTCGTGCTGGAACGCGAGTGCTTCGAATCCCGACGTCGTCAAGGTGACCGGCGTGTCATCCGGCGCGAATCCCTCCACGACAGCCTGCTCATAGCGCAGTACGTTGCCGGTATAGTCCGGAACGCTGAGGCAACCTTCCCGGATGATCCGTTCGCGTTCCTGCCGCCGGATGCGGGGATTCAGGAGCACGACCAGTCCGTGCCCGGCTTCGCCTTTTTTCCGCGAGATGTCCACGACGATGATCTGAACCGAACAGCCGATCTGCGGCGCGGCCAGCGCCCCGCCGGGCGAAGCCCGCAAGGTGTCCAGTATGTCCTGAACGAGCGGCGCGATACCCGTGTCGTCGGGCGAGACAGGCGCAGCAGGTGTTTTCAGTAGTGGATCAGGGTAGAGGAGAATCGGTCGGACAGCCACGTTAGCAGGACGTTGAAAAAGGCCGCCAGCTTTGTTCTCGCATCGCTTGGAGCCTCAACGTACGGTAAAAAGTACGCTTCGGCCCCTCGCTCGCTGCGGCCGCGCTGGACGGCCTGTTTGAACATCCTGGAGAGGCATGATGTGTATCGCAATACTGCAAAGGTGTCTGAGCCCTCGTCCCACCAAGACGACTACAGGTTCACGCTCTCGAGCTTGCGGAACGTCAGATCCACGCCGAGAGCCGGCTTGAGTTGTTCGAGGGCCAGCTTGAGCGGGTCAGGCGAGGCGCCGTCGGGAAGCTTGATCTCAAGGACCATTACATAGACCGGCTTGTCCGGCGCGCCGATGACGCGCGTATTCATCACCGTGATGTTGCCCTTGTGGTCCGACACCGTGCGGGCGACCCTGGCGACGATGCCCGGATGGTCCGCGCCGTAGACCGACAGCATGTAGGTCGGCGTGGCTAAAGCCGGCGTCCGCGAGGCCGCATGGGCCGGCACTTCGCGGCAGAGCACAGTGAGGTCAAGC
>DASQGO010000078.1:0-20006 GCA_035632555.1 Nitrospiraceae bacterium | reverse complement strand
CTGCTGGAGCTCTACCGGACCGTCATTCGCTTCCTGCAGACCGGCATCCTTGCGCTGGAGCCCTATCTCGCCGTCGGGGTCATCGCCTGCACGTGGAGAATTTTGACTGCCGGCGCCGAGCTGTCTCATCTTCCCGAGGTCACACCCGACCTGTTCAATCGTTACATGATGGACGTCGGATTGAACGTGGCGGTGATCATGGTGCTAGTCATCGGCGTGTTCATGGTCCGCAATAAACCGGTATCGCCCCAGGCCGGCTCGCCGCTCCCGACCGCCGGGCATACGCATTGAGACGCGCGTCTACTCGGGAAGACGGCGGCCCCTGGTCTCCGGCGCAAAAGGCAGGACGAGCAGGCCCACCACACAGATCAGCCCGACGGCGCTGACGGCGTGGCCGACGCTGCCCATGGCCGCCATCAGCCACCCGGTCAGGAACGGCCCCACTGAAGCGAATACCCTTCCCGCGTTGAAACAAAATCCGGCGCCGGTCGCGCGCAAGCGTGTCGGGTACAGTTCCGGCAGGTAGATGGGAAAGCCGCTGAAGATGCCGTTGTTGAAAAACCCCAGCACCGGCAGGAGCAACAGCACGTGCAGGTATTCGCGCGGTGCCAGGAACGTGACCGGCAGCATGATGAGGCTGCCGGCGCACATGAGCGCGAAGACGGGCCGGCGCCCGAAGCGATCGGCCAGCGGAGCAAAGCTCAAGTAACCGAACAGGGCTCCCGCATTGAGCGCCATGATGGCGTAGCTGACGCGAGCGGATAATTCCTCCCGGCTGAGTCCCTGCAGATCCGGCAGCGTGCCGATCAGCGTCGGCGTCCAGTTCGTCGAGCCCCAGAGTCCGAACACCGCCACGAACGCCAGCGTCGAACCGACCAAGGTCGGGCGGAGTAACTGGCCCCGGAACAATTCCGCAAGTTTTACGCAGGGGCCGGAAGCGATCACGGATTCCTGTCGATGTGCCTGCATCCACCGCTCCGGCTCCTTGACCCACAGGCGGACGAGGAATGCCACGCCTGCGGGCACGATGCCCACGATGAACAGGGCGCGCCAGCCGTAGCCCCGCAGCACAAGATTGAACAGCGCGGCCAGAAAGAACCCCGCCGCCCACGCCGATTGCAGCAGGCCCGCGGCCTTGGCCCGTTTCTCATCCGGCCACACCTCTGCGACGAGCGCCGCGCCGGCCGCCCATTCTCCGCCGATCCCCAATGCGGTCAGAAATCGGTAGACAGCCAGGTGCCACCACTCCTGCGACAGGGCGGCCAGGCCGGTGAAGGCGGCGTAGATAAGAATGGTGGCCATCAACGTCTTGGTCCGGCCGAAGCGGTCCGCCACAATGCCGAACAACACGCCGCCGACTGCCCAGCCGATGAGAAAAATGGAGAAGATCAATCCGCCATGCCAGCCGATGGCTTCAGGCGTTGCGCCGCTGGCCGACGTGCGCAGCAATTCGTCGAGCGCCGGGTGCAGGACGATCGCGTAGATCGTCGCATCCATGGAATCGAACACCCAGCCCAGCCAGGCGACGAACAGCACCAACCATTGATAGGGCGTGACGCCATCGTGCCAGGAGGATGCGGGCTTTGTCTTCATGGAAGTCATACTGGCGGGCTACCCTACGGAGCCCGTCGGATAGTGTCAAGGATGAGGTGAACCGCCCGGCAACCTCTTGTCTAGTGTCTGTTGATATGGCATCATGCGTCCTCTTTTGATGTGGGCTGGTGCGGATGGCGCAACTCTTGGAATACGTCGGCAGCATTCATATTTATCTCGGGCCTTATCGCGGTAATCCGATCGCACTGTATCTGAAGCGACTGGAGCATAGTTGCCAGATCGGGCCGAAGGCCTATCCGTGGAACGACGTCGTCGGAACCGGAGAAACGCCCAACAAGGCGGCGGCGGATTTCGAAGAGAAGTGGAAGACCAAGGGCCTGGCGCCCGAGATGTTTTCCGGCCCTTCCTGGGAAGGCGGGATTAAACCGGAACGGCCCGCACCGCCCAAACCAGCCGCCCCGCCTGCGGCAGCCGCTCCAGCCGCGCCGGCTCCTCCATCAACGCCCTCACCGTCCGGCGAAAACGCCGGCTAGTACTGCACGCGAGAAATCAGCGGGCGGGACGACCGGCCCCATTCATCCTTCATCGTTGCTGTTGAAGCCGGCTGTGCTTGACGCTGTAGCCGAAGTAGACGGCAATCCCGACGATCGTCCACACCACAAACCGAATCCACGTGACAAGCGGCAGGAACGTCATCAGGCCGAGGCACGCGGCCATCGCCAGCACGGGAATGACCGGCATGAAGGGCACGCGAAAGGGACGGTGCAGCTCTGGCCGGATCCGCCGGAGAACGATGACGCCTCCGCAGACGAGAGTAAAGGCGAACAGCGTCCCGATGTTGGTCATGTCCGCCGCTTCGCCGATGGGCACCAGTGCAGCCATGATCGCGATGGCGACGCCGGTGAGGATCGTCGCCCGGTGCGGGGTGCCGAAGCGCGGATGCACCTTGGCCAGCCACGGTCCCAGCAGACGGTCGCGCGACATGGCGAAGAACACGCGGATCTGCCCGATCATCATGACGACCAGGACGCTCGTGATGCCGGCCAGCGCGCCGGCTGCCACGATCGCGGCGCCCCATTTAAATCCGGCCATGCGCATGGCCTCCGCGACCGGCGCGTGAATGTCGATTTTGGTGTAGGGCACCATGCCGGTGAGGACCGCCGCCACCGCCACATAGAGCACCGTGCAGACGGCGAGCGAGGCGATGATGCCGATCGGCAGATCCCGTTGCGGATTGCGCGCTTCTTCGGCTGTCGTCGAGACGGCATCGAATCCGATATAGGCGAAGAATACGATGGCAGCTGCCGCGCCGACCCCCTCGAACCCGTAGGGCATGAACGGCGTCCAGTTGGCCGGTTCGACGGAGGAATATCCCACCGCCAGAAACAGTAGGACCACGGCGACCTTCACGGTCACGATGAGGCCGGTCGCCTGCGCGCTCTCCTTCACGCCGATGACGAGGATGATCGTCACCAGCAGCACGATGATCGCCGCCGGGAAATTGGCCACGCCGCCCGCATAGGGCGCCTGCGTGGCCCACAGCGGCAGCTCGATCCCGATCACTTTCAGAATATTATTGAAATAGCCGGACCATCCGATCGCGACAACGACGCAGGCGACGCCGTACTCGAGAATCAGATTCCAGCCTGTGAGCCAGGCCAGAAATTCTCCGAGCGTCGCATAAGAATAGGTATAGGCGCTGCCGGCAGCGGGAATCATGGTGGAAAATTCAGCGTAACAGAGCGCCGCGAGCGCGCAGGTGATCCCCGACAGCACAAACGACAGGATGATGCCGGGGCCGGCGCCCGGACGGTGCGCGTCCCCGACGATCGCCGTGCCGATCAGAACGAATATGCCGGTGCCGATGATCGCCCCGATGCCCAGCATGGTGAGGTCCCAGGCCGTGAGCGTTTTCTTGAGGCGATGGTCCGGGTGATCGCTGTCGGCGAGGATCTGCTCGACGGACTTGGTGCGGAACAGACCGGAGAGATCCATCAGGCGCGTGCCGCTCTCAGCAACGCCTGAAAGAGTTTCCGGTGGAAGGCATAGCGGTCATAGAGAAACTCGGGGTGCCATTGCACGCCGAGCAGGAATCGGTGTCTGGGTGATTCGATCGCTTCGATGACGCCATCTGAGGCGACCGCGCTGGCCATCAGCAACGGCGCCACACGCTTGACCGACTGGTGATGCGAACTGTTCACGCGGATGCGTGCCTGACCCAGAATGCGCCGCAGAAGACTCTTGGGTGCAACATCCACTGCATGCGACAACTCCGTGGCCGATGCCTTCTGCCGGTGCGGCAGCGGCGAATCGATTTGCGCGGCGATGTCCTGGATCAAGCTCCCGCCGAACGCGACGTTCATCGCCTGCATCCCGCCGCAAATGCCGAGCACCGGCAGTTTGGCTGACGCAGCCATCCGCACCACGTCCAGCTCGAAATCCGCCCGGCGGCGGCTCATGACACGGAACTTATAGCGCTGGCGCTCGCCATAGAGTGACGGCGCAAGATCCGGCCCGCTGCCGGTGAGCAGGAGGCCATCGAGGTCGTTGAGCAGACGTCGTCGGTCGGCATGGTCCTCGGCTAGTGGCAGGATCACAGGCACGCCGCCCAGGTCTTCAATCGCGCGGATGTACCGGGCCCGCAGGAAGAAGGTGGCCTCGCGGCCACCCCATTCCTTGCGATCGCCGGCATTAAAATCAGGAGTGACTCCGATCAGAGGCTTCATCAGTGAGCTGGAGCGGGGACCGGGGCGGCTGGGGCAGGCTCCGGCATGCTCGTCGCGGCCGGCGCCTCATCGCGAATCGGCGGCACACCGAAGAAGCGGACAGGCTCTTCACCTTTCAGATGGCGGGGCGAAATTACGTACGTGCCGCGCATACTGGTATCCCAGACAGCTTTGGCCGCTTTTTCGTTGCCGGCGCTGAACAGGTAGGTGAACCCGCCGAAGATGCCACCCATGGTGGCAAAGACGAATTTGCCAATGCTATAGGGAAGCGAGGTAAAGACGCTGGCCACGCCCAGCCCATATTGAAGGGGCGTGCCCTCGGTCTCCTCGTTGGACCGTTCTTGCGCCAGGGCCGGCGGAACCACCGTCAGGCCGCAGAATGCCACCACCAACACAACCGCTACAGTTTTGGTGAACACATGTCGCACTGGTTTCCCTCCTTGGTTGGCGGCATGACCACAGCACATGCCCGCCGTTCTGTGTTTATAACAAATTCACGGACGGCTGCCTAGCCTCCGTATCCGGCCAAGTCCAGCTCCGCAAGAATGCCTGAGATCAGCCGATCCTTGCGCCGCGGCACGGCCGCAGCCAGTTCCTTCGTAAACGCCTCGGCGGCGACGCGGCTGCTCTCCTGCTGCAGGCCGGCTTCGATCGCCAGGTCCAGTTTGAGCGCGCACAGGTGTTGCGTGAAGAGATCGCGCGCGCGGGTGTCGTAGTCCGAGCGCTCCGCATCCAGTAAAGTCGCCAGAATACGCGTGAGCCACGCCTCGAACCCGACGGCATCCCGGGCGTGAGCGACCTGGCGCTCATCCACCTCGACGGCAATCTGCACTCCGCCCTTCCAGCTTCGTTTTTTCACGTTGAATGTGCAGCAGAGGAGGCCGGGGCGATCCTCCACCGGCTCAGGGCCATAAAAAAAGGTGATGCGATACTGGGGAGTGCCGGGAACAGACTGGGGGGTGGGCGCCATACCGTGCGTGAATTGTAGCACGCAGCGGCGGCCTTTGTCCGCGCCCTGTTCAATTGACGGTTTCCCCGGGCACGATTAAGATGCGGCCATGAGTCGTACTGAGCGCGTGGCAGAGATCCAGCGGGCGGTCAGGGAAACGGACGGCCTCGACGGCTGGCTGTTCTATGATTTTCGCGTGAGCGACCCGCTCGCCTATCGCGTGCTGAAGCTCGATCCAACCCGTCACGTGACGCGACGCTGGTACTATTGGATCCCCGCGCGAGGCACGGCAGTCAAGTTGATGCACAAAATCGAGCCGCACGTGCTGGATGGCCTGCCTGGCGGCACCCTGCTCTATGCCGGCTGGGAGGAACAGCAGGAACATCTCCGGCGTATCTTGCGGGGCGTGACGCACGTCGCCATGCAATATTCGCCGATGAACGCCGTGCCCTATATCTCGCGTGTGGACGCCGGCACGATCGAGCTGATCAGGGGCCTCGGCATCGAGATCGTCACGTCGGCCGATCTGGTCCAGCGCTTCGAGGCCGTGTGGGACGATCGCCAGTTGGCTTCGCACAAACACGCGGCGGCAAAGCTCCGCCGCATCGTGGATGAAGCCTTCGCGCACGTGCGGAGATCCATTACGGCGCGAAAGACCGTCACCGAATACGACCTCCAGCAGTTCATCATGAAACGGTTTGATGCCTACGGGCTCGTGACATCGTCGCCCCCCATCGCCGCCGTGAATGCCCACAGCGCCGATCCGCACTATGGCCCGGCTCCGAAGGGATCCGCGCGGATCAAGAAAGGCGATCTGGTCCTCATTGACCTCTGGGCGAAGAAAGCGGCGGCCAGGAGCGTCTATGCCGACATCACCTGGACCGGTTTCGTCGGCGCGGAGATTCCGGCGCGGCAGCGCGAGGTCTTCGCCATTGTCCGTGCCGCGAGGGACGCCGCGCTGAACTTCGTCCGCTCCCAAGTCGCCACAGGCCGGTTCCCCTGCGGCTGGGAGGTGGACGAAGTCTGCCGGACGGTGATCCGGAAAGCCGGGTACGGCGATCGCTTCGTGCACCGCACCGGCCATTCGATCGGCGAAGAAGTCCATGGCAACGGCGCGAACATCGACAGCTTCGAAACCAAGGACGGCCGCCGCCTCATGCCGCGGACCTGTTTCTCCATCGAGCCCGGCATCTACCTGCCCGGCGAGTTCGGCATTCGGAGCGAACTCGACGTGTACGTTTCCAGCCGCGAAGCCCACGTGTTCGGCCAGCCCGTGCAGCAGCACATCGTGCCGATCCTGGGATAAGCCTGGCGCCAGCCTTTTCCTTGACTTCGCTCGCCTGCGACCGATAGCATCATCATATGTTCGGGACCATGGGTTTTTCAGAGTTGATCATCATTCTGGTGATCATATTGATTCTGTTCGGATCCAGCCGCCTGCCCGCATTGGGCGAAGGGGTCGGCAAGGCGCTCAAGGGCTTCAAAAAGGCGGTGCATGAAGAGCCTCCGCCGCCTGATCCAAACGCACCGAATGCGCCCAATGCCCAGCTGGCCCAGGCTCCTCCGCCGATTGAAGAGGCGCAGGTGGTGGCTCCGGCACAGGCCGCGCAAGGAACTCCAGCGCCCACAACCGCTACGGCAGCGCCCGGACAGACCGCTGCCGCGCAAGGAGGCCGCACGGTATTGGCTGCCTACCAGCCCGGCCCCGAAGCGACGCCCGGCACAACGGCTGCGATGATTGCCTCCGCCGCGCCGCAAGCCTATCAACCCAAACAGACTCCGCCCAAACCTGCGGCGCCTGCCGGTCAGCCGGCGCCGACGCAGGGCTATCCTTCTTATCAGCCGCCGACGATGGAAGACCGCGCGACAAATCCCGCGCCCACGATGCGCGCCCAGTATCCGCCTCTCCCGCCGACGGCCCAGACCAAACCGCAGGCCAAGCGGCCCTCGGCGATCGTGAACAAGGATGCCGTCGCCAGGGTCCAATCCCAGCAAGCCGCCCTCAAGGCAAAGGCCGCGCAGCAAGCCAAGGCCCCTGACGCAGCCGACATGCAAAGCTTCGGCGAAGGACTCGGCGATGCGCTCCGCACGTTTCGCCAGGCCGTCAACGATGTGCGCTCGACCGTGGACCCTCAGATGCGCACGATCCAGGCCGAGATTGACTCCGCGCAGAAAGAGATCGAGCAAACTGTCGAAGATGCCAAGCAAATGCCGTCCGTCCAGGAAGATCCGCCCAAGCCGGCATAATTCATACTCCTCACGTGTTGCAGTCGCTCACACTCAGCGTGCGAATCCTGCTGGTCGCTCTCCTGCTCTCCGGCATCAACGGCTGCTACGGGAACCAGACTGCCACCGATCCAAATGTGAGCGCATCCCGTCTGGTTGCGCTCCTTCACGATCCCGATCCGCAGATACGGACCACCGCAGCCCAGGCGCTGGGGAAAATTGCCATCCCGGGTACGGCGTCGGCGCTGCTCCGCAGTCTGCACGATGACGATCCGACCGTGCGTGCGATGAGCGCCTGGGCTCTGGGTAACCTCGGTGAAGACGTGCTGGATCAGGCCGGGCTGGAGCTGGCACAGCGGCTGGACGATCCGTCCGCGGAAGTCAAGCAGGCCGCCGCGCAGGCGCTCGGTGCCGTGGGCGGCACGCAGTCCATTGTCGGGCTGTTGACGGAGCGGCTGGCGAGCGCCAACGTCGAGTCCCGGCGCGCGGCGGTTTCTGCACTGACGTGGCTCGAGGCAGACTCCGCGTACCACGCACTGACGACGGCGCTCGGTGATCCCGATGCGCGAGTCAGGCAGGGAGCCGTCGCAGCCCTCGGCGAGATGGTCGATCCACGCTCGTTGCCGGCCATCCGTGACCGGCTCCTGAAAGATGCGGATGCCGGTGTGCGAGGAGAAGCGGCCTATCGGCTGGGAAAATTTGGCGACCGGACGATCGTGCCGGCCCTTCGATCGGCGTCAACGCACGATCGGGACGCCGCCGTCCAGCGTTGGGCGGCGTGGGCGCTCGAACAGATCGAGCCGGCTAACCCTTTGAGTCGGATTTCTTGAGCGAATTCACAAACTCGAGCATGCGCGCCCGCGTGTCCGGAGCGACCGACGTGAAACGGACACCCATGCCTGGGAAAAACGTGTACTGATCGGCTTTCGGGCAGACCCACGCGACCTTGCCCTTCGCCTCCAACCACTCAGCCGACCGATCCGGCAATGCAAACGAAATGGTGAATTCGGTCCCGACCGCCATCGGAGCCGTGCTCTCGATAAAGAGCCCGCCGCCACCGACACCCGTCGCGCGGCTCTCGACCTGCGAGCCATTCGGCGCCAGATACCGGACTTTCGCCGTCAGCGACACGCGGGGCTGCGTTCGTGCTTCGGTGGAAGGGGCCTGCTGCTGCGAGAAGCTGATATAGTCGATAATCGCCCCCCAACCGACCACACCAAGGACTTGTCCTTCGGACCCGAGCAGCGCGATCGTTTCCCGTTTTGTGTCGAGTTCCAACGACTTGCCCTGGTGAGATTTGGTGGCAACCACCGGGAGCTTCATCTGTCCTTCCTCCGGCTGACGATGTCAGGGAGCAAGTATAGCCGATGCCCGGAGAGGACCTAACAGCATGAAAAACAACGGGGTGCTCCCCATGGGAGGAACACCCCGTCACGAAAAACAGACTCGGCCCGACGCTACGCCGACTTCGTATCTTGTTCGTAAATCCTAATCGGCTGGCTTTTGCCGATGATCACATCTTCGTTAATCAGTACTTCCTTGATCTGCTTTTGGGACGGGACCTCGTACATGAGATCCAGCATGACTTCCTCGAGAATCGCCCGCAGGCCCCGCGCGCCGGTTTTTTGAGAAAAGGCCTTGCGCGCCACGGCCGCGATCGCGCCATCGGTGAATTTCAACTTCACCTTTTCGAACGACATCAGTTTTTCGTACTGCTTGATCAGCGCATTGCGGGGCTCGGTCAGCACGCGGACCAGCGCCGGCTCGTCCAATTCCTCCAGCGTGGCCACCACCGGCAGCCGTCCGACGAATTCCGGGATCAATCCGTACTTCAGCAAGTCCTCCGGCTGCACGTGCGCCAGCACCTCACCGAGCCGCGTGTCGTCCTTGGTCTTGATGTCCGCACCGAAGCCCATCTGTTTTTTGTTGAGCCGCTGCTCGATGAGAGCGTCCAATCCCACGAAGGCTCCGCCGCAGATGAATAAAATATTGCTCGTGTCCACCTGGATGAATTCCTGATGGGGATGCTTGCGGCCGCCCTGCGGGGGGACGTTCGCCACCGTGCCTTCGATGAGCTTGAGCAGCGCCTGCTGGACTCCCTCGCCGGACACATCACGCGTGATCGACGGACTGTCGCTCTTGCGGCTGATCTTGTCGATTTCGTCGATATAGACGATGCCGCGCTCGGTGCGCTCGACGTCGTAGTCTGCCGCCTGGAGCAATTTCAGAATGATGTTTTCGACGTCCTCGCCGACGTAGCCCGCTTCGGTGAGCGTGGTGGCGTCCGCGAGGGTAAAGGGAACGTCCAGATATTTCGCCAGCGTCTGCGCCAGCAGGGTCTTGCCCGTGCCGGTCGGCCCGACGACCAGGATGTTGCCCTTCTGCAATTCGACGTCGTCCACCTCGTTGGCGGAGATGCGTTTATAGTGGTTGTGGACGGCGACGGACAGGATTTTCTTCGCACGGTCCTGTCCGATGACGTATTGATCGAGGTGGTGCTTGATTTCGTGCGGCTTGCGGAGCTTGGACGAGATCTCTTCCTTCGCCTCTTCCCAATCCTCCGCGATAATGTCGTTGCACAGATTGACGCACTCGTCGCAGATATAGACGGTGGGGCCGGCGATCAGCTTGCGGACTTCGTCGCGGCTCTTCCCGCAGAACGAGCACCGCAGGTGACGGTCTGTCTTGTCTTGTTTGGGCATGCCCCCTCCCTGATCGAGAGATAGTGGCTACTTGTCTTTTGCCCCGTCGTTCCCCGAATCCTTGCCGGCCGGTTTGATCGCCTTCGGAGGCCGCGTGATCACTTCATCGATCAGCCCGTAGCGCTTCGCTTCTTCGCCCGACATGAAATAGTCCCGCTCCGTGTCCAGCGCGATCTTGTCGAGCGGCTGGCCCGTGTGCTTGGCGAGAATTTCGTTCAGCCGCTCCCGAATCTTGAGGATTTCCCGCGCGTGAATGTCGATCTCCGTCGCCTGTCCCTGGAATCCGCCCATCGGCTGGTGAATCATGACCCGTGCATTCGGCAACGCATACCGCTTGCCCTTGGTGCCTGCGGCCAGCAGCAGCGCGCCCATGCTCGCCGCCTGCCCCAAACAGATGGTATTGATCGGCGGCTTGACGTACTGAATCGTATCGTAGATGCCGAGTCCCGCCGTCACGCTTCCACCCGGAGAATTGACATAGAGATTGATGTCCTTCTCAGGATCCTCCGCTTCGAGGAACAGCAATTGGGCAATCACCAGGTTGGCGAAGATGTCGTCAATCGGCGCCCCCAGAAAGATGATGCGGTCCTTGAGCAGGCGCGAATAGATGTCGTAGGCGCGCTCGCCGCGGTTGGTCTGTTCGACAACGATCGGCACTAGCATACGGACGGTTCCTTTCTCCGATAATTCCCAGACGCGCTATCTTACCACAACACAGGCCCGGCGGCAGCTTTTCAGGGTCTTTTCGACCTACTTCTGGATCATGGCGTGGCGATACACGAAATCCAGCGACTTGTCCGCCATGATCCGGCCACGGAGTTCATCCATCGCTTCCTCGCCGCCGGCCTTCACGATCCTGGCGATCTCCTCGATGGAAATCCGCAGCTCCGATGACATGCGCCGGACCTCCGCGTCCAGATCCTCTTGCTCGACCGCCAGCCCTTCCTTCTCCGCGATCGCTTCCAGAATCATGCCGACTTTCACGCGGCGCTGGGCCTCGGGGTGAAATTCTTCCCGCCATTTCTTGAAGGCGTCCTGCCGCACAGCCGGATCTTCCAGCTCGGTGGCCCGCTCACGGCCCTTCATCCGTATTTCCTGCTCCACCCGGTGCCGGATCATCGCCGTGAGCTCGCGCTCAACGAGCGTTTCCGGAATGTCGAAATGGTGCGTCTCCACCAACCGCTTGAGGATCGTGTCCTTATAAGTCTCTTCGATGTCCTTCTTGAGCGCCTTCTCCATTTCCTCGCGCAGCTTCTCTTTCAACTCCGCCACCGACTGGTAGGGACCGCAGTCCTTGGCGAATTCGTCGTCCAGCGGGGCGAGTTTCTTCTGCTTCACGGCGGCAACCTTGATCCGGAACACCACTGTTTTGCCCGCCAGTTTCTGATCCGGATGGGCGGCCGGATAGGGCTGGGGAATTTCCACCACCTGGCCTTCTTTCTTTCCCATCAATTGCTCATCCACCTCCAGCCCCATGACCGACAATTTGGCGCCGATCTTGTGCAGGTGGCCGTCCTTCTTCGCCCCTTCCAGCGGCGCCAAATCGACGAATCCCTCCACGTCCAATACGGCGTAGGAGCCGTCGGCCAGCGCGGTGCCGGCCGGCGACGCCTCCAACTGGGCCTGCCGCTCCCGCAGCACGTTCATCGCCTTGTCGATTTGATCGTCGGTGACCGTGCGCGTATCGATCTTCAGCGAGATGGGATTGGGCGCCTTGTAATCGCGCAGCTCGATTTTCGGCTTGATCTCGACGGTGGCCGTGAAGGAAAACGGCGCATCTTTCTTGATCTTCACCCGCTCGATCGGCGGAACCTCCACCACGATCGGCACAATGCCGGTTTGTCGGATGGCTTTTTCATAATAGGTGGGGATGATGCGGCGGACGACGTCTTCACCAATATCCTTGCCGTACCGCTGTTCCAGCAGCGACTGTGGCGCCTTGCCCGGCCGGAAACCCGGAATGCGGACTTGCCGGTTCAGGTCGGCATAGACTTCGGCGAACTGCCTGTTGACATCTTCCTGCGGAATCTCGATCTTTAGCGACCGCTTGATCGGGCCCAGTTCTGTGACTTCGACCTTCATGACGTCCTCTTGAAAACTCAAATTTTGGTGTTTATCCGGCGGCAAGAATTACACTAAAACCCAGAATAGCCGCCGGCTCAAACGAAGTTTGGTATGCTGGTGCGAGAGGAGGGACTCGAACCCCCACGGTTTCCCACGAGATCCTAAGTCTCGCGCGTCTGCCAGTTCCGCCACTCTCGCGCCCGAGGCACGATCATCGAGCCGGTTCGGAACCACGCCATTGCCCAGTTCTACGCCGACACCTGAGCATGGTTGTACAGGCCCCCGCGCGCCACTGTCAAGCCATCGCGCGACTCGCGTACGGCACGCTAGGCGGGGAAAATCACAGCGCATGAGGGCTGGTACAGCCCCTCCAATTCGCAGTATACTGCAGCATCATTTCGCACGGGCGCATGACCGGAAGTTCGATGGAGCGGACCGGTTGGTTGTCCGGCATCGTCTCTTCATCACCGTGTTATTGGCGGTCCCTTCGCGCCGTTCGGCCGGCCCGTGCACTCCAGGGGGTGCCATATGAAGCGCTCCATCATGATCGCCATTGTCATATCACTGCTGATCCTCTCGCAAGGACCAGGTTGGGCCCGTCGGGACTACTTCACACCCGAGCAGAAAAGCCAACTGGCAAAAATCCAAACAATCCTGGTGGAAGCCGTCGCCCTGACCGACAAGGGGGCGGTCGATGCCGGACCGATCCGTGCCGTCGTGGTTTCCCGCCTCTCCGAACTGGGGTACACCGTGATCACCGATGGGTCGAAACCGTATGACGTCATGTTCAAGGTCAAGTGTGAGCAACGAAAGACCTGGGAAGGAACGGCCTCGGCCGGCGGCGATGCAGACCTCCCCGATTCCCCGTCGCGCGTCTGGAAGGGACCGGCCTGCCAGCTCAATTACACGCTGGGCGGCATGAAAATTAAATGGCAGAAGGAGGTCCGCACCGACTTCGAAGACGCCATCGATGCCGCGCAGAAAGCCAATGCCGGTGATCCGGGCGACTATGCGATGAAGAAACTGACGGAGCGGCTGACGAACTATGACTTTCCGGTGACCGTCACCGCCGACTGGGGACAAGACGAGCGGCTGCTCAAGCTGCTGGACAGTTCGAAGAACCAGATGCGGCGGCTCAAAATCATCTCGCTGCTTGGCGAGATGCTTTCCGATTCCGCGCTCCCCAGGCTCAAGGAAGCCTTGAAAGACAAAGATCTGGCAAAACAAGCCGCCGAATCACTGGGCAATATCGGTCGCGAGGGAATCCCCCTGCTGATCGACATCCTGAAGAACTCGCCGGACATGGACTTGCGCATCTCTGCCGTCAAGGGCCTCGGCCAGGTGGGAGGGCTGCATGGAGATACGACCGCCGTCGTTCCGTTGCTCGAAGTCCTGAAAGATCCCAATACAGACTGGACGTTGCTGACGGAGGTCGCCTGGTCGCTCGGCAAGATGCCGGACAAACGGTCGATCGAACCGCTCTACGCGCTCGACAGGAAACTGCAAGCGATGCGCGATCCGGAGAACATGAAACTCAAGAAACTGAAGGAAGCCGTCTTCTGGGCGATCAAGCAGTGCGACACGTGGGATCAATATAGTTGAGCGGGCTCCCGTCCGCGGTCGAGGCGAAGGCGGCCTTGACCGCGGATCCCCTCCCCGTTATCATTCGCCCCTCTCATATTCGTTTACCTCCCCTCTTTATCGTGCTTCATGCAGGCCCGTGCAGCGCACCCATCTGTTTTCCCACGGAGGATTGGCCATGAGCGAGATTTCGCGCAGACGATTTTTGCAGCTGGCGGCCGCAACCGGCGGAGCGCTGGCGTTCGGCGATCTGGCCGGACAGGTGTCGGGGCTTTCATCCCGGTCGCGCGCGGCCCACGCCGCGGAACCGATCAGGATCGGCATCATCGACCCGCTGTCCAGCCCGTACAAGACCTCGTCGATCCACGACGTGCATGGCGCCAACGTCGCCGTGGATCTGTTCAATAAGAACGGCGGTGTGCTGGGCCGGCCTGTGGCGATTCTGGAAGCGGATGACGCCTCGAACGTGCAGACCGCGCTCAAGGCCGTGACAAAATTCATCAAGGAAGACCGGGTGGATTTTCTGATGGGAAGCTTTAACGGGGACGTGGCGCTTGCCGTGGCCGACCTGGCCAAGAAGGAGAACAAACTCTTCATGGTCACCGGCGCGTATGTGATGGATCTGACCGGCTCCAGCTGCAACTCGCACACCTTCGTCTTCATGCCGAACGCCGACATGCTGGCGAAGGCGGTGGCCCCTCACCTGATCAAGGCCTACGGCGCGAAGTGTTATATGGTCACGGCCGATACGGTGGACGGTAAGGCCGCGCTCGCCGCCATGACCGCGGCGCTGAAGGCTCGCGGTGGCGAGATTGTCGGACAGGCGACAACGCCGTTCGGGACCACGGATTTCACCGCCGCGCTGATGGAGGCGAAGAATGCACAGCCGACCCTGATCGTGCTCAACCTCTACGGCTGGGACCTCGTCAACGCACTCAAAGCCTGCGCCAGGCTGGAGTTCGCGAAAGAGAAGATCGGCATCGGCGGCATGATCGGCGGCGAACAGATCGGCCGGCCGCTGGGCTACGCCAGCAACGCCGGCATCTGGGGCCTGATCTGGGACCCCAAGATCAACACCGAAAGTTCGAAGCGCTTCATCCAGGGCGTGATCGACAAGTACAATCACACGCCAACCTCGCGCTGCTATCTGGGCTATGCCGCGATGACACAGATCCTTGAGGCCGCGCAACGGGCTGGCACCACCGACACCGCCGCCGTCATCAAGGCCCTGGAAGGCCACGAATTCGACGGCTGTAAAGTCGGCAAGTCGTACTTCCGCGCCTGGGACCACCAGCATGTTCAGGACGTGCTGGTCGGCGAAGCCTATGGCAAGGAACTGGGTCTCGGCCACTATAAGATTCTGGCGACTGTGGCCGGCGACACAGTCGCCGGGTCGCGCGACCAGACTGCTTGCCGCCTGTAATCACGCATCGGACCATGACGGCTCGGTAGCCTCCTTCTCCCCCGCCATGCTAAGATGCGGCCTCTCGTGGGTATGCATGCGGAGAGGTGCGAGAGTGGCCGAATCGACATGCTTGGAAAGCATGCGTCGGGGTAACTCGACCGTGGGTTCGAATCCCACCCTCTCCGCCATACCAGCTCGCTTGGCGGTACAGGAACAGCCGCAACGACTTATGATCATGTCGCGCAGCGCAACACCTTTTCATGGTGATGGAATGCCATGGCCAATCGGTAGGGCTGGCGCGCCACTGCCGCGAGGAGTGCAGTCCGACATCTATCGCGCCAAAAGTTAAGGGGCCGGGCCCTGTGCAACCGAACCCTGTGAACCCCGCCAGGTCCGGAAGGAAGCAACGGTAAGCGGTCAGTTTGGTGTGCCGCAGGATCACCTGGCCCCGCATAACAGCATCCTGAAATAGAACACCTATGGACTATCAGGTTTCTGCCAGGAAATACCGGCCGGCCACCTTCCAGGATGTCATCGGCCAGCCCCACGTCGTCCAGACTCTTTCGAACTCCATCGCCAGCAAGCGGATTGCGCATGCCTTTCTGTTTTCCGGCACGCGCGGCGTCGGCAAGACGACGATGGCCCGCATTCTTGCGAAAGCCCTCAACTGCGAAAAGGGCCCGACGGCAACGCCGTGCGATGCCTGCGCCAACTGTCGCGAGATTGCGCAGGGTACCTCGGTGGACGTGATCGAGATCGACGGCGCATCCAATACCGGCGTGGACGACGTGCGGGAGATCCGTGAAAACGTGAAGTACACGCCGTTCCGAGGCCACTACCGCATCTATATTATCGACGAAGTACACATGCTCTCGACCTCCGCCTTCAACGCGTTGTTGAAAACGCTGGAAGAGCCGCCGGCTCACGTGATTTTCATCTTCGCGACAACCGAGATTCATAAAATTCCCGCGACGATTCTTTCCCGCTGCCAGCATTACAACTTCCGGCGCATCCCGCATGCCGAAATCATTCAGCGGCTGCGCTTCGTCGCGCAGCAGGACGGCCTCGCCGCCGAAGACCGCAGCCTCTCCGCCATCGCACGGGCCAGCGAAGGCAGCATGCGGGACGCGTTAAGCATCCTGGATCAGGTCGTGGCGTTCGCCGGCAAGACCGTCAAGCACGGCGATCTGGAAACCCTCCTCGGCACCGTCCCGCAGGAACACGTCCGCGCCATGATCGCCGCCGTGATTGCGCAGGATGGTCCGGCTGCCGTCGGTGTGATTGCGCAGGTGTTGGATCAAGGGCACGACCTTCGCGCCTATTGCGCCGACCTGGTCGAATACGCCCGCCACATGCTGGTTGCGGCGGTCGTGCCCGCCGCGCAGGACCTCCAAAGCCTCATCGAGACGCCCGAGGAAGACCTGCGCCAGATCGTCACGGACGCCAGGGCTTTCACCGTTGAACAGGTCCAGGAGCTGTTTCGGATTCTGTCGCAGGCCGAAGACTCGCTGCGCCTCAGCGCGCACCCTCGTTTTGTGCTGGAATCCGCTGCGATCCGCGCCGCGAGAATGCTGGTCTCCGGCGCAACGGTTCCCGCAGCACCGCTGCGCCAATCTGCGCCGCCGCCTCCCCCTGCCGCGCCGAATCGGCCGCCGTCCGGCTACAACCAAACAGCTCCTGCCAAACCGACCGCCCCAGCCAGACCACTGGCTACGCCGGTTTCGCCTCCCGCGCCAGCCGCAGTCTCAAAACCAGTACCGCTCCCGCCCAAGCCGGCGGGCCAAGCGACAAGTGTGAAGCCGGCACCGGCCGCGCCGCCGCCCGTGACGCCTGCTATCCAGCTCAACTGGGAACAGGTGGTGGAACGCGTCTCAATCAAACACCCCAACATCGGCGCATTCCTGGAAATGGGCGCGCTCCTCACGATCGAGGGCAATCAATTGATGATCGGCTATCCGGCCAGCGCGTCGGTTGCCCGCGGGATGATGGAAAAGTCAGACACGCAGCGGTTGATTGCGGATCTGTGTGCCGAACTGGCCGGCCAACCGGTTCGGCTCAAGATCGTCGAACTCGCAGAAGGCCACGCAGCCGGCCTCTCCCCCGCGCAGGCCCGAGCCGCAAAAGCCCGCTCCGAGAAAGACACGCTGATTGAGCAGACTCGCGCGCACCCGCTTGTCAAACAGGCCCGGGACGTGTTCGGAAGCGACCTCGTGGACGTCCGGCAGGCTGCACCACGCAAGGAGACTGCATCATCATGTGCAAGAATCCGTTCGGCAACATGGGCAATATCATGCGGCAGGCCCAGGCGATGCAAGACCAGCTCGCCAAATTGCAGGATGCGGCGGGAACCAAGGTGGCCGAAGGCTCGGCCGGAGGCGGCATGGTCACCGTCAAGGCCAACGGAGCGATGGAGATCGTCTCGATCGCCATCAACCCCGAGGTACTGAAAACCGTCGAGAACGATCTCTTGCAGGACATGATCGTCGCCGCCACCAACGACGCGCTGCGCAAGGCCAAGGATCTCATGGCCGGCGAGATGAAAGCCATCACCGGCGGCGTCAAAATTCCGGGACTGTTCTAGTACGACCGGCGGCAGCCATCGCGCACACGTCTATGGGACTTGATAACCAAGGATTGCTCGCCCAATTGATCCGGGAACTGGTCCGCCTGCCGGGCATCGGGCACAAGACGGCTCAGCGCCTCGCCTTTTATCTCCTTAAAACCGAAACGGACGAAGCCATGCGGCTCGCTGACGCCATTCGCGCCGTGAAGGAAGGCCTGGCTTTCTGCCGCCAGTGCCGCAACATCGCCGAAGGCGAGCTCTGCGAGTTTTGCCGCGACCCGAAACGCGACCGCACCAAAATTCTGGTCGTGGAGGAGCCCAGCACGCTCTACGCGATTGAGCGTACCGGCGGCTACCGCGGCCTGTACCACGTGCTGCTCGGCGCTCTGTCGCCACTAGACGGCGTGGGCCCGGCCGACATCCGCGCGCAGGATCTTGAAGACCGCCTCAAAGGCGGCGGCATCGAAGAGGTGATCCTGGCCACGAATCCCACCATTGAAGGCGAAGCCACCGCCATTTACCTGACCAGATTGCTGAAACCGCACCACGTCCGCGTGTCGCGCATCGCCTACGGGATTCCGGTCGGCGTGGATATCGAATACGCGGATGAAGTGACGCTGATCAAATCATTGGAAGGCCGGCGGGACTTGTAACGAACACGACAAGACATGTTGACCATCCCGGATCATATTGCTATAGTTTTTTGACATGGGCTCACGCGCGCGCGGATCATCCTCGATAGTCCCCCCGCCTTCGCGTCCGGCGAAACGGACGGCTGCACACAAGAAACAGCCCTACACTGGCGAGTCGAAGTACGCTTCCATCTTCCGCGCCTTGCAGCGGCAGCGGACGGGGCTGCTCCAGGGCGCCGAGGCGGTGCTGGATCAGAGGCCCGGCCTTGCCACCTTCCCTGACATGAACGACCAGGCCACGGCGGAGGCGGATCAGAACTTTGCGTTGCGGATTAAAGACCGGGAACGGAAACTGATCAAGAAGATCGACGAAGCCCTCGAACGCCTGGCCACTCGGACCTACGGCATCTGCGAAGGCTGTGGCGAGGAAATTCCGCTCAAGCGCCTCAAGGCCCGTCCCGTAACCACCTTTTGCATCGCGTGCAAAACACAGCAGGAGCAGGAAGAGCACGTCCGGGGATGACCCACGAGGTCACTTTCTCCCCTTAGCGGCTTTTCAACGCCTGTATGCGCTTTTCAGCCGTGGCCGCGCGCGCACGCTCTTCTTCGACTTCCTCCACCAGGGCCAGATACGTTTCGTACTCCGCGATAGCCCGCTTGGGATTCACCTGCTCGTAAGCTTCCGCCAGGTTAAACCGCGCCACCGGATAATTCGGCCGCAGCGTGACGGCCCGCTCGAACGCCGCCATCGCCTGCGCACGATCACCGAGCCCTGCATACACCGTCCCCAGGCTGTTGAGATATTCCGCCGTGTTGGGACGGATGACGAGTGCTTTCTGAATGGCGGCTTTGGCCGGCTCAAGTTTTCCGCTCCGCTCGAGGGTTAGTCCCAGCTTGTGATGGGCATCCGCAAGCCGCGCTTTGTCTGAAAATCCCACGGCGATCGCCTTGCCGTAGGCATCCGTTGCGCGGGCTTCGTCTTTTATCCCGCAGGATCCAAAGTGTGCGGCTTCTCCGCGCGCGAATTGTTGCAGCGCCGCAAAGGACTCCCGATCCGTCGCGCCCTTCCCGGACAGCTTGGCATTCCCCTTCGCCGGCCTGTTCCGCTCGACCCGCGCAAGAAACTCGGCTCGGTAGGGCGAAATCAGATTGGTGGCTCCGGCCGCATAGGGATCGATCGCGAACGAAGCCGCCAGCAGAGCCGGCGGGTCGCTGCTCAGGACCAGGTAATTGGTCGTGCTCGTGGCATCACCGGTCTGGTAGAGCGCGCTGGGGTCGAGGCTGTCCTGTGCGGAGATCTGGCCGATGCTCAGATAAAACTCGAGCGACGGCTTGAGCTTGCTCAGTGTTTCGCGCAGAACCGGGTAGGGCTTCAGGCCGACGCCGGACGGAAAGACAAACAGCAGGCCGACCAGCTGGTCGTCCTGGTCGAAGAACAGCGATTCCTCTGCGCCGGTCGCGCTGCGATCCGGCGGAATCCGCAGCTCTTCTCCCGTTCCCCAGACATCCCGGTTGACCGGCACTCCTGCAAGACGGCCGAGGACAGTCGGTTTCCTGTCGCACAGCTTCGCGGTTTTCAGGAGCAGCAGATCGCTCGCAGTGGG
>DASQGO010000077.1:0-4310 GCA_035632555.1 Nitrospiraceae bacterium | reverse complement strand
CACCGGTACCCTCAGCTCGCGGTTTCTTGATTCAGTAGCCACAAGATGTAGGGTGGAGTTAGGTCGCAGCGGCTAGCCATAGGGTGTATGTGGCGCCGGTGGATGCACAAGGAGGATGTGGTGAACAGACAACGAAGGACCAGCCAGGCATTGGCGCTTCTGCTCGCGTGCGGGTTTGCTGTCAGCGCTTGCACGGTGCTGCCTAAGGGACAGGCTGATTTGGACGTCAGCGTGAAGGAGCGGGGGATTGCCTCGTGGTACGGCGAAGATTTTCACGGATGGCTGACCGCCAACGGAGAAATTTACGACATGGAAGCGCTGACGGCCGCCCACCGGACCTTGCCGCTGGGAACATGGGTTCTTGTAACCAACATCGAAAACGGGAGGCAGGTTCGCGTACGGATCAACGACCGCGGCCCGTACCTGTATGGCCGCGTACTGGATCTGTCCCTTGCGGGCGCCAGGGTGCTGGACATGGTGGACAGCGGTGTTGCCGCCGTGCAAGTCGAAGTGGTCGGGGACCAGAGCGCAGACCGCGTCTCAACTGCCGACTTGATACCGTTTCCTCCTGCCATCAAGATTGCAACTGACGGGGAGGATGCCCTGTTCCTGGCGCAACCGCGCAAGGTGCGGGCCGTGCGGTCACTGCCCAATGATCTCAGACGCCAACGGCGTGTGCGCCGTGCGGCGGATTATCAGGCTGCCGAACGCCGCGCGTATGCAGCGGCTTCTCTCCAGATTCCGTAGGCTTCTCGGGTTCCATCTAATTGACAGGCTGGAGGGCTCTCGACTACACTGAGGCCGCCCGTGTAAGCAAGAAGCTTGCGCGGGCCGATGTGTGTCCAGTCCTAACGTGAGGAGTGTGCGGCAATGGCCAAGAAGAAGAAAATCTCGTTGACCGACGAGGAAGCCAGACTGAAAAAGAAAGTGTCGGACAAGCGCGGCAAACTGGAGAATCCGGAAGGCGACGCGCCATTTCGCAAGCTGCATAAACGGTTGAAGCGCATCCAGCGTCTGCGGCGCCGTCTGGCGACTCGCAAACAGCACGCGATGGGAAAGAAAAAGGCCGATGCCGCTGTGAAGTCCGCCGCGCCAGCCGCCTAGACCATACTGCCCGCACAGGTTGTTGCCCATGACCGAGAAGCCCGATCAGACAGACGAGTTTTCCATGTCCGATGCGCCGGAAGCGAGCGACGCATTGGCCGACCGGATGTCGGATGCGTTGGCGAAGCCGTCCGAGCCGCCGTCGGGTGAGGCTCCTCCTCCCGAATCTATCCTCGAAGAAGAAAAGGTCAAGGACGAGATCGACATTCAAATCGATCTCCTAAAAGATCCGGATTGGACCGCCCGCCGTGAAGCGGTGGTGACGCTCGGCGAAATGGGCGACGAACGGTGCGTGGAGCCGCTCGTAAACGCGCTACGCGACGGCGACTGGCAGGTCCGCGAAGCGGTGATCGAGGCGCTGGGGCAGGTCGGCTCCCCCGCGGTCGAACGCCTTGTCAGGATGCTGCGGGATTGGGATCTCCGCAAGAGCGTGATCCGCGCGCTCGGCAAGATCAAGGACGAGCGGGTGCTCGATCCCTTGATGCAGCAACTGCAGAACGATGAGTTCAAGAACGATGCGACCGAGGCACTCATCGAACTGGGTGCACCGGCGGTGGGGCGGTTGATCGAAGCGCTCAAGCACAGAGATGAGGTTGTCCGCCAGCAGGCGATCATTGCGCTGGGACGCATCAAGGATGCCACGGCGATCGATCCGTTGATCGACATGCTGAAGGACTCGGATTGGTTTTCCCGGCTGACTGCGGCTGCTGCGTTGGAAAAGATCGGCGACGAGCGCGGCCGCGAGGCGATCAGGCCCTTGATGAAAGATCCGGATATGGTCGTGCGGATGCGGGTCGAGCGGATTCTCGCGGCGTGGAAAAAGAACAAGGCGCCAGCGAACGCCTAATCTGCATCGTTACTTCTGCAGCAGCGAATCAAGTTCCTTCTGAATTTCGCCCATTTTTTCCCGGCCGACCGTCTTCCCCTTTGACAGGTCCTTTTCGACGTCCTTGATTTTCGCCGCGAGCGCCTTGGCTTTGGCGGCCTTGCCGCCTTCTTCTCCCGCCAAACCGGCCTGCTCCAGATGCGTGACGGCTTCGGCCAATTCCCTGGCGGCGTCCCCGAAGTTTTTTTCGTTGAGGTCGGATCGCGCTTCGAGCAGCCGTTCCTTCGCGTCCACCACGCCCTGCCGATAACGCAACGCGCGTTCGAGCCCCTGCGTGGAGTCGATGACGTTGCGCGAGAGGTCCTTGGTCGTGTCCACCACTTCGGAGGAGAGTTCCTTGACGGCTTTCCTGACTTCGGCCGGGCGCTGACCAGTGTAGTAGCCCAGCAAGAACACGCCGCCCAGCAACACGGAGATGCCGAGTATTTTCAACATAGGATGTCCCTTCTGTTCAGTCGGTACCATGGCAGGCCATCACTTGGCGGGCAGCAGCTTGATCACGCCGCCGGCTGCGGCGATCCGGATGGCCGGATCGGAATCGTTCAACGCCTGCTTCAATAGCGCCAACCCCTCGCGCCCGCCCAGTTTGCCGATGGCCCGAGCCGCCATCAGGCGTGGCTGCGGCTGCTGATCCTTCAACAACGATTCGACGACCAGGAGCGCCTTGCGGTTGCCCGACAAGGCCACCGCTTGCGCCATGGCGCCGCGCACCGAGGGGTCCGGATGCTTCGCGAGGTCGGCTGCGAGCAGTACAGCCTCGGTGTCGCCGATCCGCAGCAGTCCTTCCACCGCGCCGACACGAACCATTTCAACCGGATCGCGGGCCGCTTGCCGAAGCACCTGCCGGCTCTGGACCAGTTTCAGCCGCCCGAGGCTGGCGGCGGCGATGCTGCGAACGCGGGGGCTATCGTCTTCCAGCGCGTGCAGCAGTGCCGGTTCTCCCTTCAGATTACCAAGGTCGCCCAAGGCCCCGGCTGCGAATGCGCGTACAGATGGGTCGGGATCGTACACGGATTGACTCAGGATCGGCAAGCTGGACGGCCGTTTCAATTGTCCCAGCGCGCCCACGGCCGCCATGCGAAGCTCCGCATCGGGCAGGGTGGCTTCACCGGCGATTTCGTCCGCGGCGTCCGATTGCCCCATGCGGGCCAGCGCGGCCAGTGCAAAAATATGGAGGACGCCTTCTTCGGATCTCGACAGGCGGACGACCGTGGAGCGAAGTTCCGGATTGACATTGGCTCCGAGCGCGTTCAATGCCGCGATGCGGACCGACGGCGCGGGATCGTCCAGTGCGCGTGCGAGGGCCGATGTTTTGGCGGGAGGGCCGGCTCGCGCGAGTCCCTCGGCAGCCCTCGTGCGGACCATGACCGACGAATCGAGCAGGCCGTCTTCGAAGAGCGCAATCGCATCGCGCGCCGCAATGTCGGTCAGTGCCAGATAGGCGGCAATGCGGAGATGCTCCTGGGGGTCGCGCACGTGACGGGTGATGACCGCGAACGCCACATCTCTGAGCAGGCCGGTCTCGTCAGGCTTTCCCGGAGGCACGAGGCGTGTATAGAACGTGAGCGCCTGGTCGGGCCGCCCGACCCGCAAGGCGCTGCGGATTCCGGCGCGCAGGAGATCGGATGACAGGGGCTGGTCTTTTGGGCTTTCCTCCAGCAGGCGGATGACGTCGTCGAATCGGCTTTGCCGGAATGCCTTCAGCGCGTCTGCCTGGAGCGATGAGCCGGTCGGATTCTGCCGGGACGGGGTGGCGGAAGCGTGTGCGGCCAGGCACGCCGTGCCGAGCCCGCAACTGACTGCGATGGCCAGGATGCCGAGCAGGTGCATGGAAATTACCAGCGGGGAACGGTCGGGGAGGCAGCCGGGGCGTAGAGGTGATCCATGTATTCCTTGACCATCCGGCGGGTGCAGAACCGCGGTGCGACCGTACGGACGGCGTCTTTGACGATCTGGAGCCAGCCGCGCGGAATGCCATCACGGTCCCGGTCGTAGTAGAGGGGGACAATGTCATGCTCGAGCAGGCGGTACAAGTGTTCCGCGTCATGCATGTCCTGGCTGTGGGAGTCTCCGAGGTGTCCTGACGACGGGATGGCCCAGCCGTTTGCACCGTCGTAGCCTTCCTGCCACCAGCCGTCCAGCACGCTCAGATTTGGCACGCCGTTGAGCGCGGCCTTCTGTCCGCTGGTGCCGCTGGCTTCCATCGGCGGGCGCGGCGTGTTCAGCCAGACATCCACGCCCCACACAAGATATTTGGCCATGTGCATGTCGTAGTCTTCCAGAAATGCGACGTGCCCGCCGATGTCATGGTCTTTGCAGT
>DASQGO010000076.1:0-3544 GCA_035632555.1 Nitrospiraceae bacterium | reverse complement strand
CCGCCGTCGGTCGTGCGGAAGACGCCCACCGTCGTGGCGAGATAGATGGTTTCGCTCCGGATCGGGTGGAAGACGAACTGGTTGACGTAGGAGACGTGCTCCTTCAGCCCCACGTTGTGAGGCAGCCAGTGCTGGCCGCCGTCGGGGCTTTTGTAGACCGCGTCTCCCATCGTGCCGGCGTAGGCGGTCGCAGGGAATTGGGGATCAATGGCCAGAGTCGTAACCCGCCTGGAGCTGAATATGGAAAACTTCTCCCAGGTCGGCCCGCCGTCCCGGGTCTTATAGACCGCGTCATTGGTGGCGATATAGATGATATTCGGATTGGTCGGATGCAGCGCGATAGAGGCGATCGTATCGCTGGAGTCGCCGCATGCCGGCGCCCCAATCAGGGCCAGCCCAAGGGCCGAGCCGAGAAAACGTCGCATATGCATTTGCCTAGTCGATCTCACAATCGTTTTCTCATTGGTTTGGCGTAGCCGGTCAGCTCCACATAGCCGTTGCCGGCAACGGGTGCACCGCGAAGATGCCCGGAGGCTTCGACCGCGCCTTCCCAATAGGTGACCTGTGTGCTGCGGGATGTCGTCAACTCCTGGTCCGCCAGCAGCGGGCGAAGATCCAGCGAAAGATCCAACGCCGGCACGGCCAGCCTCCAGCGGCTGGGATACTGTCCGCCGCTCGCCCGGCTTGACCAGTAATCCAGTACGTCCACGCGCATGTCTGCTGCCGAAAGGTGCTGCGTTCGGCCGTCCGGGAAAATGACCGTGCCGCTGGAAACCGGCGCCACGGTACCGTCGGATCGGCGCAGTCCGTACAGCATGAGCTCGGTGTTATTTTCCAACTGGACGCTGAACCAGTCCCATCCGATGAGATCCTCGTCGAGGTCGCTGGAACCGAACTCGTGATCCATCCAGCTCAGCCCGCTGATGGCAAACCGCGTGCCGTTGATAGTCATCGTGCCTGACGTGGCCAGGCGTGGGAACGAATAATAATGCGAACCCTGCGTCGGAGCGGTGCCTTTGCGGCTGACACCGTGCTCGCCGTGCACGACCGCCGGCTTTTCCGGTGCCACTGTCAGGTCGAGTGAAAAATCGTCGGAAGCGGCGAGCAGGCGGTGGTGTTCATGCGGCGATGCGGATGCCTCGACGCTCCACCGGTCGATCCAAACATGCAGACGTCCGGACTCGGCGCCCGCCTTACCCAGGCCGGCCCGGCTGACCTTTTCGGCGTAGCGGAATCGGCCCTGGTCAAGATCGGATACGGCGACGTGCGCCAGATAAATCTGGCGGATTGCCCAACGCGATGCATTGGGCCCGACTCGCTCCGGTTCGATGCCACGCCGGAAAAAGGTCACCTGGTAACCGAACCGCCGGCCATTCTCCGTCGTAAGATGGCCGGTGTAGTACCACCACTCGGTGCGAAAGTCGTCGTGGGTTCCGTGATCGCGCGGGAACCGGTACTGGTAGCCGGGCTCGGCCGAACGGAATCCGGCCGGACGAGTGTGGTCTGCCGAGGTGGCCGACGAAATGTCGTGGAGAATGACGGGAAATGACAAGACTCCGACCGCGGCAAGGAAAAATCGGCCGAGCTGGATCCCGCGCAGTGCTCGCAAAACAGTCGGTCTCGTCATGACGCGCAGCTTATCACAGGGCGGCTGCAAGTACGCAATTCTCGCATGGTAAAGCGGGTTTTCTCCTCGTGAGAAGCTGAATTGCGAGGTTCCAGTTCGGTTGACAAGGCGCGAGAGCTTCGGCTATCGTGAAGCATGCAAACGGAACCGGACCGGTCGCATTCAGATCACGAGCCGGCGTTTCCGATCCCCGATCGCATCCCGATTTTCCCCCTTCCCAGCGTCGTGTTTTTTCCGAAAACGTACCTGCCGCTGCACATTTTCGAGCCGCGTTATCGCGAGATGGTTGCCGACACGACCGTGCGCGGGCAGTGCATCGGAATGGCCCTGCTGAAAGAAGGCTGGGAACAGGGGTATGACGGCAACCCCCCGATGTTCGAAGTGGGTTGCGTGGGACGGATCGTCAGCGTGCAACACCTGCCGGACGGACGGTCTAACATTTTGCTCGAAGGCCTGCGCCGGTACGAAATCCGGGAACAGTTTTACGGGAAGCCGTACCGCGAGGCCCGGATTGCCTTGAAGGACGAAGAAACCGACACCGCGCTCGATCCGTCGCTCCGCGCCGACCTGCTGCGCGCGGTCGGGGAGTACTTGCGGACGGCCGGCGACGAGGTGACCTGGAGAGAGTTCTTCCGGCTCGACATTCCCGATGAGATCCTGGTCAACCATTTGTCCGTCGGCCTGGAGTGCACACCGCTCGAAAAACAGTTCCTGCTCGAAGCCGAGACTCTCCGGCAGCGCGCCCGCCGGCTGAACGACCTGATCCAGTTCATGCTGCATGAGCATGGCGAGATCAAAGGGTGGGGGTGAGCGGGGATTGTCATGGGTCGGGCCGTCGCGATCGAAACCATCCAGCTGCGCAAAACCTACGGCGCCCTCACCGCCGTTGACGATCTGACGTTTCAAGTCTACGCGGGAGAGATTTTCGGGCTGCTGGGCCCGAACGGCGCCGGCAAGAGCACCACGCTCCGGATTTTGATCACGCTGCTGCGCCCCACGAGCGGGCAGGCCCTCGTGCTCGGGCACGACGTCGCCAAGGAACCGGACACCATACGGCGCCTGATCGGCTACGTGCCGCAGGAGCGGGCCATCGACCGGTTTCTCACGGGCCGCGAGCATTTATTATTGCTGGCCGATCTCTATCACCTGCCGAAAGACGAAGCGCAGCGCCGCATCCCCGAGTTGCTCAAGCTGGTGGACCTCGAAGCCAGGGCCGATCTGCCGGCCAAGACCTATTCGGGCGGCATGAAGCGCAAGCTCGACATCGCCTGCGGCCTGTTGCCGAATCCCAAGGTCCTGTTTCTCGATGAACCCACGTTGGGGCTGGATGTGCAGAGCCGGCTTCGCATCTGGGACTATATACGCCAGCTCAAGGCGCGCGGCATCACGATCGTCATGACCACGAATTATCTGGACGAAGCGGATCAGCTCTGCGACCGCCTGGCGATCATCGACAGCGGCCTGATCAGGGCGCTGGGTTCGCCGTCGGAACTGAAAGCCGGGCTGGGCGGCGACATTGTCTCGCTCACCATCGGCGCGGCGGACGCGGGCCACATCGAGGTGCTGGCGGCCGCGTTGCGGACCCTGCCTATGGTGCGGGCGGTCACGGCCAAGCCGGCCGGTCTGGACATTCGCGTGGAATCGTCGGAGAAGGCTCTGCCCGCAGTGCTGGAAGCGGCCAATCGGACCAGTTGCCGGCTCGAATTGGTGGATTACCACCGGCCGCGATTGGATGACGTGTTCGTGGCCCACACAGGGCATGCGATCCGCGAGGAATTCCCGCAAGGAGAACAGGACTAGCCCATGCACGAGTATGTTCAGGAAGTCGGCGCGCTGACCATGCGGTGGGTCCGCCGGTTGAGCCGCGAGAAGTTCAGCATGCTGTTCACGCTCGTGCAGCCGATGCTGTTCTGGCTG
>DASQGO010000075.1:0-4073 GCA_035632555.1 Nitrospiraceae bacterium | reverse complement strand
GACGGTTCCGCTGATCGATCCCGACGATATTCCCACGCTCGCCGCCCTTATCATCAAGCAGTTCCCTCTCAAATCACGGCATGTGGAAACCTAAGGCGACGGCAATCCTGGCGATTGTAGCCGGGACCATGGCTCTCGGAGGCGCCGCCGTTCCGTTGACCGACCATCCGAAATTCTGCGCCTCCTGCCACAACATTGCGCCGTCCTACGACTCCTGGATTAAGTCCTCGCACAAGGAGGTCGAGTGCGTGACCTGCCACGTGCGCCCGGGGCTTGACGGGTTCCTGCGCGATAAGGCTTATGCCGGCACCAAGGACGTGCTGATTTACATCTTTGGGAAACCAACGGATGCGCACAACCTCAACGCGACGGTCCATTCCGAGGTATGCCTGAGCTGCCACCGCGAAATTCTGCGGGTCTCCGAAGTCGCGCCGCGCGATCTGCCGCCGCCGGTGAAGGATGTCGGACTGATCATGAGCCACCGGAAGCACATGGAAGCGTTCGGCAAGCGCGGGCAGGGCGAGGGCTGTACCACGTGCCATTCACGTGTGGTGCACGAAACGCCGATCAAGGGATATCCCATCATCCTGCCGCGCGGCCATGTCTCGGTGGACAACAAACCGCTGTATCCCGATCACCCCACGGACAGCGTGCTGTGGAAAAAGGGCACGGCGGATTGTTTCCGGTGCCACGACGGCAAAACCGAGCATGACGGCAAAGTGCTCGGTGAAAAATGCGATACGTGCCATTTGCCGGATAAGATCAAAGAATACCTGTTTTAACGGGACGAGCCTGCCGCGATGCCTGCGCCCATTCTCGAGGTCAAGAGCCTGACGAAACGGTTCGGCGATTCCACCGCCGTCGACGATATTTCCTTCGAGATACAACCAGGGGAAATCCTGGGCCTGCTCGGGCCGAACGGCGCGGGTAAAACAACTACGATTCAGATGCTGTTGGGTCTCGTCACCCCGACGGCCGGTTCGATCCGCATGTTCGGGTTGGACCTGGCCACGCATCGCGAGCAGATCCTTCAGCAGGTCAATTTTTCCTCCACCTATATTTCCATGCCCTACTCGCTCACGATCGAGGAGAACTTGTGGGTGGTGGCGAAGCTCTACGGCATGACGGATATCGCGCGGCGGATCGACGAGGTGCTGAAGAAGGTGGAAATGGAAGACTCGCGAATCAAGGTCACGCGGCGGCTCTCGTCAGGCCAGATGACGCGGCTCGCGCTGGCCAAGGCGATTCTCACCGAGCCGAAAATTCTCTTTCTTGATGAGCCGACCGCCAGCCTCGATCCGGATATTGCCCACAAAATCAGGGCGCTGCTCAAGGAGGTCCGCAAATCGGCCGGCCTGAGCGTCTTGTACACCTCGCACAACATGAAAGAGATGGAAGAGATGTCCGATCGGATCATCTTTCTCCAGAAGGGGAAAATCGTGGCCCAGGGAACGGCGCAGGAGATCACGCAGCGCTTCGGCCAACGCGATTTGGAAGAGGTCTTTCTCAAGCTTGCCAGGGAATCATGAAACTGCATCGCATCAACGCCCTCGTCCAGCGGCACCTGTTCCTCTACCGGCGCAGCCTGCCACGGCTGATGGAGATTTTTTACTGGCCGTTCCTTGATCTCGTCGTCTGGGGCTTCATTACGGTGTATCTGATGAAATTTCAGGGACAGTTGCCTGGTGTGGTCACGTTCTTTCTCGGCGCGCTGATCCTGTGGGATGTGCTGTTCAGGGCTCAACAGGGGATTACCATCTCGTTTCTGGAAGAGATCTGGGCCCGCAATCTCATGAATCTCTTCGCGAGCCCGCTCAAGCCCAGCGAGTTTCTCGCTGCAACGATGGTGCTGAGCGTGTTCAAAGTGACGGCCGTTTCAGTCGTGATGGCCACCTGCGCATTGGCCTTCTACGATTACAACGTTTTCATGATCGGTCTGTCGCTGCTTCCCTTTGTGCTGAATCTGGTCGTCACAGGCTGGATCATCGGCGTGCTGACCACCTCGATCATCATGCGTTTCGGGCAGGAGGCGGAGGTATTGGCCTGGGGAATGGTATTTCTCTTCCAGCCTGTTTCCTGCGTATTTTATCCGATCGAGGTGCTGCCGAAATGGCTGCAGGCCATTGCCTGGGGCAATCCTGCGGCGCATATCTTTGAAGGCATGCGGATGGTGTTGAATACGGCGGTCTTCCCGACCGAACATCTCTCCTGGGCACTGGGGCTTAATCTTCTCTATTTTGCCGTCATGGTCGGATGGTTCCATTACACATTCAATGTCTGTAAAGAACAGGGTCTGCTGGTGAGAGTCGGGGAATAAGACAACGGCGGATGGAAAAGAGAGGTTGCTATCCTGGAGAGCGCATGGTAGTGTGTGGGTACTTCATCGCATGGGCCTGGCGGTGACAGTCAAAGCATGAGGCCCATAACCGATGTTGTGTTGTTCGGGAGTCTGATCGGAAGCCAGACCTAAGTCGCTGCAGAGTTCGCGCCTTCGGCCCGTTCCTTCCTCTTCTGTCCTCGCGTCCAAGACAATGTCACATTCAAAGGAGGACCCACATGGGTTCCAAAATTTATGTCGGTGGGTTGCCGTACGCGGCGACCGAACAGCAACTCAGTGATCTCTTCGCGCAGCACGGCGCTGTCGAGTCGGCGCGGGTGATCACGGATAAGTTCACGGGACAGTCGCGGGGCTTCGGGTTCGTGGAAATGTCCGCGAGCGAGGACGCGCAGAAGGCCATTGCAGCCCTGAACGGGACGCAGATGGACGGCCGGACCTTGACAGTGAACGAGGCCAAGCCAATGGAGCCACGCACGGGTGGCGGGGGCGGGGGCCGCGGTGGTTTCGGTGGTGGCGCCGGCCGCAATAGTGGCGGCGGTGGTGGCAACCGGGGCCGCTGGTAAGCTCAGCGAGAACCGACGAGAGGGGCTGCCGTTTTCGGACGGCAGCCCCTTTTATTTATGCCTGGGCTGCGGGGAGCGCCCACAGTTGCGATTTATAGCCGCCTATGATACGTTTTTATCACTTCACCGTGGGGGCCTGGCGGTGGGGTTCAAGATAATGAGGCCTGCACTGATGTTGTTTTGCCCCGGGAGTTGATCGGAAGCCAGACCTAAGCCGCTGCAGAGTTCGCGTCTTCGGCCCGCTCCTTCCCCTACTAATCCTCGAGTTCAAGACAATATCGCAATACCAAAAGGAGGACCCCTCATGGGTTCCAAAATTTACGTCGGTGGGTTGCCGTACGCGGCGACCGAACAGCAACTCAGTGATCTCTTCGCGCAGCACGGCACGGTCGCCTCGGCGCGGGTGATCACGGATAAGTTCACGGGACAGTCGCGGGGCTTCGGCTTCGTGGAAATGTCCTCGGACGAAGAGGCCCAGAAGGCCATTGCAGCCCTGAATGGGACGCAGATGGACGGCCGGACCTTGACGGTGAACGAAGCCCGTCCGCAGGAGCCCCGCTCCGGTGGTGGGGGTGGAGGCCGTGGTGGATTCGGTGGTGGCGGGGGCGGCCGCAGCGGTGGTGGCGGCGGCGGCAACCGGGGCCGCTGGTAATCCCCTAGCGGAAAACCGACGAACGAACGGGGCTGCCGTCTTTGGACGGCGGCCCCGTTTCTTTTTAGGCAGGTTTTCGCGGCGGGGCGCCGCTAGCGCGATTCCTTGAGGCGGTCGAGTCGTACGCGGTCGAGCCGGAGAAAGATGGCCTTTTCCTGTGTGACCGTCACGGTGCCGGCCGGACGGCCCTTCGCCTTTCGCACGTATTTCCTTTTGGTGTAGATCACGTCTCCCTTGCCGCTTTTTTTGAAATCACTGTAAAGCAACGCCAGCGTGGCTGCGTCTTTGAGCGTGTCCGGGGGCGGGTTGGCGCCCTTTTCCAGCCGCACGACGACGTGCGAGCCGGGCACACCCTGTGCGTGCAGCCAGAGATCGTCGCTGTGGGCGAATTTCAGCGTCAGTTCCTCGTTTTCCTTTGCGTTCCGCCCTACATAGATCGGCAGCCCGGCGGCGGACATGAACCGGCGGAATGGACCCGAACGTTTCGTGTGCTGAATGCCGGATGCCGGGGGGCGGATGG
>DASQGO010000074.1:0-2060 GCA_035632555.1 Nitrospiraceae bacterium | reverse complement strand
CGGACCCGGACCAGGACCTGGCCTGGGCCGGGCTCGGGTGCTGGCACGTCGCAAAGCTGCAGCGGACCGGCGCCCACGTCCGCGCTCCGGTCGAGCACCATGGCTTTCATCGCGAGCGAGTGTACACGATCGTGATGGAGGTGGCGAGAGAGGGAGGATCGAAACGGCGGCCGGTATGCTAGACTCTGGCCCATGTCACGGGCAACGGGCCTCGCCATGCTCTGTGCGGTCTGGCTGGCCGGCGCGCCGCCGGCCGGCGCGTTGGAGTTCAGCGCCGACCAGATCACCAAGATCAACGGCCACAGCCGCAAAGCGAACATCTATTATCGTGATGAGATGTGGCGGCTGGAACATCAGGACCTCGGACCGGTCAACGTCACCATTGTCCGCAAGGACAAGCAGGTGATGTGGCTGCTGCTTTCCCGCATGAAACATTTCAAGACGGTGCCCTACGATCCCGAGCAGGCTCCCAAAGTCAGCGAGCGGATGGACGGCGAGATCACCCGGGAGGAAATCGGAACAGAAGTGCTGGACGGGCATCCGACGACCCTCTATCAGGTCACGGTGCAGCACGGCGACAGGACGGACGTCTATTATCAATGGCTGGCCACCGACATCCGGTTTCCGTTGAAGCTGGCCAAGAAGGACGGCAGTTGGATCGTGGAATACCGTCATGTTAAACTCCGGCCAACCTCGGATTTTCTCTTCCAGTTGCCGCTGAATTTCCAGCCGCTTGAAGAGTTTGATCAGGGAACCAAGAAGGAACCGCCTCAGCAGGCGATGTAATCATTTCATTGTCTGATTTATCCAGGGAGGATGTGCGAGCCATGAAGCACGTGGTCAGTATCGTATTGATTCTCGCAGCGGCCGGCGCCGCGTGGGCGCTGGATGTCGCCGATATGACGATTGAGTGGACTCCGGAGGGGAAAAAACTCGCGGTTGAACGGGCCAAGCTTCCGGCCAGGGACGAAATGGTCCTGATTTCCGCCGGCTGGTTCCTGATGGGCAGCGATAAAAAAGTGGACAGGCAGGCCTATCCGCCGGAACTGCCGCAACGCAAGGTCTACCTCGACGCCTACGAGATCGACAAATTCGAAGTCACGACCGTGCAGTTTCTGAAATTCGTACTGGCGACTGATCGGTCCCCGCTCATTGATTGGCGGTATGACGGTGGTAATTTTCAGGAAGCCATGGCCAGCCATCCCGTGATGCACGTGTCCTGGTTTGATGCCGAAGCGTACTGCGCGTGGGCCGGCAAGCGCCTGCCGACATCTGCGGAATGGGAGAAGGCGGCGCGTGGCGAAGACGGACGCATTTATCCCTGGGGCAATCAGCCGGCGGGACTTTCACGGGCGAACTTCGGTCGAGGCGGCCTGTCGGGCCCGGTCCGTGACCGGCCGGAGCGGCTGCTGCTCTATCCGCCGATCATTTCCGTGGACAAGTACGAGAATGCGGTCAGCCCGTATGGCGTCTTTCAGATGGCCGGCAATGTGGCGGAATGGACGGCCGACTGGTACGACCCGAATTATTACAAGACGGCGCCGGACCGGAATCCCAAGGGGCCTGACAAGGGAACGCAGAAGGCGTTTCGAGGCGGCGGATGGGTCGACAGCACGCCGTCGGTACGGCCCGCCCAGCGCAACGGCACCGATCCGAACACCAAGATGAACTGGCTGGGTTTCCGTTGCGTGCGGGATGCGAAGGACGCGTCGGCTCAGTCCACGAACCTACGCTGAACGTTTTGCGTTCAGGATGGCTGCCGCCTGCTCGGCGGTTTCCTTGACGAGAGTGCCCATCTTCGGGTGCGACGGTTCGAGATCCACCGGCCAGCCGTAATGCCGGAGCCGCTCGCTGGCGGTCGGTCCCACCGAGGCCACCACCATGCGTGTCAGCGCCTGCTTGAACTGATCCGTGCGGCTGTCTTTCGTCAGCACCTGCATCACGTGGTCCACCTGCACGGCATTGGTGATCAGCAGCACGTTCACCTGTCCCGCCGCGACGTTACCCAGCATCTCGCGCAGACGATCTAGGTCGTCCGGCAGCGCCCACCGGTACACCGG
>DASQGO010000073.1:0-10325 GCA_035632555.1 Nitrospiraceae bacterium | reverse complement strand
TCCAAGTGCTTGAAAATAGCAATAAAAGGCTTGCGGCACCCTGATAAAGCTTGTAATATGAGCCGACGTGGAGAACCGCTCGGTGACGACACTCAAAACGTCGCTAAAACGCTATTTTCTCACGGGGTTACTGGTCATTACCCCAATTTGGGGCACGGTCCTGGTCCTGAGGACGCTTTTTGTGGCCGTGGACGATATTCTTGGCGACGCGCTGGCCAAGGTGCTTCCCCAAGGCGCCTACATACGCGGGCTCGGGATCGTGACCCTCATCCTCCTCATTTTCACCGTCGGCCTTCTGGCCACCAACATCATCGGCCGGCAGATCGTCAGGCATTGGGAAGAGTGGCTGCATCGTGTGCCGGTCGTCCGTGGCATCTACGCGACGCTGAAGTCCATGATGGACATTCTGTCGTTCGGTGAACGCGAGAAATACAACCGGGTCGTGTTGATCCAATTTCCAAAAAACGGACACTACTGTTTTGCCTTTGTGACCGGCGCGATGCAGGGGCAGGTGCAGGCGGTGACGCCCGAGCCGCTCGTGAACGTCTACGTGCCCACGTCGCCAAATCCGACGTCCGGGTATTTTCTGCTCGTACCGGAACGCGAAATCATTCCTCTGGATATGTCGGTGGAAGAAGCCATGAAGCTGATCGTCTCCGGCGGGCTGTATCAGCCGACGCAGGCGGCGGTCGCCGCCGGCGCCCGCATGGAGGTCCCGATTTCGTCATGAAGGCCGGTTTCCACAAGAATCTTGGGGCCGTCGTGATGGCTGCCGGTCTCGGCAAGCGGATGAAGTCCAAGCTGGCCAAGGTGCTGCATCCGGTCGCGGGGCGGCCGATGGTGCTCTATGGCGTGGATTTGGCCCAGCAACTGGCCGGCGAGCACGTCGCGGTGGTGGTGGGGTATCAGGGGAAAGAGGTGCGGGCTGCGATCGAAGCAAGCGGACCGCACGCGCCGGTGATGCTCGTCGAGCAGACGCAACAGCTGGGAACCGGCCACGCCGTGCAGCAGGCGCGCGATATGTTCCGGCGGCTGGGCAAAACGCTGTCCGCCTATGTGATTTTGAACGGCGATACGCCGTTGCTGCAGGTGGAAACGCTGAAGGCCCTCTTGCATCTTCACCAGGACGAACGCGCGGCGGTGACGCTGCTGACGGCCGCGGCGGACGATCCATCCGGCTACGGCCGCGTGGTGCGCGCAAAGGACGGTCGCGTGCAGAAGATCGTCGAGGATCGGGATGCGACCGGCGCGGAAAAACAGGTTCATGAAATCAACGTCGGCACCTACGTCATGGACGGCCCGTTTCTGTTCGAGGCGCTGGACAAATTGCAGCCCCGGAACGCGCAGGGAGAATATTACCTGACCGATGTCGTGGCGCTGGCTGTGGAGCGCGGACTCCGTGTCTCGGCGCTGGCGGTGAGCGAGGCCGAGGGTATGGGCATCAACACGAGGGAACAGCTCGCGGCGGCGGAGCAGGCGATTCGCAGGAAAATTTGCGCGCACTGGATGCGGGAGGGCGTCACCGTACGCGATCCCGCGACCACCGTGATTGATGCCGATGTCGTGATCGGACGGGATACGGTCATTCATCCCGACGTCACGCTCGAAGGCCGGACGACGATCGGCGAGGATTGCATCGTGCGCTCGCATACGCGCATCAGCGACAGCGTGCTGGGCCATCGGGTGGTCGTGCAGGACCATTGCGTGATCCGGGAATCGCGGCTGGAGGACGACGCGGCGATCGGTCCCTTTGCGCACCTGCGTCCGGGCGCAGTCCTGCGCCGCGCGGCGAAGGTCGGCAATTTCGTCGAGATGAAGAAGGCCGAGCTGGGCGAGGGTTCAAAGGCGAACCATCTGAGCTACCTCGGCGACGCGACCATCGGCAAGGGCGTGAACGTCGGCGCCGGGACGGTCACGTGCAATTACGATGGCCACAAGAAGCATGAAACGGTCATCGGCGATGACGTATTTGTGGGAAGCGACGTGCAATTCGTTGCGCCGGTGACGATCGGCAAAGGCGCGGTGATTGCAGCCGGGGCGACGATCACCGCCGACGTACCGCCGGATACCCTGGCGATTGCACGGGCGGCGCAGGTCAACCGGCCCGGCTGGGCCTCGCGCCAGCGCGCGATGGTGGCGGGCGGCACGGCGCAACCCAAGCGTCCGGCGAAGGCCGGCAAGAAGGGCAAAAAGTAATCCATGTGCGGCATCGTCGGATACGTTGGGAATGAAAATGCCGTGCCGGTTCTCCTGAACGGGCTGAAACGTCTCGAATACCGTGGCTACGATTCAGCCGGCATCGCCGTGTTGCACCATGGGAAGATCGACGTCCGGCGCAGCGTCGGCAAGCTGGCCAACCTGGACAAGGCGCTGACGGAGAAGAAACTCAGTGGCACGATCGGCATCGGGCACACCCGCTGGGCCACGCACGGCCGTCCGTCGGAGCAGAACGCGCATCCGCATCGTTCCGGCTCCTGCGTGCTCGTCCACAACGGCATCATCGAAAACTATCTGGTGCTCAAGCACCAGTTGCAGAAAGAAGGCTACCGGTTTGAATCGGAGACCGATACCGAAGTCGTGGCGCATTTGATCGCCAAGCATATGAAGCACGGCAAGGCGTTTGCGGACGCCGTGCGGGCCGCCACGAAGGAGATTCACGGCAGCTATGCGATCGCGGTCATGTGCGAGCAGGCGCCGGGCACGCTGGTGGCGGCCCGTTCCGGCTGTCCGCTCGTGGTCGGACGGGCCGGTACGGCGACGCTCGTGGCGTCTGACGTGATGGCGATGCTGGCGCATACGAAACAGGTGACCTATCTGGAAGAGGGCGATATGGCGGTCGTGACGGCGTCCGGCGTGAAGGTGATCGGGACATCCGGTCGAGCAGTGAAGCGGCCCGTCACGAAAGTGACCTGGAGTGCGGCTGCGGCCGAAAAGGGCGGCTATCCGCACTTCATGCTCAAGGAGATTCACGAACAGCCGCAGACCATTCTGGATACGATGCGTGGCCGCTACACGTTCGAGGACGGCGAAGCGGACCTGCCGGACATCGGATTGACGCCGGAGCAGTTTGCTGCCGTGGGCCGCGTGTGGATCGTGGCCTGCGGGACCTCCTGGCACGCGGGACTTGTCGGGAAATATCTTCTTGAGGAAATGATCCGGACGCCGGTGCAGGTGGATATCGCCTCCGAGTTCCGTTATCGCGATCCCCTGGTCAACAAGGAAGATCTGTTCATTACGATCTCCCAATCCGGGGAGACGGCGGATACGCTGGCGGCGGCACGCGAGGCCAGGAGCAAGGGCGCGCGCGTGGTCTCGATCGTCAATGTCGTCGGCAGCACCCTGGCGCGCGAGTCGGACGGCGTACTCTACACCCACTGCGGGCCGGAAATCGGCGTGGCGTCCACCAAGGCGTTCACGGCCCAGCTCACGGCGCTGTATCTGCTGGCGTTGCATCTGGCACGTGTGCGGGGCGTGCTCAATGCGAACGACGGGCGGGTCTGGCTGGAGCGGGTTGTCGCATTGCCGCATCTCGTCGAAGAGATCCTGAAGCGCGAGAAGGACATCGCCGCCATTGCCAAGCGCTACTACAGGAAACGGAACTTTCTCTATCTGGGACGGGGCGTGAATTATCCGATCGCACTGGAAGGAGAGCTCAAGCTCAAGGAGATTTCGTACATCCATGCGGAGGGCTATGCCGCGGGCGAGATGAAGCACGGTCCGATCGCACTGATCGACAAGGACATGCCGGTGGTGGTGCTGGCTCCGCGCGACCGGCTCTATGACAAGACGGTTAGCAACCTGATGGAAGTGAAGGCCCGCCATGCGCCGGTGATTGCCTTTGTGAGCGAAGGGGAGAAGGATCTCGGCAAAGTGGCAGACGCGGTGTTTACGATTCCCAAGGTGCCGGCGCTGTTGAGCCCGATTCTGTTCACAGTCGCGCTACAACTGCTGGCCTATCACATCGCCGTGCTGCGCGGGACGGATGTGGATCAGCCGCGCAACCTGGCAAAAAGCGTGACCGTGGAGTAGCGATGAAAATCAGCAGGCACGACGTCGAGCAGGTGGCCAAACTGGCGCGGCTCGAGGTGACGGAAACGGAAAAGGAAGCCTTCACGCAACAGCTCAGCGGCATCCTGACGTATGTTGAAAAACTGAATGCGCTGAAGACGGCCGGTGTCGAGCCAACGGCCACGGTGCTGGGGCAGACGAACGCGTTTCGTGAGGATAAGGCAAGGCCGTCGCTGCCTGTCGAGAAGGCGGTGGCCAACGCGCCGGAGTCCGCGGACGGATTTTTTGTGGTGCCGAAAATCATCGAGGAGCGATAGACGCATATGTTTCGACAGATGCTGAGAGCCAAGATTCATCGCGCGACGGTGACGGAAGCCTGCCTGGAATACGAAGGCAGCCTGACGGTGGATGAAGACCTGCTGGATGCGGCGGGCATTCTGCCGTACGAAGCGGTCGTCATTTCCGATCTGAACAACGGCGAGCGGTTCATGACCTACGCGATGGCCGGCAAGCGCGGCAGCGGCGAGATTGTCCTGAATGGCCCGACCGCACGCAAGGGCGCCGTCGGCGATCAGATCATCATTTTCTGTTACGAGTATTATGCCGAAGACGAGATCAAGCGGCATGCGCCGAAAATCATCCGCGTGGACAGCAAGAATCGGATCGTCAATGGCGGCACGCTTCCAGCAGGAAGCAAATCCAAGGCGCGATGACGGGGCTTCACAAACTTACCCTTGCAGACCTCCAGAAGAAATTCACCGCCGGTGAAGTGACTGCGCGTGATATCGTGCAGGCCTATACCCTCCGTATCAATCAGGTCGAGCCGAAGGTCAAGGCCTACATCACGCAGACCAAAGATACTGCGATGGCGCAGGCCGAGGCGCTGGACGGGAAGCTCAAGGGCTGGCGCCGGACCATGCCGCTCACCGGCATGCCGGTCGCCATCAAGGACAACATCTGCACGGAGCACGTTCCGACGACCTGCGCCTCGCGCATCCTGGGAAATTTCGTCCCGCCCTACGATGCGACCGTGATCGCGCGCCTGCGGGGCCAGGGTTATCTCCTGCTTGGCAAGACGAACCTGGATGAGTTTGCAATGGGCTCCTCGACGGAAAACTCCGCGTTTGGGCCGAGCCGCAATCCCTGGAACATCAGCCACGTGCCGGGAGGGTCAAGCGGCGGCTCCGCAGCGGCTGTGGCGGCGGATGAGTGTGTGGCGGCCCTGGGCTCGGATACGGGCGGATCCATCCGGCAGCCGGCTGCGCTCTGCGGCGTCGTCGGGTTAAAGCCGACCTATGGGCGCGTGTCGCGGTTTGGCCTGATTGCATTCGCGTCGTCGCTCGACCAGATCGGCCCGATCACCAAGGACGTGACCGATGCCGCGATCATGCTGAACGTGATCGCCGCCCACGACCCGCTCGACTCCACGTCCGCGAATCTGCCGGTGCCAGACTATACGAAGGCGCTGAAGAAGAAGGATCTCAAAAAGCTGAAAGTCGGCGTGCCGCAGGAATTTTTTACGAGCGGGATCGATCCGGAAGTCGAGCAGGCCGTGCGGGCGGCGATCGAGGAACTCAAGAACCTCGGCGGGCAGATCAAGGACATCAGCCTGCCGACCACGGACTATGCCGTCGCCATTTATTACCTGATTGCCACGGCGGAGGCCAGCTCGAACCTCGCACGCTACGATGGCGTCAAATACGGCCTGCGCACGAAGCAGACGAAGGACCTGCTGGACATGTACGTGAAAACCAGGCAGGAGGGGTTCGGGCCGGAAGTGAAGCGGCGGATCATGCTCGGCACCTATGCGCTGAGTGCCGGCTACTACGATGCCTATTACGGCAAGGCCCAGGCGGCGCGGACGATGACGAAACGGGATTTCGATGAGGCATTCAAGGAAGTGGATCTGATCGTCACGCCCGTGACACCCACGCCGGCATTCAAGCTCGGCGAGAAGAGCGAGGATCCGCTGCAGATGTATCTCTCGGACATTTTCACGATTTCCGTGAATCTGGCCGGCCTGCCGGCGATCGCCGTGCCCTGCGGGTTCAGCAAGGCAGGGCTGCCGATCGGATTGCAGATCATCGGGCGGCCGTTCGAGGAAGATACGCTGCTGCGCGCGGCGCATGCCTACGAGCAGGCAACGGATTGGCGCGCGAAGAAGCCGAACATTCGTTAAGTGGAGGACAGCATGACCCTGTTGGAAGTGGCCGCGTTGATCGTCGCAGTGGCCT
Organism: Nitrospiraceae bacterium; assembly: GCA_035632555.1. Classification (GTDB taxonomy): domain Bacteria; phylum Nitrospirota; class Nitrospiria; order Nitrospirales; family Nitrospiraceae; genus 2-02-FULL-62-14. The sequence goes on along the minus strand of DASQGO010000073.1, from coordinate 4,083 downwards.
TTGCCGCGCTGGTCGGGTTTATGGTGCCGGTGCTGTTGCAGGCCCGGAAGGCGGTGGCCGAGGTGGAGCAAAGCCTGATCCGCATCAATACGGAATTATTGCCGCTGTTGAAGGAGATGCGGGCCACGATGGCCAATCTCAACGACCTGGTGGAGCAGACCCGCGATGGCGTGGACCATGCGTCGGTCCTGCTGCACACGGCGGGAGACATCGGCGAATCGATACAGCAAGTTCATAACATGGTGCGCGGCACCGGAGGGTCATTACTGCGAAACGTCGTCAATATGGTATTTGCAGGCATTCAGGCGGCCACTGCGGCATTCGGCGGGCGGGCCAAGGGCAACGGGGGATAGGCTATGGCGGATGAGAATGAATCGTCCAGTGCGACGGTCGTGCTGGTGTTTTTGACCGGCGCGGCCATCGGCGCGATCGCCGCGCTCGTGCTGGCACCACAATCTGGCGAGGCCACTCAGCGGCAGGTGCGCGGATTCGCGAAGAAGGCCGGCAAAGGATTGCGCAACGCGACCGGGAAGGCGGAGGGCGTCTGGGGAGATGTCATCGAGCAGGGCCGGGAGTTTCTGAAGGACAAGCAGCCGATTCTGGCCGAGGCGTTCGAGGCAGGACGGAAAGCGATCAACCGCGAGCGTGATCGGGCAAGGGGGAGGAAGAGGAAATAGTGGCAGCCTACGAAACCGTCATTGGGCTTGAAGTCCACGCGCAGCTCAAGACGCAGTCGAAGATGTTCTGCGCCTGCGGAACGATCTTCGGGCTGCCGGCCAATACACAAACCTGCCCGATCTGTCTGGGGATGCCCGGGACTTTGCCGGTGGTGAATAAGAAAGCCATCGAGATGGCGATCCAGGCCGGCCTGGCGTTGAACTGCACGATCAATTCCAGGAACCGCTTTGCCAGGAAAAATTACTTTTATCCTGATCTGCCCAAGGGCTATCAAATCTCGCAGTACGAATCGCCGATCTGCGAGAACGGCTGGATCGAAATCAACGCTGCCAGCGGCACGAAGAAAATCCGCATCAAGCGGGCACACTTGGAGGAAGACGCCGGCAAGAATGTGCACGAGACGGGCACCAGCGGAAGCCGCGTGGATTTGAACCGGGCCGGGACGCCGCTCCTGGAAATCGTCACCGAGCCGGACATGCGCTCAGCCGATGAAGTGGTCGCTTACCTCAAGATGCTCCGCGACGTCCTGGTCTATCTGGACGTCTGCGACGGCAACATGGAGGAGGGCAGCCTGCGGTGCGAGCCGAACCTGTCGCTGCGGCCGGTCGGAAAGAAAGAATTCGGCACGAAGGTCGAGATGAAGAACATCAATTCCTTCAAGTTCGTGAAGGATGCCATCGAATACGAAGTCAAGCGGCAGACGAAGGTCTTGAACGAAGGCGGCAAGATTCATCAGGAGACCAGACTCTGGGATGCGAATAAAGGGGAGACCGCGGTCATGCGCAGCAAGGAGGAGGCGCACGACTACCGGTACTTCCCGGACCCCGATCTGGTGCCGCTGGACATTTCCGAGGAATGGATCGGTGAACTGAAACAGACGCTGCCGAAACTTGCCACGGAAGTGCAAGGGCAATTCACAAAAGAATATGGATTATCGGATTATGCCGCCAGTGTGCTAACTGCGGACAAGGCCGCGGCGACATACTTTGCTGTAGTTTCGGCGAAGGCTGTAAATGCTGGAATGGTAATAGTCGAAGGTGCAAGAGAAGCTGCGAACTGGACGACGGGCGATCTGCGCGCGCTCCTAAATGAAAAGGGTATTGGGTTTGACAAAAACCCCATCGCGCCCGAGAGGTTAGCCGAATTAATTGTCATGAAGAACAAGGGGGAGATCAGCGGGCCGATCGCCAAAACCGTCCTAGCCGAGATGTTCAAAACCAGTCAGAGCGCCGAGGAAATTATTAAAGCCAAAGGCCTAACGCAGGTCTCAGACGAAGGAGCCTTGGCCAAGATCATTGACGAGGTGATCGCCAAGAATCCTGCACAGGTGGCGCAGTATAAGGGCGGCAAGGAAACGGTATTCGGGTTTTTTGTCGGGCAGGTCATGAAGATGTCGGGGGGAAAGGCCAATCCACAGAAGGTCAACGAGTTGCTGAAGAGGAAATTGCAGGCATGAGCGCGATTCGGGAGATCAAGGCCAGGCAGATTCTGGATTCGCGTGGGAATCCGACCGTCGAAGTGGACGTGCTGCTGAAAAGCGGCGCGCGCGGGCGCGCGGCTGTGCCGTCCGGCGCCTCGACCGGCGAGAAGGAAGCGATCGAGCTGCGCGATGGCGACAAGAAACGCTGGATGGGAAAGGGCGTCTCCAAGGCGGTGGCGAACGTCGGCCGCGCCATCGCGCCGAAACTGATGGGAGTAGAGGCGTTGGATCAGACGACCGTCGATCGCACGATGATCGATCTTGACGGCACCAAGACGAAGGGAAAGTTGGGGGCCAATGCGATCCTCGGCGTGTCGCTCGCGGTCGCGCGGGCTGCGGCGAATGAAACCGGACGGCCGCTCTATCGCTATCTTGGCGGCACCGGCGCGCGGATGCTGCCGGTTCCGATGATGAACATCATCAACGGCGGAGCCCATGCGGACAATCGCCTCGATCTCCAGGAATTCATGATCATGCCGGTCGGCGCTGGCACGTTCAGTGAGGCGCTCCGCATGGCCACGGAAGTCTTTCATACGCTGAAAGCCTTGCTGAAAAAGAAAGGTCTCAATACGGCGGTCGGCGACGAGGGCGGCTTTGCGCCGGACCTGAAGTCGAACGAAGAAGCATTGGGCTTTATCATGAAGGCGATCGAGGGGGCTGGTTATCAACCGGGGAAGGATATTGCGCTGGCCCTGGATGCCGCCGCGAGCGAATTCTACGAGAGGGGAAGTTATTACCTGGAAGCGGAGAAGAAGCCCAAACGGTCTTCGGAGGACATGATCGCATACTACACGAAGCTGGTGAACGGCTATCCGATCCTTTCCATCGAGGACGGGTTGAGCGAACTGGACTGGAAGGGCTGGAGAATGCTGACCGAACAGCTGGGCCGGCGGGTGCAGCTGGTCGGCGATGACATCTTTGTAACAAATGTCGAGATTTTTGCGCGGGGCATCAAGGAGGGGATCGGCAATTCGATTCTCATCAAGGTCAACCAGATCGGGACGCTGACGGAAACGCTGGAGGCGATCGAACTGGCCAAGCAGTCCGGCTACACCGCAGTCGTCTCGCATCGGTCCGGGGAAACGGAAGACACCACGATTGCGGATATCGCCGTCGCGCTCAACACCGGCTTGATCAAGACCGGATCGCTGTCCCGCACCGACCGTGTGGCCAAGTACAATCAGTTGATCCGGATCGAGGAAGAACTCGGCGGCGACGCCGTGTACCCTGGGCGGAAGGCCGTCAAGGCAGCGGGCTAACGATGATGATGCGCAGAAATCGCACGCACGATACGGTCAAGCGGCGCACGCGTTTATTCGGACGTGCCGCCGTGCTGGCCGGCGGGGTATTTGCGGTCACGCTCGGCATCGCCTTCTTTTTCGGAGATATGGGCGTGTTCAAATATCTCCAGATGCGGGACCATTCCCGGCAGCTGGAACAGGAACTGAAAGATTTGGAGCGGACGAACGCCGAGCTGAAGACGGAAATCCGGCGCGCGCAGAGCGATCCGGCCAGGATCGAAGAACTGGCGAGGGAACGGCTGGGTTTTGTGCGGCCGGGAGAGACGGTCTATCAAATTGTGAAGGACGCAAAAGGCGAGCGGCAATGAAAACCGGAACCGTCACGATTGTCGGACGGCCCAACGTGGGGAAGTCCACGCTGTTGAACGCGCTGCTGGGGGAGAAGATCGCCATCGTCTCGGATAAACCGCAGACGACCCGCACCCGCATTCTCGGCGTCGTCCATCGTCCGGATGCGCAAATTCTGCTGCTGGATACGCCGGGTCTGCACAAGCCGCAGTACAAGCTGAACAGCCGCATGGTGCGCGCGACGATCGAGACGCTGGGCGAGGCCGACGTCATCTATGCGATGGTCGAAGCCACCTGTCCTCCGGGGCCGGGCGATCGTTTTGTCGTCGAGCAGGT
>DASQGO010000072.1:0-2586 GCA_035632555.1 Nitrospiraceae bacterium | reverse complement strand
ATGGATCTTCGAAGAGCTCAGGCCTTTTCTGGGCGCGCACCTGGTCGAAATCGGGGGCGGGCTCGGCGCATTTGCAGCCGTGCTGGCCCGGGAGCACATCCTGCGGCGCGGCGGGGCTTCGCTGGAAGTCTTCGAACCGGATGCCGCCTTGTTCGCCGCGCTCAACGAATTCCTGCACGAACAGTTCGCTCCACTCATGCAGGCCGGGCGGGTACGAACGGTTCAGGGTGAATTTCGCCCTGCTCCGCGGCGGTACGACACGATCATTCTGGTGAACGTCTTAGAACACATCGAGGATGACGGACGCCTGTTGGATTCGATCTACGAATCCTTGGCTCCGCAGGGGACCCTGATCGTCTACGTCCCTGCTCTCTCCTGGCTGTTCAGCCCGCTGGACCGTGACGTCGGGCATTTCCGGCGGTACGACATGCACCGGCTCCGCAGATTATTCGAGTCGAGCCGCTTCGAGATCGTCAAAGCGATCTATATGGACATGGCGGGCATTGTTCCCTGGTATGTCCTCAACGTTCTCTGCCGCTCCAGAACGATCAACCCCGGACTGGCGCGGCTCTATGACCGATGGGGCATCCCCGTCATCAGAGCGCTTGAGCGATGCACCGGCGCCCCACTGGGAAAAAACATTCTAATGATTGGACGAAAGGCGGATGATCGGCTAAAGTAGTCCGTACACACGTGAACGCTCATCACACGATACCCAATATGGCGCCTCTCATCGACCGCATCTGCCTCATTATTCCCCCCTCGATCTTTTTGCTGGACGAGCGGGTGTTCATGTCATTGGGCATTCTCAAGGTGGCGGCCGTGCTTGAGCAAGCCGGCCTTGCCGTCGAGGTGCTCGATCTGTCCGGCGTGGAAAATTACGAAGAGGTCGTCCGCGATCACGCACAGACCAGCGTCACGACATGCTATGGCCTGACCGCCACAACTCCGCAGATGCCGGCTACCGCGAAGATCCACCGGGTGCTGCGCACGCACAAGCCGGCCGCGCGCATCATCCTCGGAGGGCCTCACGTCACACTGATCCATGCCGCCGTGAAATACGAGCAGAAGCGCGGGAGGCGCGGCCGCGCCACCCTGGCGTTTCAGGACCTTGAAGACATGTTCGACGTGCTGGTCACCGGCGACGGGGAATTGGCCGTCTTCGACGCCCTCCACGACGCGGCTCCGAAACTGGTCGACGGCGACGATCCGAAGTCAAACCTGTTCCTCAACAATCCCACGCTCGAAGAACTCCCCTTTCCGGCCCGCCATTTGGTGGACGCCGGAAGCTATCGCTACAGCATCGACGGCGTGCCGGCCCTGTCCATGATCGCCCAGCTGGGCTGTCCCTTCGGCTGTGGATTTTGCGGAGGCCGCATGAGCCCGTTTTTGCGCCGCGTCCGCACCCGCACGTCCGAAAGCATCGTCCAGGAGATGGTGCACCTCTACAAGACCTACGGCATCTCCGGGTTCATGCTGTACGATGACGAATTGAACGTGAACCCCAGCATTGTCGAGTTGATGAATCTCATCCACACGACGACGAAAGACCTGGGCACGGAATTCCGCCTGCGGGGATTTATTAAAGCCGAGCTGTTTACCGATGAGCAGGCGGAAGCCATGTACCGGGCCGGCTTCCGGTGGATCCTGGTCGGATTCGAATCCGGCCATGAGCGCATTCTGACGAACATCCAAAAGAAATCCGCGCAAGCGGACAATACCCGCTGCATGGAGATCGCCAAACGGCATGGACTGAAGGTCAAGGCCTTGATGTCGGTCGGCCACCCAGGCGAATCGGAAGAGACGATCCGGGCTACACGCGACTGGCTCCTGGCCGTCAAACCGGAGGATTTTGACGCCACTGTCATCACGACCTATCCGGGCACGCCCTATTTCGATGAAGCCGTCGAAACCGACCCCGGCGTCTGGACCTACACCTATGAGAAAACCGGCGACCGGCTGCACAGTCTTGCCGTGGACTACCGGGAAGTGGCGGAGTATTACAAAGGCGTTCCCGGCGCGTATACGTCCTATGTCTATACCGACTACTTACGCGCGGAAGATCTGGTGCGTCTCAGGGACTGGCTGGAGCGGGACGTGCGCAGCACGCTGGGGATTCCCTACCAGACCGGCGCGCCGGCGGTGCGGTACGAACATTCCATGGGGCAAGGCGGCATCCCGGCCAATATTTTAAAGGCCTCTTCGCGTTCGACGCCTCCGGCGGGTCCCATCCGTGTTCCTGAACTCCTCATGCCCAAGAGGCGCTAGGGCCTACCTGTTCGTTTTTTGGTCAAACCGTAGCAGGACTGTTTGTTTGCGCCTACCCGATGACAGGCGGCCCGGTGTGCGTGGAGCGGGATGCCCGGAATTTTGGCCACTGTAGCAATAGAAGGGCGATGCCGGCTCCGAGCGCCCCACCGATCGCCCATCCACCGAGCACATCCGTGACGTAGTGTCCGCCGACATACACGCGGGAAAAGCCGATCAGGGCGACCAGCGGCCAACTGACCCATCCCGTCGCCGGATAGAGCATCTGAAGAAATGCCGCGGCCGCCGCTGTATTCAACGCATGGTTGGAAGGAAAGC
>DASQGO010000071.1:0-4535 GCA_035632555.1 Nitrospiraceae bacterium | reverse complement strand
GACGCGCTCCTGCCCAGGCGCCACTCGCACGGGAATGCCAGCGGCTGCCCGCCGTTCTGTCTCAGAAAGCTTCCCGTCCTCGCGCAGACGGCCGAGCACAAGATCCCGCCGCTTCATCGCCGCCTGCGGGGCCTTGAGCGGGGAGTAGGTATTGGGCGCCTTGATCATGCCGGCAAGTAGAGCGGCTTCCATGACTGTGAGTTTCTGTACCGGTTTTCCGAAGTACCGATGCGCCGCTTCGCCCACTCCATAAATGGCCGCCGAGCCCGCTTGTCCCAGGTAAATCTCATTCACGTAGCTTTCGAGAATTTCATCCTTGGTGAATTTGTTCTCGATGACTAGCGCCGCGACAGTTTCCTTGAATTTTCGCAAGAGGGTCCGTTCGCTGGAATAATAGAGATTCTTGGCCAATTGCTGGGTGATCGTGCTGCCGCCTTGCACGACCGCGCCGTGCTTGAGGTTTTCCCACATGGCCCGGGCAATTGCGATCGGATCCACGCCGTGGTGCCTGTAGAACCGGCGGTCTTCGACCGCCAGGATCGCGTCGAGGACGTGCGGGGGCACGTCGGCAAGGGATATCCAGTTCCGGACCTGCCGCGACGCGCCGATCACGCCGCTGATCAGCGGCGGTTCCAGCGGGACCAGCGACACCTCCTGGCCTTCGGAGAGCGAGAGAAGCTGCGTGATCGTGTCGCCATCCCGCACAAGTCTCAACGGAAATGCCTTGACGCGTCCTTCCGGATAGTCGCGGACATACACGGCGATAAAGTCGGCCGCCACGTGGTACTCGCCCGGATCGTGGATCGGGCGAGGCACTTGATGATAGCCCAGACGGTCGAGGCGCTCCTGCAAGTGGACTTCCCCGATGTGCATCCCGGGCGCGAGAAGAAACGGGGCTCCGTAGATGAGCAGCGGCGGGTGGTCCTCCTCCTTGGGCAGAGTCAGTGTGGCCCAGAGATAAAAGGCATACAGGCACAAGAAGCCGACGAGCGCAGCCCCGCTCCATGCAAGCAGCCGTCGACTGTTCTTCTTCCGAATTGGCTCTTGGTTCACACCATCCATCGTGTCCTGTCCGAGGAGCGGCCGGGACTGTTCCCGGCATCTTCCTCCAGTGTACAGCATAAAAAGAGGCCTTGTGGTCCGCGGAGATGCGATGGTTTCTGTCCGCACCTCCGGCGGGGGAGCGGTTTCCCTTGACGTCGTCGGAGAGCGAACTGTATTCTCGGTTTGCGAGGAGAACCGATGACGGCCCCGGTATCATCCAAAAAAGACGCGAGCGAACTGGACACGCCTGCGCAGTCCAACCAGGACTACGTCGAGGAGCTGGTCAAGAAGGCCCGAGCCGCGGCGAACAAACTTGCCACGTTGTCTACCCTCGTGAAAGACCAGGCGTTGACGGCGATGGCCGATGGCCTGGAGACCAAGATCGATGAACTGCTCGCTGCCAACGAGAAGGATCTCGAGGACTTCGAGAAATCCAAAGGCAGTAAAGCCATGGCCGACCGCCTGAAACTCACGCCCGAGCGCATCAAGGAAATGGCCGATGGCATCCGGCAGATTGTCAAGCTGTCAGACCCCCTCGGAGAAGCGCCGAAAATGTGGCGGCGGCCGAACGGCATGCAAGTCGGCAAAATCCGCGTGCCGATCGGCGTGATCGGCATCATCTATGAATCACGGCCGAACGTCACCGCAGACTCCGCGGCGCTCTGCCTGAAAGCGGGCAACGTCTGCGTCTTGCGCGGCGGGTCCGAGGCGATCCATTCCAACACCGCAATCGCCGCCATCCTGTCGGAAGCCGCCGAGAAGGCCGGCGTGCCGGCCGGCGCCATCAGCTTCGTCGAACGGACGGAGCGGGAAGTGGCTCATTTACTCCTGAAGCAGGATAAATATGTAGACCTGATCATTCCGCGCGGCGGTGAGTCCTTGATGAAAACCGTGACGGAGCAATCCACCATCCCGGTCATCAAGCACGACAAGGGTGTCTGCCACATCTATGTGGATGCTGACGCCGACCCGGCCATGGCCGAGAAGATTTGCATCAATGCCAAAGCGCAGCGGCCATCAACCTGCAACGCCATGGAAACGCTGCTCGTCCATCAGCAGATGGCGAGAACATTCCTGCCGGAACTGATCACGAAACTGACCGCCGCCAAGGTCGAAGTGCGCGGATGTCCCAAGACCTGCCAGGTGGCGCCCGAAGCCAAACCGGCTTCGGAAAGCGACTACGGCCAGGAATTTTTGGCCTTGATCCTAGCCGTCAAAGTCGTCAAGAACATGGACGAGGCGATGGCCCATATCGAAGCCTACGGTTCGCATCATACGGAATCCATCATCACCACGGACTATACCCGCGCCATGCGCTTCCTGCGCGAAGTGGATGCCAGCGCAGTCATGGTCAACGCCTCCACGCGTTTGAACGACGGTTATCAGTTCGGCCTCGGCGCCGAGATCGGCATCAGCACCACCCGCATCCACGCACGCGGACCGATGGGGCTGGAAGAGCTCACCTGCTCGAAATTCATCGTCCTGGGCAGCGGTCAAGTCCGGGAGTAACGTGGACGCCGGTTCCGTGCTGACCAGCCCGGGCAATATTGTCTTTTCCACCAACCTTCCGTTCCTCAAAGACCTCACGGCGGCAGGCGGTCGCGTGGCACGCCAGCCAAGCGGCCACCTCGTGTTCTACGGTCCCGGCAACCGGCGGTTTCTCGCCACCGATCTGGACGGCAACCCGCTGCATGAATGCGAGTGGGGGACGACGGCCTCCGGCAGGACCAGGCTGCTGCGCGCCCGCATCCGCCTGGAATGGGGACAGTGGATCGGCCTGCAACCGGAAGGGCTGGTCAACACGACAACGCTGGATCTCTCTAAAAAACCGGGTTGGGAACGGCTCAGACCGGACGATCTCAGGCAGATGGCCGCGCAGGCCATGCACGTGCCGCTCGACGCCGTCAAACTTTTTTATGGCGACGAGGATTTGATCATTGATTCAAAAGGCACCGCCACGATTCGGCACAAAAAAGACGCGTTCTACGTTCTGGACGACGGCACCTTCGAGCGAGCGCGCTTCATGGCCTGCATGGGCGCGATGCATTGGGCCGCCATTGATTTTCTTCCTGTCGTGGAACTGTTTCAAAGCTTGCTGCCCGGCACCGGCTCAGCCGCGTTTGAATTGATTCGCGGGTTCTACGACGACCAGAACGGAGAATCCCCCGCGCCACTCCGGTACCGAGGCATTCCGGCCTATCCGTCCGAAGCTGCATTCCGTCTGTTCAGCGGTTTTTTTTCACCGCAGGCGCCGGGCGGGAGCAATCCTTTACCGGTCTTTATGGACGTGACGCGCTCACACGAAGTGACCTGGCTGCCGACCGCCAATCCGCCGGTGCGGTTCTTCGACCGTTCTCACAACCTTTGCGTCACTGTAAAAGGAATGGCCGTCCAAAAAGCCACCAAGTTCGATGATCCAACCGGTCTCCCGTTCTTGCACCCGGATCCGGGCGGTAATCCGCTTAATCGAACGGTGATCGTGGCAAAGGGAATCCTCGTACTGCGGGACCGCGACACCAATGTCGAACTGCCGGTGAATCCGGCATGGGGGCCGCTGCAAGATTCTCTTGCCGAGACACGGCCGCCTGCGCCATCTGGTGGATGGACAGCGTTTTTCGGAGGCCGACCGCCTCACGTCGCACCTCACGAAGCCTTTTCTGCCGTATTGTTGTACCCGGACGATGACTCGGAAATCGGGGAAGTCGCCTCACAGTCATTTGCCGCCGACTACATACAGGATAGCTTCGAGCAGGACCCGCGACTTGCCACACATCTCGCCAATGCCGTACAAGTTCTGATCGACAATTTCGATGGGGCGATCAAGACTTGCATCAGCCTGGACAAACCCAGGCACTATGCGGTTCTCTATGCACGGCCGGCCCATGCCCAGAAGCAAGCACAGAATCTCTGGAGCGAACTGGCCCGATCCCAGCGCTTTGACTTTGCCAAGCGCGTCTCATTCATACCGTCTCCCGCTTCGCAGGATGCCTATCGAAAATCCTATGACCTGCTTTTCGTCTGGCTTCCCTTTGCGATCTTCACCGACACCATCGCACAGCATGAAGCTATCCGCCTGCTCGCTGGTGCGATCGGGCAGGGAGGACTGGCCTTCATCGTCGGACCGGCGTCGCTTCGTTCCATGTTCAAAATACAGCCGCAGTTACAAATACTGAGTGTGGAACCGGTCGAATCCATGCCGACTTTCCAAATGCACCGGACCGTCCTGCCTAAGGCACGGCTCAAACAGGGGCTGACACTATTCCACGTCGTAAAGAGATAACGATCCTGCTCTTGACAGTCTTTGCCTGGCACGATAGTATGCGTCTGCCTTTAACGCTCATCCTGTGAGGTGAGCAAGGAGTAGCGCAATGCACGGCCTGAAGCACGCCGTCGTCCGGCAACCGACCTTCTCACCCAGCAGCGGGGAGAAGGTTTTTTTATGCCCGAAATCCCCGTGACGACTCGCGCCGCCCACGAGAAGCCGATCATGG
>DASQGO010000070.1:0-12187 GCA_035632555.1 Nitrospiraceae bacterium | reverse complement strand
ACTTGTAGAACCGCACGATTACCGCGCCCATCAGATCGCCCTGTTTCCAGTCTTTCTTGGGACTGTCCGGGTGTGCGTTGTGGCAATCGGCGCAGCCTTTCGTGACCGCAAAATCAGCCGCCAGGCCCTTAACCTGATTGCCGTCTGCAAACGTCAGAATCGGTTGTCCCGGATTCGCGGCCAGTTTTTTTAATGCGTCTGTTTCTGCCGGTGTTTTGGGCGTGTTGGACTTGTAGATTGGCTGCAGGCCGACCAGACCCAATTCGAACCCCTTGATCTCCGCCCCGATCGCTTTCACGAACTGCGCGTTGAGCATTACCGCGTGATTGTCGCCCTGCCACTTCTCGCTGGGCTTCACGCCAGCTTTTTTCACCTGCTCGATGATCTGCTTGCTGTAGACCGTCCGCACCGCCTTGATCGTCTCCAGAACGTATTGCGCGGCGAGTTCCTGCGAAGACTCAGCTGCCCAGACGGACGGGGCGGCGACGAGCAGTGAAAAGAACGAGACGGCCAATGCCTTGATTCCGGCCTTGCTTCTCATGGAAGCCTCCTGGGTGAGAGGATGGAAGAATGGAGCGGAAACACAATGCGGGATTTATTCCTCGACGTCAATTGCTAAAAACCGTGAATCGCCGTTGGCGCACACGAAGTGCAATCAGAGAAAAGCGAAAATCCGCTTGATAGTTTTATCCGTCGGCATTCATTGCGAAAAAGCGATAACGAGCCGACGGTACTAGCAAGCTTTGTCTGGCGCGCCCGGAGGGACTTGAACCCCCAACCCTCGGATCCGAAGTCCGATGCTCTATCCATTGAGCTACGGGCGCACAAAGTCTTGCCCCGATCAACACGGTGAAGTCTGCAGAAGAGCCTGAATGGCGTCGGCGATCTCGGCGACAGTCTTCTGATCGGTCGCAATCGTATGATCCGCCGCCGCCTTGTATCTTGGCGTGCGCTCGCGCAGAACCTCCTCGATTTCCTCGACGAAGGATTTGGTTCCGGTCAGGGATGGTCGCTGCGTATCGTCGCCGATGCGCCGGCTGATGGTCGGGACCTCGGCGGTGAGCCAGAACAGCACGCCGTTGGATTTCAAGCGGGTGATATTGTCCGGCCGCAAAATGGCTCCGCCGCCAGTATCGATGATCAGTTGATCTTTTCCAGCCAGGTCCCGGCAGACTTCCGACTCACGATCTCGAAAATGGTCCCAGCCGTGCCGCTTGACGATTTCCGGGATGGGCTGCCCGGCGCGACGGATGACCTCGGTGTCGGTGGAGACGAGCGCACGGCCGGATCGTTCGGCGAGCAACTGGCCCACGCTGCTTTTGCCGGTGCCGCGGTAACCGATTAAGACGATGTTCATGAAAAGTGGGATTCAAGAACCCGCCGCATCACGTCGGCGGGCGCTTTTTGCTTCGTCCAGAGCTCGAACTGCCCGACCGCCTGGTTGAGGAACATTTCGATCCCGCGGACCGTCCTGCAACCGGCCGCCTTGGCGTCCACGAGCAGTTTGGTGTCGAGCGGATTGTAGACGATGTCCATCACGGTCAGGTGCGGCTTGAGCAGGGATGCCGGCACGCCGCTTTCGTGGACGTTCGGGTGCATGCCGAGCGGCGTGCAGTGGAGAAGCGCCTTCGATTCTTCGATCGCGCGCCGCAGGGCATCGTCGGTAATCGTGCCATCCGCAAGCTGCAGCGAGGTCTTGGCCTTGAGGTCCTTCGCCAGCCCGGTCCGCTCTTTCTCGTCGATGCCAAGTAGCGTGAGCTTGGCGATGCCGGTGCCGGCGGCAAGCGCGAAGGCGATGGCCCTCGCCGCCCCGCCCGATCCGAGCATCACGACGTTCTCTCCGCGAAGCGCCGCCCCGGCTTCCGTGAGCGCCCGCAACGCGCCGGAGGCATCGGTGTTGGAGCCGATCAGCCGGCCGTGCTCGATGACGATCGTGTTGACGGCGCCGATATTTTTCGCCGTCGGCTCCACTTCATCCAGCAGCGGAATGATCGCGACCTTGTGCGGGATGGTCACGCTGAAGCCGCGCAAGTTGCCGAGCGCGCGGAGGCCCTTGACGGCGCTTGGCAGGTCTTCGACCTTGAAGGCCAGGTAGACGAAATTCAATCCCAGCTTCTCGAAGGCGGCGTTGTGAATGGCGGGCGAGAGGGAATGCTCGACCGGATTGCCGAGCAGGCCGCAGAGTTGGGTATGGGCGTTGATTTCCATTTATTTATTTCTTCGCAATCTTCTGCGCCACATACTGGCTACCCATCGTGATATAGGTCACCGTGACGGCGTCTCCTGCCTTGATGTCTTTCAGCGCCTTCGCGCCGGCGTACTGCGTCCGGCCGTCCACGATAAACGTAAACCGTGTCCCGTCCTTCTTCACAGTCAGCTTGCCGGCCGCGTCGTCGACTTTCAGGACCGTGCCTGGAAAATCCACGGCGTGTTGCGCGATCGCAAACGACGCGTTCATGACGGCGATACAGATCACGAGAGCAATAGTGAGAACAGAACGGTGCGTCATATCCCCTCCCTATCCAGCCCGTTAATGCGCTGTCATGCCGCCGTCGATGGGGAAGATACTCCCCGTCACCCACGAGGATTCGTCCGATGCCAGATACAGAATCAGCTTCGCGACTTCCTCCGATGTGCCGGGCCGGCCGAGGGGATAGGCGGTCAGGATCTGGGCCAGCGCGTCCTTGTCATTGATCAGCCCGGATGCCATCGGCGTATCCACCAGTCCGGGGCAGACCGAGTTGCACCGGATATTCTGCTGCGCGTAGTCCATGGCCACGCAGCGCATCAGGGCGTCCATCCCGCCTTTCGAAGCGCTGTAGGCCGCGAGCATGGGAAGGCCGACCAGCGACGCGACGGAGGAGACGTTCACGATGGAACCGCTGCCGGCCTTGATCATCTCCGGAACCGCGGCCCTGATCATCCTGTAGACGCCGGTGAGATTCGTCGCCAGCATATCGTTCCACGCGGTCTCGTCCGTTTCGTGCAGGGCTTTGCCGAACGCGAGGGCGCCGGCATTGTTGATTAGGACGTCGAGTTTGCCGAACGTCCGCGTTGCCTTGGCGACTGCTGACTGTGCATGGGCTCCATCGGTTACCGTCCCGGCCACGGCTAGCGCGCGGCCCTGGGCCTGTTCGATTTCCTGGACGACTTTCTCCAGCATATCCTTGCGGCGGCCGGTGATCACCACGGCCGCGCCTTCCTGGGAAAATATTCTGGCGCAGGCGGCGCCGATGCCGGTGCCGCCGCCGGTGATCAGAGCCACTTTGCCGGCGAGCCGTTTCATGTGCCGGGCCCCTCGTCGTCGTTCTCGTCCCCGTCGTCGTCCGTCGCCGGCGCTGCCGCTTGACCGGCGGTCCACAGGCCCGCCTCGACTTTGCGTGCGACAGTGATGAAACCGGAGTGCGCCACCATCCGGTGGTCGGGCCGCACGCTCCGGCCCTGGATGTTCCAGGTGCGCAACAGGGTTTCAAAAGTTTGAATCAGGCCGAAAACGGCGGCGCGTTCCAGGGCCTCGACGGTCTGCATGATTTGCGGAACCGTCGGCACGTAACTCAGATACAACCCGCCGGACCGCAAGGCGTTCACGGCATGCGGCACGACGCGCCAGGGCTCCGGCAAATCCAGCACGACGCGGTCGAACGGCGCATCGGCGGGATCAATGCCGTCGTAGGTGTCGCGTTTACGCACGGTCAGATTGGCCACCGGACCCAAATATCGTTCGATGTTCGTCATGGCCGTGCGGGCGAAATCCTCGCGGGCCTCGTAGCTGACGACCGAGCCCCGCTCACCGACCGCGCGCAGCAATGCCATCGTCAGGGCGCCGGAGCCGGTTCCCGACTCGAAGACTCGCGCGCCGGGATAGATGTCGGCCCAAATCGTGATCATCGCCAGGTCCTTGGGATAGATCACCTGGGCGCCGCGCGGCATTTTCAAGACGTATTCGCCCAAGGTGGGCCGGAGCGCCAGCATGCGTTTGCCGCGCGAGAGCGTGACCAGCGATCCGTCGGCCTTGCCGATCAGCTCATCATGCGCGATGGTCTGGCCGCTGTACTGAAACGTTTCCCCTGCCTTCAGCGTCAGGGCATACTGCCGCCCCTTCTTGTCCACAAAATGGATGCGCTCGCCATTCTTGAGATTCGACATGATTCGGCCATTCTAGAGTCCTATGGAAAGCTTTGCAACCAGCGCATTTTCCCGTGCTTGGCGTTCCTTGACTCCGTTCCGGGCGGGCCGTATGATCGCGTGCAGTGTGTGACCGCGTCGTTCCATCATCCGGGCGAGCGCGCTTTCCAGGAGTCGCCCATGCGCCGTCTCCCCCATCGCCTGTTCCTCATCGCCAGCCTGCTGATCGGGTTGCTGTTGAGCCCCGGCTCTCTGTGGCTGCCCCCTGCGTCGGGCGCGGGAGCGCACGTCGTCGTCGCGGCCTATGAAGGCGTGATCAATCCGGTCGCCGCGGAATACCTGCATGATGCGCTGGCCTTTGCAGAATCCACCCATGCGCAGGCACTGGTCATCAAGCTGGACACACCGGGCGGTCTGGACACCTCCATGCGGCTCATCATCAAGGATATGACGAACGCGTCGCTGCCGGTCGCCGTGTATGTTTCGCCGTCGGGCGGGCGCGCCGCTTCCGCGGGCGTCTTCATCACGATGGCGGCGCATGTGGCAGCCATGGCGCCGGGGACCAACATCGGCGCGGCGCATCCGGTGGCGATGGGCGGCGGCGAAATGGACAAGACGATGAAGGAGAAGGTTGAGAACGACTCCGTGGCCTATATCAAATCCATCGCCGAACAGCGCGGCCGTAACGTGAAATGGGCGGAAGATGCCGTGCGCAAGAGCGTGTCGGCAACGGAGAAAGAAGCGCTGGATCTGAAAATCATTGACGTGATTGCCGAGGATATCCCGGCGCTGCTGGCCAAACTCGACGGTCGGAAGGCGGCGCTTGCGAGCGGACCTGTCGCGCTGCAAACCAAAGGGGCCGAGGTGCGTACGTTTCCGATGGGCTGGCGAATGGAGGCGCTCAAGGCCCTGAGCGATCCCAACATCGCCATGCTGCTGATGACGATCGGTACGATCGGCATCCTGGCCGAGTTGTACAATCCCGGAGCAATTTTACCGGGCATCGTCGGCGCGATCAGCCTGATCCTTGCCTTTTATTCATTGCAATCGCTGCCCATCAACTATGCCGGCGTGCTGCTGATCCTGCTGGGGATCATATTTTTCGTGCTCGAAATAAAAGTCACCAGTTACGGCTTGCTGACGCTCGGCGGGATTGTTGCCATGACGCTGGGCGGTCTCCTGCTCGTGAAAACCGACGCGCCGTTCATGCAGGTCTCGCTCTCGTTCCTGCTGCCGACGGTCATCACGGCCGCGGCCATCATGTTCGGCATGGCCTGGCTGGCGATGAAGGCCCGGCGGCGTGTGCCGGTTACCGGCACGGAAAGCATGGTCGGCGAGATCGTGAGGGCCAAAACCGACGTGGCGCCGCACGGGCAGGTCTCTTTGCACGGAGAACTCTGGGAAGCCGTCAGCGAGCAGCCGATCAAGCAGGGCGACGAAGCGGAGGTCCGGTCCGTTGAGGGCCTGACGCTCAAGGTCGCTCCACGCCACAAATAAGAAAGACGAAGGAGACCGCCATGCAGTTCCTGATTCCCGTCATTCTGATCGCCGCCATCATCTACAACAGCATCAAGATCCTGATGGAATACGAACGCGGCGTGGTGTTTTTCCTAGGCAAGTTCCAGACGGTCAAGGGGCCCGGATTGGTTTTGGTGCTGCCCATCGTTCAGCGGTTGATCCGGGTCAATCTTCAGACTGTCACGATGGAAGTACCGTCGCAGGACGTCATTACCCGCGACAACGTTTCGGTGAAGGTGAACGCGGTCATCTTCCTGCGCGTGGTGGATCCGCAACGCGCCGTTCTTGCAGTGCAGGACTACCTCTATTCCACGTCGCAGATCGCACAGACGACGTTGCGCAGCGTGCTGGGCCAGAGCCAGCTCGACGACCTGCTCTCTAAACGGGAAGAGATCAACATCGAGCTGCAACGCATCATCGATCAACAGACGGAGCCGTGGGGCGTCAAAGTCACGGCGGTGGAAGTCAAGAACGTGGACCTGCCGCAGGAAATGCAGCGGGCGATTGCCAAGCAGGCGGAAGCGGAGCGCGAACGGCGCGCCAAGGTCATTCACGCAGAAGGTGAATTTCAGGCGGCGCAGAAGCTTGCGGACGCGGCCGGTGTGATTGCCCAGCATCCGGCGGCGCTCCAACTCAGATACCTTCAAACTCTGGTTGAAATCGCGGCGGAAAAAAATTCGACGACGATTTTTCCCGTCCCCATCGATGTGCTTTCGGCACTCATGAAGTCGTTTGAGAAAAAGGAATAGCACCGTCCTGTCCAGAAATCTCTTTCTCGGTCAATGGGTTGAGTGGAAATTTTTATCCGCCCGCCCTTGATTTTTAGCCCCCCGGTCTTATCCCCTCTTCCATACATCTGTCATGAGTTTTATTACACAGTCTTTGGGGTAGTAATTTCGGTCGCAAGAAATACAAGCCATTGTAAATACAGACATTTATCATTGATCTGAAGAAGACGAATCTTTTGGATTACTTGAGGCTCTAATGAACTATAAAGGGAACAAAGGATCGGAAGAAGGCGAGAGGATTCCAAGGCCGGAGGGTTCGCCATGAAAAAAGAATGCCCAGTAGAGACAGAAGCGGCTGCAGGACTGGCCGTGGAAGAAGACGATCCCGAAGCGGGAGATGTGCTCGAACGCATCGAGCGCGGTGAAGGCGCGTCGGCTGACAAGGACGAAGCGCCGGAAGAGAAGGTAAAGGGAAAAGCCACGCCCGCCGACCGGGGGTCGGCCGGGCCCTTCGAGTTGGAATCCATTTACTTTCGTTCGTTCGGCGAACGGCCGCTGTTGAATCGTGAGCAGGAAGTCACGCTTGCCAAACGGATCGATAAGAGTGATCACGCCATTCGTGCCGTCCTTCGAGAAGTAGCCGCACTCGCTGCGCGCATGCGCAAGACGGACAAGCTCCGGGATGCGATGCACGAACTGCATCAGGTGCGCGGGCTGAGCGGCCTTTCAGCGACCGCCCTTGAGAAGGCGGACGAGGCGCTGCTCGCGGTGCTGCAGGAGGCTCGCGGACCAGGCAAGGTCGCGGCCCAGCGGGTGAAGCAGTTGAGCCGCTGCCGGCGGCTGATCCGAGAGGCGCGCGTGGAATTCGAGCGCGCCAAGGACGAGATGGTGCGCTACAACCTGCGGTTGGTCGTGGATATCGCCAAGCATTACAACGGCCGCGGATTGGGCCTGCTGGATCTGGTGCAGGAAGGCAACATCGGACTGATGAAAGCCACCGAACGATTCCAGTATCGTAAAGGGTTCAAGTTCAGCACCTACGCGACCTGGTGGATTCGCCAGGGCATCACACGCGCACTGGCCGACCAATCGCGGACCATTCGGCTCCCCGTGCATCTGACCGAGGCGTCGAACAGGATCCTCCGCACGTCGCGCCGGCTTGTTCAGCGGCTTGGTCGCGAGCCGAAGATTGGGGAGCTCAGCGCGGCGCTTCGTCTGCGTCCAGAGAAGATCCAGGAAACGATGCAGCCGTTCCAGGAACCCGTCTCGCTGGACAATCCGGTCGGCGATGGCGACACCCAGTTGGGCGATCTGATTGCGGACGGCCAGGCGTTGCCGCCGGATGCGCACATCAACCGGATCGAGCAGACGCGCGAGATGGACCGGATCCTGTCCACCCTGACGCCGCGCGAGCAGCTCGTCATCCGGATGCGGTTCGGGATCGGACAGGATGAGCCGTTCACGCTGGAGCAGGTCGGCCAGCAGTTGTCGGTGACGCGCGAGCGGATCCGGCAGATCGAAGCCAAAGCGCTCAAGAAACTCAAGACGCCGGAGATCCGGCAAATGTTCGTGTCCATCAAGTAAGCGGATCGCATGCGCGATGCAAGCGGGCGAGGCTTCGGCCTCGCCCGTTTTGTTTGGAGGGTTGAAGTCACTTCCTCCATCATCGGATTTGTGAGAGAATGCGCGCCGGTCTGCTGAAGGGAGAGCCAGATGGCGCGGGATGGTCGGCAAACGGCGTTCGTGGTCGGGGCCGTGATCTGCGCATGGCTTGTTGCTCTTCCAGTGTCCGGCGCGCGCGCCCAGAACAGCGCCCAGCCGTCCAAACCGAAAGACCTGTCCGTATCCGCGGTGGTAGCGGCCATCCGGCCATCCGTGGTGACGGTCCTCACGCGCGGGGTGCCTCCAGGTCCTTCCCAGCATGCCTCCCCTGCAGGGTCCGGTTCCGGGTTTATCATCGATGACAAGGGCTACATCCTCACGAACAATCATCTTGTCGAAGGCGTCAAGAGCTTGGTTGTCGGCTTGCCGACCGGCCGGTTGACGCCGGGACGCGTCGTGGCGCGGGATTTTCTGCTTGATCTGGCGCTCGTAAAAATTTCGGCCACCGATCTCGTGGCTGCGCCGCTGGGACAGTCCTCCTCGCTCCAAACCGGCGACACCGTGGTGGCCATCGGCAATCCCTTTGCGCTCAAAGGCGGCTCCACCGTGACGGTCGGCGTGGTCAGTGCGGCAGATCGGTCGATTCTCGCTCCCAACGGCGAAACCCTTTACGACCTTATTCAGACGGACGCGGCGATCAATCCGGGGAACAGCGGCGGGCCATTGGTGGATCTGTCGGGCCGCGTGGTCGGAATCAACACGGCGGTGGCGCCGTCCGCGCAGGCCATCAGCTACGCCATTTCCATTGACGCGGCCGCACCCTATATTCAGGCCATGCTTGAGCGGGGGACGATCTTGCGCCCGGATGTCGGATTTGTGCCGGTGACCGTGACGCCGAGCGTGGTGGCCAGTTTCAATCTGGAAATCGATCGCGGCGTACTGGCTGCCCAGCTCGATCCGGCCAAGCATCTGGGACGGCTCGGCATGCAGAGTGGCGACGTGATCACCGCCGTGGACAACGTCGAGGTCTACAATATGGGGGACTTCTGGCATGCCTACCTCAGCCCGAGTGACAAGGCTCCGGCGAAGTTGACTGTCTTTGGAAAAAAAGGACCCTTTTCGGTCACATTGCCCAGGCCGGCGGCGCCGCCGGTGAACCGATGACGTGGTTGGCGACGGACGAGGATATGAACCCCGCTCGGTCATGCGCAGACTTGCCCCTCATAGTCGCCGAAATGGTCCACTATGGGCGTCTCGAATATGATGTGGCACGGGCGCTTCAACGCCAGCTCGTCGAAGATCGGATTGCCGGCCGAAAGCCTGACACGCTGCTCCTACTCGAACACGAACCGGTGTTTACGATCGGACGGACGGCCCGCGCGGAACATTGGGGCGGCGACATCGAGGCCTCGCACATGGCCGGCATTCCGGTCATTCGCGTCGAACGGGGTGGGTCGGTAACCTACCATGGGCCCGGCCAGCTCGTCGGATACCCGATCCTCAAACTGAACCGGTATTGCGAGGGCCCCAAGGCCTACGTGCGGATGCTGGAGGAGGTCATCATCCGCGCGCTGGGACAATGGAACATTGTCGGCCGACGCTTGGAAAAATCGCCCGGCGTCTGGGTCGGCGACGGGCAGCCGAGCAAAATTGCGGCGATCGGCACGCGGATCGAGCGTGGTGTAACGATGCACGGGTTTGCGCTGAACGTCATGATGGACCTAGCGCCGTTTTCGCTGATTGTTCCCTGCGGCATTCCTGCCTGCCCTGTGACCTCCATGGCGGAGGTGCTGACGCATCCCGTGGATCTGACCGAGGTCCATCGTTGCGTGGCGGAACAATTTTCCGGTGTGTTCGGACTCGAATGGATGGAGCCATGACGACAATACCCGCCATCCCGCACGAAATGGACAATCATACCTTCCGTCTCGCTGTCGCGCAGTTCGATCGCGCCGCGGAGCTGATGCAGCTCGATCCCAACCTCCGGCAGAGACTGAAACTTCCGGACCGGTCGCTTATCGTCAGCGTTCCCGTCCGGATGGACGACGGCCGTGTCGAGATGTTCACCGGCTACCGGGTGATTCATGATTCCTCGCGCGGACCATCGAAGGGCGGCATTCGCTACCATCCCGACGTGAACCTGGGTGAAGTCGCGGCGCTCGCCATGTGGATGACGTGGAAATGCGCGCTGGCCGGTCTGCCGTACGGAGGCGCCAAGGGCGGCGTGCGGGTGGATCCGAAAAGACTGTCGCGCGGTGAACTGCAGCGGTTGACGCGGCGCTATGCAGCGGAGATTTTTCCGTTCATCGGTCCGGACAAGGACGTGCCGGCTCCCGACGTGGGCACCGATGCCCACGTCATGGCCTGGATCATGGATACCTACAGCATGCAGGTCGGTTTCGCCTCGCCGGGCGTGGTGACCGGCAAGCCGCTCTCCATCGGCGGGAGTCTGGGCCGCGAGGAAGCGACGGGGCGCGGCGTGGTCTACGTGACCCTCGAGGCGATGAAGCATCTTCGCTTGGATCCGAAGAAGGCCACGGTGGCGATTCAGGGATTCGGCAACGTCGGATCGCACACCGCACGCATCATGCACGAGGCTGGGGCCAAAGTGGTGGCTGTGAGCGATGTCGCCGGCGGTCTCTACAACAAAAGCGGCTTGGATATTCCAAAACTCCTCGTCGCGTCGAAAGAGAAAGGCCGGCCGCTCTATGAGACCAAGTTCGGTGACCGGATGACCAACGACGATCTCTTGCAGCTGGATTGTACGGTGCTCGTACCGGCTGCCCTGTCAGAACAAATTACGGAGAAAAACGCGGCGAAGGTCCGGTGCAAGATTCTTGCGGAAGGCGCGAATGGCCCGACGACCTTGGAAGCCGACGAAATCCTTGTGGACAAGGGGATCTTCATCATCCCCGATATCCTTGCCAACTCGGGCGGCGTGATCGTGTCCTATTTCGAATGGGTGCAGGACGTGCAGCGGTTTTTCTGGAAAGAACAGGACATCCGCGACCGGTTGCAGGAGATCATCACATCGGCCTTTCACCGGACGCTGGATTTCTCCACGAGGCAGAAAGCTACAATGCGGATGGCCGCGCTGATGAACGGCATCAATCAGGTTGCCCAGGCTCATCTGTCGCGCGGGCTGTATCCTTAAGATGGTCACCTACGTACTCGCGGCGATTGCAGGGGTCTGGATGGCCGACGGCATGGCGCTTCTCGTGGCGCCCCGCCACGTGATGGCACGCGTCCGGGAAGCCGTGGCTCTGGCACCGGCGCTGCTCCGGTGGGAGGGCGCCGCAGCCTGCCTGGGCGTCGTGCTTCTGTTGGGCACGGAAGGGATCCGCTACCAGCCGCTCTGGATGGTGACCAAAGGACTGTTTCTGGCGTTGGGGCCTGAACCCTGGCGGCACAGGCTCCTCGATTGGTGTCTGCAGCGTGAAGATGTGGACTACCGGTTCTGGGGGCTAGGTCTCTGCGCCTTGGCGGTGCTTCTGCTGCATGCCCTCGGCTGGATCGGCAGCCGGTGACCGATGCAGACGATGCTGGTCCTGGGTTTCGTCAGTCTGGTCTGGTTGGTCGCTGGAATTGCGATGGTCGTGGCGCCGGCATGGCTGGGCGGATACATGCAGCGGAATCTGGCCGATCCGTTTTCACGATTTCTCCTGTTGCAGGGAGCCGCGCTGGCCGGGGTGCTGGTCGTGCTTGGCTCGTCCGTGGAACAGCGCTCCTGGTTTTGGATCACGGTCGGAAGCCTCGCAACGGCCAAAGCGCTGACGTTGCTCGGTCTCTCGACGTACCATCGCAGCCGGCTCGTGGCTTGGTGGTGCGCCAGACCCCTATGGCTGCAGCGACTGGCCGGGGCCGTTACCGTCGCGCTGGCCACGCTGCTGGCGATCGATGCGATACGAATGGGCAGATAAATGGATCTTCGGACTCTCTGGGACCAGCATCGCGCGGCCGCCTGGCCGAAATTCTCCAGTTCCAGCGAAGGGGAACTGATGACGCTGGATACGGTCATCAGCGGGTGCGCCACCTACTATTTTGACGAACGGAGTCTGGATGGTCCGCGCCTCGCGATGCTGGGGCACTGTCTCGACGATCTCGACACGCTGCTGCCCGACGTGCCGGAGGAAACCGGTGAGTATTTCACCCGCCTGCGGACGCTCGCCGGCCTTCTCCTCGACACAGCCCGTACGGCATAGCGCTGTTCCCTC
>DASQGO010000069.1:0-17045 GCA_035632555.1 Nitrospiraceae bacterium | reverse complement strand
CACATTGGAAAACTTCTCTTCGCCTGCTCCACGTCGAATGACGATATCCAGCGTGTCACCAGGTTCAACAACTGCATCGGCGCTGACGACCGTCTCGTCCGCATAGAGATCACCCTTGGGAAGAGGGGGCAGTGCCACGCCAGGCGGAGCGATGGCTGACGGCGGTAAGGACGATTGCGTGGGATTCCGGCAGCCCAGAGGACCGAGGATCAGAAATCCTGAGAGTAGCATGCACAGCGCCCGTGTCAGAGGATTTCGTATCATCTCGGGGTCCTTGACCTACCCGCCCGTTTCCGATCCGACGACTTCCACGATGTGTACAAGCGTCGTAGCACTTAAATCCACGGATTTGGTCGTGCCGGCAAGAGGTCCGCTGGCACCCTGATTGACGGATACAACGGGACGCAGCGGGTACCGCGGATTCAATTGCGTAACGACGCCGACCTCGCCGGTATTCAACTGCACCGTCGTGCCGAGCGGAAACAGCGAGAATTGCTGAATCAGCGCTTTAATGATTTGGTTGGGGAATGCCGTTTTTTCCGCAACGAGCAACTCCCGTATCGCTTCGTGTGGCAGCAGCCGATTCCGGTACGGACGCGGGTTCATGAGGGCGTCGAAGATGTCGACCAGCCCGATGATGCGGGCATACTCATGGATTTGCTCGCCCTTGAGCCCGCGGGGATAGCCCTGCCCGTTCCACCGTTCATGCTCCTGCCAGGCGACCTGCGCAAGCCAGGCATATTGAGCGCCCAGCTTGCTCAACATTTGGAATCCGATCTCCGGATGCTGCCGAATCCGCGCCCGATCTTCTTCACTCAGCTTGCCGGGATTCAACAGCAACGATTCGGGCAACTGGAACATCCCGACATCGTGCAACAGACCGGCCAAGGCCAAGCCGATCAGAGCTTCACGCTGATACCCGAGCCCCATGCCCAGCTTCGTGGCCAGCACGGACACATTCACCATGTTGGACACGACCAGGGAACCCTTTTTCCCGACTATGGCTTTCGCCAAAAAATGATCGCTCTGCTGGAGGGCATCGACAAACCCCGTCGCGATCTTGGTAAACTCCTCCATCATCGCGACGCGCGCCAAGCCTTCCAATTGGAACGGATTCACCTGCTGGCCGGACGACGCCAGCCGCCCCAACGCCTCTTCGGCCATGCGATACCAGTCCGGCCCAGAGTAGGGTAACGGCACGGGAGGCGCAGTCGTTGTCAGCGATCGAAATGAAACCGGCTCCTGGCCGCCGGGATTATTGCCCGGCTCGCGAATCATGTCGTTCATGCGTACCATGGCTACGTGCGCGCATCCCCCATCTTCATATCGCTATGTAGAAATAGTTGCGGTTTTGTGGATGCGAGAAATACACGCACTGGTTGGGCACGCTCAACCCTCCGCACCCGGCCAGTTCAGTGGAAGGCTTACCATATAAAAATCTTTTGTACGATACCCACAACTCATTGTTTTGTCAAGACGTTTAGACTACCGGGCCAGATGGCCTTTCATTTCAGGAGCCGCCAAATATTTTTATACTCCTCCAACCCTAGAACCGCGTTGAACGGAATAGCGGTGAGCATGGCATCTCGTGCGGTGTCAATGCGCAGTTCGGGACGGGATAATCGAGTTGTGATCCACACAGCACCATGACGATCCGTACGGAACACATGAATGCCTGCATTCTGATACGCAGCGAGAACGGCCGGGGCCAGATGGCCATAGGCATTATGCCGTCCAACAGAAACTACAGCCGCTTTCGCCCCTGCCTGCTCGATCCACAGACGATACAATGAACTCGCCGCGCCGTGATGAGGCACCTTGAGAATCGTGCCTCTCGAAAGCAGCCCGCGACGATGCAGTCTTGCCAGCGCACCGGATTCAGCATCGGCTGTCAGCAAAAACGTCTGCGTCCCGCATGCCAGCCGGGTCACAATCGACAAATTGTTCAGAGCGCTCCCACTCATTGTTTCCCCGGCGCCGCCATCCTGCAGCGAACTGCCGGCTCCGGCCGGCGGATTCAGCACATCCAATCGGCACGGACCGGACTCGATGATGACTCGTCCTTCCTCTGCCCGCTCTTCACGAAGCCCCCGCGTACGCAACGTATCGTGCACTTGCCGATAGAACGGCTCCGCCCGCGCCACCCCGTTGCTCCAATATCGGCCGACTTCAAATGAACGTATCACCCACGCGAGTCCTCCGACATGGTCCAACTGCGGATGCGTGGCAATGACATGATTGAGCCGGACAATGCCCCGTTCCCACAGGTAGGGCCCCACGACTGCGCGTCCCATGTCGAGCGAGTCGTAATGCGCGCCAGCGTCAATAAGTACCGTTTGGCCGCCCGGCAATTCGAGTACGCAGGCATCGCCCTGCCCCACATCCAGAAATGTCACGCGGACGGCATCGCTGCCCGGCGATTCACGCGGCGACCATCCCCACCATCCGAGCACAAGCGCCGCGGCGACGAGACAGCTTCGCCGCCACCACACACTGCGTCCCTCAGCCGCCGGCCAGATCGCGACAATGAGCATCAGATAGAACGCCGCCATCGCCATGACCGCCGGAGATGCCACGTGCCACTCGGCGCCAGGCACCGTTGTTGCGCACAACGCGATAAGATTCGACATGAACTCAGCCGCGGCCTGATTCAGCGACGCGGCGGGAAGCGAGTCCTGCCCGGTGGCCAGCAGCCAGATCGCCGAACCCAGACCCAATGGAACCAGGACAAACCCCGCAAGGGGCACGACCACCGCATTGACGACCACGCCCAGCCACGCGATCTGCTTGAAGTGATAGGCAACGAGAGGCACGGTCGCGAGCGTGACGCTGCCGGTCAACCACAGATAGTCCCGCGCCCACGTTCCAACCGTTTCCCAGACGGACGTGCGCTGAGGCGGCAGGCCGCCGGGCGCGTCACGCGTGCGCGCGCCGATGACCAGGGCAATCGCAACCACCGCCATGAACGAGAGTTGAAAGGAAATATCGTAGATCGCTCGCGGATTCTGCACGATCAGCAACAGTGCGGCGCATGCCACGGCTCGGAGCAGGTCATGCATCCGCCCCAGCCACACCGCCAACATGACGATTACGATCATCACCAGCGAACGGATCGTCGCCACTTCCGCCCCCGCCAGCAACGTATAGAAGATCACGAACACGATCGTCGCGACCGCAGCCAGGCGCGTCGGCGTGATCACACGCGACAAGGCGAGCAGCCATAGGACCGGCAGAACACGGCTGGCACCTTTGACACACATAAACACCAGCAAGGCAACCAGTCCGAGATGCGAGCTGGAAATCGAGAGGATGTGCACCGTCCCGGTGGCCATAAAGGCATCCCGGACCTCATCCCCCAGATAGCCCTGCTCCCCGATGATGATGCCGAGAAAGATGCCTCGCGCCGGATTGGACAATGTCGCCAGCGCCGCCTGGCGGATACGGTCGCGCCACTGCTCGACGATTCTCCAGGGCGTCCACTGCGAAAGACGGGACGGAGCGGCAACGAGTACCACGCGGCCGGGACCGGACACAGACGCCACCGCATCGATTCCCTGACGAACCAGATAGGCGCCGTAGTCGAACCCTCCGGGATTCTTCGTGCCGGATGGAGGGTGCACGCGTGCCGTGAAACTGACCTCGTCGCCCGGCAGGAATGTCCTGTCCGGCTCTCGCCACGTCAACCGCAGGCGGCCACCAAGAAAGCGCCGGCTTTCCCCCTCTCCGATCTGTGACACGCTGAGCGTCACGACTTCGCGATTCGGCGCGTGCGTTAGCGGCTCGGCGACCGTTCCCCTGATCGACACCGGTCCCTGTCCGTCAAGAGCAGCCAGTGGAGATTCAAACTTCTCCCACGCCGATGTCGTCCACAGCAGCACGCCGCCCAGCAACGCCCCATATAAAATAGCGCCTGCGCTGACCGTCAGCAGCCCCTGCCGCTCACCGATCGTCAGGCTGGCTGCGACAAGGATCAGACAGAAGAGAACAAGCAGAGTAAGATAGACTAGGTAGGAGCCACACACCACGCCGAGCAGGACGGCGCCGGTGAAAAGAAGAAACAACCGCCGTTACCCCAAACGCGCGCGAACGACACCTGCCAGCTCTTCAGCGACCGAGCGGATGAGCGCCTCGCCTTCCCCCTCGACCATCACACGAAGGAGCGACTCCGTGCCTGAATAGCGGACCAAGACTCTCCCGCGACCGTTCAGCTTTGCCTCGCTTGTGCGGAGAGCCTGCCGAAAACCAGGCACCTCGTCCAAATCCGGCTTGGTTTTCACCGTGACGTTCACCAGCACCTGCGGAACCGGCGCCATCACCTTGACCAAATCCGACAAGGCCCGACCGGACCGCTTCATGAGCGACAACACTTGCAGTCCGGAGATCAAGCCGTCCCCCGTCGTATTATGGTCGAGGAAAATCAGATGCCCCGATTGCTCGCCGCCGAAGTTGTACCCGCCGGCCATCATGGCCTCCAGCAGATACCGGTCGCCGACCGCCGTGCGAACCAGCTTGATGCCGGCTTTCGCCAGCGCCCGCTCGAGTCCGAAATTGCTCATCACGGTCCCCACCACGGTATTTTTCTTCAGCTCACCGCGGGCGTGCATGTCCAGCGCGAGTGCAGCCATGGCATGGTCGCCATCGACCAGTTGCCCGCGTTCATCGGCAAAGATTGCCCGGTCCGCATCTCCGTCGTGCGCGATGCCGATATCAGCCTTGTATTCCCGCACCGCCCCTTGCAATCGTGCGGGATACACGGCTCCACAGCCCGCATTGATATTCGTCCCGTCCGGTTTGTCCCCGATCACCCAAACCGTCGCGCCCAACTCCCGCAGAACTTTCGGCGACACCTTGTAGGCCGCCCCGTGCGCGCAGTCGACGACGACTTTCAAATCCTGAAAATCGAGATCGCGCGGAATCGAGCGTTTCACGAACTCAATGTACCGCCCCTCGGCATCGTCGATACGATAGGCTTTTCCCACTGCGTCGGCGGTCGGCCGGTGATGTTCGATTTCGTTCGATGTGATCAGCGATTCCATTCTGGCCTCAAACTCGTCCGGCAGCTTGAGCCCGTCGCTGGAAAAGAACTTGATGCCGTTGTCCTGATAGGGATTGTGCGATGCGGAAAGCATGACGCCGGCATCCGCCCGAAGGCTGCGGGTCAGAAACGCAACGCCCGGCGTAGGCATGGGCCCGATCAAGTAGACATCCACTCCCATGGAGCAGATGCCGGACGTCAGCGCTGATTCCAGCATGTATCCGGACAGACGGGTGTCTTTGCCGATGACGATCTGGTGCCGGCCGGCCCGGCGCTTGAATAAATAGGCGGCTGCCCGGCCCAGTTTCATTGCCGTCTCGCTGGTCATCGGCTCGAGGTTGGCAACGCCCCGCACCCCGTCCGTGCCGAACAACGTCCTGGCTTTCGCCGCCTTCGTCGCTTTATCTGGGCGTGTGAGTTTTGATCGCATGAATCATCCTGACGACATCCTGCATGACTCTGACATCGTGCACACGAACCACCGTGGCCCCGCGAAGCAGCGCCGCCGCCACCGCCGCGGCCGTTCCCATGAGCCGATCGTCAGTCCGACGACCCAGCACTTCGCCGATAAACGCCTTTCTGGACACGCCGACGAGAACCGGCCGGCCCAATGGCTGCAAGGCATCGAGCCGGTCCAGCAAGACAAGATTGTGTTCGAGATTTTTCCCAAATCCGATGCCGGGGTCAAGCAAGATCTGTTCTGCCGCAATGCCCGCCTGCACGGCCATCCGCATGCGTGCATGCAAAAAATCACGTATCTCCTCGACAACAGACCCATAGTGCGGGGCCTGCTGCATGGTGCGGGGCGTCCCCCGCATGTGCATCAGGACGAGTCCTGCGCCGGTGTCCCTCACCACACCTGCCATCGCCGGATCGGCCTGGCAGGCACTGATGTCGTTCACAACGGCGGCGCCGGATTCGATCGCGGTTCTGGCCACCACTGCCTTGGTGGTATCCACCGACACGGGAATTGACACTTGCCGGCAGACCTCCCGCACGACGGGAACCAGCCGGCTGAGCTCCTCCTCTTCAGGCACCGGCTTCGCGCCGGGACGGGAGGACTCGGCGCCGATGTCGATAAAATCGGCTCCTTCCTCGGCCATCTCCAGCGCGTGCTTGACCGCCGCGCCGGGATCGAAATACCGCCCGCCATCCGAAAACGAATCCGGTGTGACATTGAGCACACCCATGACCATCGGACGGTCGAGCGCAAGGCGACAGCCGCGCATCAACAGAATGGGGCTGGACTGGTCTTGCAATGGCGGCATCACACTCAGCGAGATAAACGAGTGCCCGCATCCGTCGCGATTGCACGAACGCATCGTGACGGACCGGGGCGCGTCAGGCGGGCGTGGGCTGGGGCAGCCCCTGTTGCACGATTTTGTCGATTTCCGGAGCGTCGAGCACTTCCTTTTCCAGCAACGCTTCGGCCAGGGCTTTCAGAATATGCATGTGCTCGGTCAGCAGCCGCTTGGTCCGGTCGTAATTTTCCGTGACCAGCCGCTTGACTTCACCGTCGATCTGCTCGGCGACCTGCTCGCTGAAATCGCGATGGGTGGCAATCTCCCGGCCCAGAAAAATTTCTTCGTTTTTCTTCCCAAACGTCAGCGGGCCAAGCCTTTCGCTCATCCCCCACTCGCAGACCATTTTTCTCGCGAGGTCGGTCGCCCGCTCGAGGTCATTCCCAGCGCCGGTCGTGATGTTTTTGAAGATCAGCTCTTCGGCGACCCGGCCGCCCATGAGAATCGCCAAGGTATTGTAGAGAAAGTCCTTGGAGTAATTGTGCCGGTCGTCGGTGGGCAACTGCATTGTCACGCCCAGCGCGCGGCCGCGTGGAATGATCGTGACCTTGTGCACCGGATCCGTTCCAGGCAGCAGCTTGGCCATCAGGGCATGCCCCGCCTCGTGGAACGCCGTCACGCGCTTCTCTTCATCGGTCAGGACCATGCTCTTGCGCTCCGCGCCCATGAGCACCTTGTCCTTCGCCATTTCGAAGTCCACACTCTCGACTTCCTTCTTGTTCTGCCGGGCTGCCCACAGGGCCGCTTCATTCACAAGATTTTCGAGATCCGCGCCGGAGAATCCGGGCGTCCCGCGCGCGATTTTATCCAACTCGACATCCGCGGCCACCGGCACTTTCTTGGTATGCACCTTGAGGATCTCGGCCCGGCCCTTGATGTCTGGACGATTGACGACGATCTGCCGGTCGAAGCGGCCCGGCCGCAGCAGCGCAGGGTCCAGCACGTCCGGCCGGTTGGTCGCGGCGATCAGGATGACGCCTTCCGTCGTATCGAACCCGTCCATTTCCACGAGCAGCTGATTCAACGTCTGCTCGCGTTCGTCATGCCCGCCGCCAAGCCCGGCTCCTCGCAAACGGCCCACGGCGTCGATCTCATCGATAAAAATAATGCATGGCGCATGCTTCTTGCCCTGCTCGAACAGGTCGCGGACACGCGAGGCGCCGACGCCCACGAACATCTCGACGAAATCCGATCCGCTGATGCTGAAAAACGGCACCCCCGCTTCGCCGGCAATGGCCTTGGCCAGCAACGTCTTGCCTGTGCCGGGAGGGCCGACGATCAGCACGCCCTTGGGAATCCGGCCGCCCAGCTTCTGAAACTTCCTGGGGTCCTTCAAAAACTCGATAATCTCGTAGACTTCTTCCTTGGCTTCATCGATGCCGGCCACGTCGGCGAATGTCACTTTCTTGCGCTCCTCAGTCAGCATTCGGGCCCGGCTCTTGCCGAACGACAGCGCCTTGTTTCCGCCAATCTGCATCTGGCGCATGAGGAAAAACCAGAGGCCGAGAAACAGGATGAACGGCCCCCACGTCACTAAAAAGGTGATGTACCAGGGGCTCTCATCCGGCGGCTTGGCCTCGATCTGGACGTTCCGTTCGCGCAGCACCTTGACCAGATCCGGATACTCAGCCAGGTAGGTTTTGATCCGGGTTTCGTTTTTCAGGATGGCGCTGATGTGATTGGCCTTGATGATGACCTTCGTGACCTCGCCGTTGTCCAGCTTGGCCATGAACTCGCTGAAGATTACCTCTTCTTCCTGAACGTGGGGCGTCACGCTGAACAGATTGAACAGCAGAATCATGAAGAGCCCGACGACGACCCAAAAAAGAAGATTCTTCACCCGCGAATTCATCCCGCCTCCTCGTCACTTACCGGCTCGCCTATGGACGACAATCGGGTCATCCTAACACAGGGTGCCGGACACGCACAATATTACTGCGCCTACGTTTTTCGCCCTTCCTCGTCCACTTTATCGAGCACCGCCAGATACGGCAGATTGCGGTACTGCTGCTGATAATCAAGTCCGTAGCCCACGACATATTTGTTGGATATCTCGAACCCCACATAATCCACCTTGACTGAAATTTTCCTCCGCTCCGGCTTGCTCAACAACGCACAGACTTTGATGGATCTGGGCTTGCGCTTCGACAGCGTCTTGATCAAATACTGGACGGTCAGGCCCGAATCCACGATGTCCTCCACCAGCAAGACGTCCCGCCCCTTGATGTCTTCCGTCAGATCGGTGACCATTTTCACCTTCCCCGACGTCTTCGCCTTGGCGCCATAACTGGTCACGATCAGAAAATCCACGCGCAGCGGCGCCCTGATGGCACGGGCCAGATCGGCATAAAACGCGAAGGCTCCCTTCAGAATCCCGACGAGAATCAGGTCCTTGCCTTCATAATCCGAGGCGATCTGCCGTCCCAATTCCTCGATGCGGCGCTTCATGTCATCCTGGGTCACGATCGGACGTCCAAAAATCTTCTCCATGTCTCAGCCCTTGCCTTCCTTGTCCGTTCCAGCCGGCGCGATCTCCACCGTCACGATGCGCCGCGTGGACGGCGTCACGCGAAAACGATGGTCTGCCCGATGCCCCGCGACCCAGAGAATGCCCTCCGGCGCAACCAGCAGCGGCACTTCGGCCCGCCGCGCGCGAGGCAGCTTGATGTCTGAAAAGTAATCCTGAATCTTCTTCCGTCGCCCTTCCATCCCGTGAGGATGAAATACATCACCCGCCCTCCAAGATCGCAGCATCAATCGGTGCGTGAATCGGTCTGCATCAAACCTCGCTACACACTGGCCTGCTGGCATCTCGGTCGGAGGATCATCCGCAAAAGTAAGACTAACAACCTGCCCGGTCGGTGGCCAGACCGCAACAGACGGAATGCCTAGGTGAACCTCAACCGCACGATCCCACCCGTGCTTATCCGCCTCTTCCGTGCACCTATCCATGCCATGAACAGGAAAGAATCTGATCCGTTCATATTCCCGGGCAACCCTCGCCCCGCGTAGCGCAAGTGACGAACCGGTACCCGCTCTCACAATTTTTTTCAAGACAGCCTCCGCCGCTCCGAAGGTAGGCCCCTGCAAACTTCCCGTCGTCCACTGCACCACTCGGCGAACCACCCGCCGCTGAAGTGCGATCGGCAGTTTCAGCAGGGCCTTGCAGGGGATCGTCAATGACAGGTCCTCTCCCCGCAAAACATACCTACGGATCCACTTCGATACCCATTGCTCGAGACAAAGATCCTCATCACGTAAAATGGCTGCCTGGCGCGTGAGAGTTTCCAGTATGGCAGGGTTGAATTGTTTGAGCAGCGGCATGAGTTCATGACGAATGCGGTTACGCAGATACACGGGCTTGGCGTTGCTGGAGTCTGTGCGGAACGCCTGGCCTTTTGCGCGCAGGAAGGACAGCACGGCAGCGCGGCTAACATCGAGCAACGGGCGTACATACACGGCATCCCGCACAGGACGAATGCCGGCCATCCCAGCAGCGCCCGCTCCACGCAACATCCACATGATGAGCGTCTCCGCCTGATCATCAGCCGTGTGTCCAAGGGCAATTTTATTCGCGCCAACTGCGGCTGCCGTGTGGCGCAACGCGGCATAACGCACGTCCCGGGCACGGGCCTGCCGAGATGCCCCCTTGTGCTGAGCTGACGTCCGGGAGAGATCAACCCGTTCACAGATCAGCGGAACGTCCAGATCGGCGCAAAGACGGGATACAAATCGTGCGTCTTCTTCCGACTCGTCCCCCCTTAGGCCGTAATTGACATGGAGCGCGGACAGCGTCAACTTCATAGGCAGTGCAAGCGAAGCCAGCACCGACAACAACGCGACTGAATCCGGCCCGCCAGAGACAGCCACCAGCAAATGATCGCCATCTGAAAAGAGCTGACGGCTCCGGGCCGAAGCCGCCACGTGCCGCTCAAGCTTGTGTCGGATGGCTGCGCGCTCTAATTGAGACACCAGTGCCATGTCGTGCTCACACACCGGGCACAGGCTGAGACTCAGCCTTCAGAGCCTGCCGCGCCTTCCGGACGTCGCGTTCAATGCATGCGGCCAGTTCTTCCGCGCTGTGAAACGTCTGGTCCGCCCGCACCCGTTCGACAAACTCCACCCGGATCGTCTGGCCATACAGATTCTCCTGCGCATCAAGCAGCGATACTTCGAGCAGCCGCTCCCCGGCCCTGAACGTCGGCCGCGTCCCGATGTACGAAACCGACTCGAACGTACGCATCCCCCACATGGCTTTTGTCGCGTAGACACCGTCCGACGGAACCACCCGATCCGGCAGCAACTTGAGATTGGCAGTCGGCCATCCCAGCGTCTGGCCTCGCTGCTCCCCAGACACCACGACCCCGCCTAGCGCATAATGCCGCCCCAGATACCGAGCGGCCC
This sequence comes from Nitrospiraceae bacterium, assembly GCA_035632555.1. Classification (GTDB taxonomy): domain Bacteria; phylum Nitrospirota; class Nitrospiria; order Nitrospirales; family Nitrospiraceae; genus 2-02-FULL-62-14. The sequence continues at coordinate 6,305 of DASQGO010000069.1, read as the reverse complement.
CGCGCACGTCGCCGCCTTGAATGAACTGCCGGATGCGCGTGGAGCTGACAATCTCGCCATCCACCCGCAATGGCTGAACAGGATGCACCTGGAAGCCCGCGTCCCGGCCGAACCGGATCAGATCGGCGATCCGCCCGGCCCGGCTCCTGCCGAACGCAAAATGTTCGCCGACGAATAGATCTTTGACATCGACGCCATCACGAAGCACCTGCTGCATGAACTGGTCCGGCATCAAGGCAGCGAAGGCTGCCGTAAACTCCAGGAACAGCACCTCGGCAATCCCGGCGTCCTTGAAATATGCCAGCTTCTCGTCCGGCATTGTCAGAAAACGGAGATTCACGTGCGGCGCCAGCACTTTCACGGGGTGGGGGTCGAACGTCAGCACCATCGGTGTCCCGCCGACCTCGTTCGCCCGTTGGACCACATCGCGAAGCAATGCACCGTGGCCGAGATGCTGGCCGTCGAAATTACCGATGGTGAGAACCGGATGGGGAACTCGCTGGTGAGCGGCCAAGCCCCGCGTGATCTTCATTCAGTGATTCAGCAATCGAGCCGCGTCTTTTGAAAAATAGGTCAGAATCATGTCGGCGCCCGCCCGCTTGATAGCCAGCAACGATTCCATCATCGCGCGGGATTCATCCAGCCAGCCGGCACGCGCGGCCGCCTTGATCATGCTGTACTCCCCGCTGACCTGGTACGCCGCAATCGGCACCGTTGTTTTGGCGCGGGCTGCGGCAATGATGTCGAGATACGGCAACGCCGGCTTGACCATGACGATGTCGGCACCCTCCTGAATATCCGACCGGATCTCCCGCAATGCCTCGCGGACATTCGCCGGATCCATCTGATACGACTGCCGGTCTCCGAATTTTGGAGATGAGTTCGCCGCGTCCCGGAACGGCGCGTAAAAACACGAGGCGAATTTGGCGGCATAGGCCATGATCGGCAGCTCCGCAAAGCCGGCCTGATCCAGTTCGTCCCGGATGACCAGCACGCGGCCGTCCATCATATCGGACGGCGCCACCATGTCGGCTCCGGCTTCAGCATGGGTCCGCGCCATCGCCCGCAGGCATTCCAGCGTTTCGTCATTCAGAATGCGGCCGTCCTTCACCAGACCGCAATGTCCATGGGACGTGTATTCGTCAATGCAGACGTCCGTGATGACCATGAGGCCCGGCACCTGGTCTTTCAACGCGCGGACGGCTTGTTGCACGATCCCGTTGGGATCGTAGGCCCCCGTGCCGCGCTCGTCCTTCTTGTCCGGCACGCCAAAGAGGATGACCGCCGGAATTCCGAGCATCTTCACGTCCGCCGCTTCCTTGATCAGCAAATCCACAGACAGTCGGTACTGTCCCGGCAGCGAGGCAATTTCGTCCCGGCGACCTTTCCCGACCGTCACGAACATCGGATAAATGAGATCGGCCACGGCCAGCCGTGTTTCCCTGACCAGCCGGCGCAGGGGTTCGCTCTGCCGCAACCGTCTCAATCTGTGCCGTGGAAATGCCATGCGCGCCTTACTTTCTTGGGAGGTTGGTCAGGAACACGACCAGATCTCGCACGGAAATCATTCCCACCAATTTTCCCTTCCGCGTGACACCTAGATGCCGCAAGTGCGATTTCGCCATCATGTCGTTGGCATCCAGCAGCGTCTTGTCCTCTTCGATGCCCAAAATCGGCGCCGACATCAGCTGTTCGACAGGGGTCTTGGAGGCGTCGAGTCCCACCGCCACCACGCGGCGGACCATGTCCGTATCCGTGAGAATGCCGATGATTTCCTTGTTGCGCGTCACGAACAGGCTGCCGATGTTGCGGTCCCGCATCAGCGCCGCCGCCGTCCGTGCGTCCACATCGCGATCCACCGTGATGAACTTCTCAATGGGCACCATGAATGATTTCACCGGAACCATACGAATCTCCTCCGTTCAGAAAGTGAATGACACTGACTCGTCAGCACCGAACCGGCACATCCTCGCGGCACGTCGAATAATACTGGACGATCGCCTCCACCAGCGCGGGAATTGTGTTCTCTGCCGCCGTGATCGTCACCGGGAGCCCCTCCTCCGCAGCCGTCTTCGCCGTGATCGGCCCAATGCAGGCGACGACGGCGCCACCCGTCAGGCGGCGCATCTCCTCCCTGCTGTCGAAGAGCCTAGAGAAATTTCGCACCGTCGATGAACTGGCGAAGGTCAGCACGTGGAGCGCCTGTTTCTGCAGGAGATCCTTCATGCGCTCGGTCTCGACCTCCGGCACCACCGTGCGATACGCGGTCACCACCTGCACATCCGCTCCGAGTTCACGCAACTGTTCCGGCAGAATTTCCCGCGCGACCGCCGCGCGCGCAATCAACACACGCTGCCCCTTGACGCCGATGGCTTTCATCGCCTCGATCAAGCCCTCCGCCTGATATTCCGACGGCACCACGTCGGCGCGCAGCCCATAGGCGGCCAGGGCTTCGGTCGTGCGGGGGCCGATGCAACAGAGCCGGAGGCCTGCCGCCGCCCGTCCGTCCAACCCGTTGCGCCGCAGGCGGTCCATGAACGGCTTCACCCCGTTCACGCTGGTAAAGACTAGCCATTGGTACCGGGAAAGATCGGCGATCGCGCCGTCCAATTCCGTCCAATTCGCCGGCGGCACGATCTGGATCGTGGGGCATTCCACCGGTTCCGCGCCTCGCTCGGCCAGCAGGCTCGACAACTCGCCAGCCTGTTCGCGGGCCCTGGTCACCAGCACGCGCTTGCCGAACAGCGGCCGCGCCTCAAACCAGTTCAACTGTTCCCGAAGTCGCACCACCTCGCCGACCACGACGATCGACGGCGGTTCAATCTGCGCCTCGGCCGCCTTGCCGGCGATCGTCTCCAATGTCCCGATCACCGTGCGCTGGCTCGACTTGGTGCCCCACCGGATCACGGCGGCAGGCGTGTCGGCCGGTTTGCCTTCGCGACGCAGATTTGCCACGATCGCGGGCAGATTCTTGACGCCCATGAGAAACACCAGCGTGCCGTGCGCCGTTGCCAGCCGGGGCCACTCCAGCGCCTCCGCTTCCTTGGTCGGATCCTCGTGGCCCGTCACAAAAGTTACCGTGGAGGCCAGCGTCCGGTGCGTAACAGGAATGCCGGCATAGGCCGGCGCGGCCACTGCCGAGGTCACGCCGGGCACAACTTCAAACGGCAGTCCCGCGCCCGCCACGGCTTCGGCCTCCTCGCCCCCGCGTCCGAACACAAACGGATCCCCGCCTTTCAATCGCACAACAATCTCGCCTGCGCGGGCTTTTTCGATCAGCAGCTTGTTGATTTCGCCCTGATCCTGATATTGCCCGCGCCCGCGCCGCCCCACGTAAATCCGTTCCGCCGCGGCTGGCGCAAAATCCAGCAGGAGAGGATTGGCCAGGTAATCGTACAGGACCACGTCGGCCCGCTCCAGGCACTCCTTGCCGCGGAGCGTCAGCAGTTTCGGATCGCCGGGTCCGGCGCCGACCAGATACACGATTCCGGTTTTCTTCGCCACCCTCACGTTCTCCCGTAAATCTCGTTCAGAATCGACTCACCGCCCTGACGCAGCAACTGCTCCGCCAGACGCGTGCCCAGCTCGCGCGCGTCCGTCGCAGAACCCTCGACGCTGTCCCGGACAAGTCGCCGGCCGTCCACGCTCGCAACCAACCCGTCCAGATGCAACCGTTTCCCGGAAAGCGTGGCATGCGCGGCGATCGGCACCTGGCAGCCCCCCTCTAGCTTATCCAGCAGCGCACGTTCGGCCGTCACGGCCTCTCGTGTCGACGGATGTTCCAGCGCCGACACAATTGCACGCACAAACCCATCGTCACGGCGGCCTTCAAGTCCCAGTGCGCCCTGCCCGATCGCCGGGAGGCTCACCTCAGGCGGCAGGTACTCCGTGATCTGCTCCGCCCATCCCATCCGCTTGAGGCCGGCCGCCGCCAGCACGATGGCATCAAATTCACCGCCCCGCAACTTCCTGAGCCGCGTATCAAGATTGCCTCGCAGCATCCCGATCTTCAGGTCCGGTCTGTGATGCAGCAACTGCGCCTGCCGGCGCAAACTGCTGGTGCCGACCCGGGCGCCCTGCGGCAGCCCATCCAACGGCTTCGCATCCCGGCTGATCAACGCATCGCGCGGGTCCTCCCGTTCCGGCACACAGAGAATCTCCAACCCGTCAGGCAAGGCCGTCGGCACGTCCTTCATGCTGTGAACGGCCAGATCGATCGTGCCTTGCAGCAAGGCCTCCTCGATTTCCTTGACGAAGAGTCCCTTCCCGCCGATCTTCGCCAGCGGCACATCCAGAATCTTGTCGCCGGACGTCTTGATCCGCTGCAGCGTGACCCTGACCTCCGGAGCAATTTCGCGAAGCCGCGCCTGCACCCACTCGGCCTGCCAGATCGCCAGCCGGCTTCCGCGTGTCCCCAGCACCAGCGACCGGCGCGCGGCCTTTACCGTTCCCATCCGCGTGCCTCGCGGCCGGACTTACTGGCCAGATTCATGATAGGGATTCGCCGGACCGGCTGCCTCACCGGGCAATTTCTCTCCCGCTTCGGAAACCTGCCGCGTCGCCCGTTCCGTTCCTGCCATGCCGGTACGGTAGTTCGCCGACACCAGGAAATAACTGACCAGTCCCAGAATCGCCAGCAGGTAGACCACGAGGTCCCATCGAACACCTTCCTTGACCCGGTAGTCATAGCCGCACCGCGGACAATCGGGAAGCGGATCATGCCCCAAATACTGATGGCGGCATTGGGGGCAGGTAAAGAGCCTGGGACCCTGTGGCACGGGATTGCGCCTCCCTAGCGCCGATTCGCTCCTCCACCCTACGCCTGCCGCTTGCCGGCGGGATGCCGCTCTGATTCCCGCTCGGACGCCGAATCCGATTCATCGAGCGCCGCCTCAGAAGAGCCGGCGTCCGAACGGCCGGCACCGGCCTGATCGTCCAATCCGAAAAATCGCCGCGCCGCCTCGATAAACATGGCGCCGCCGCCGGACGTGGACTCGGCTTTCAGCGTCACCAGTGAACCATGCAGCAACTTGTTCACGATCGCCGAAGCCAGCCCCTCCACGACGCTGCGTTCCTGCGCCGACAGATTCTGAAGCCGCGCCAACGCCTTATCGATCTCCGCTTGCCTGATTTCCTCCGCCCGATTGCGCAACGCCACGATCGTCGGGGTCACCTCCAATGATTTCAGCCATTGGAGAACCTGTGCCACCTCATCCTCCACCATCCGCTCCGCCTTGACCGCTTCCCGCCGGCGCTCTTCCAGATTCTGCTCGACGCGCATTTCAAGATCATCCACATCGAACAAAAAGGCGTTGTCGATGTCTTTCACCGCCGGGTCGATATTACGCGGCACCGAGATGTCGATGAGGAAGATCGGACGGTTCATCCGCCGGCGCACCGCCTGCTGCACATCTTCCACGCCAATGAGATAGTGCGACGCACCGGTCGAGCACAGCACGATATCGGCTTCCGCCATTTCGCGCCGGAAGTGTTCGAACGGAATCGACGTCGCGTTGAACCGCCGGGCCAGCTCGACCGCACTGGCGGCGTCCCGGGTCGTGATGGACACTTTCCGGACCCCTTGATCGACCAGGTGCTGGGCAGCCAGCTTGGCCATCTCCCCGGCTCCCACGAGCAGCACGGTTTTTTCGCTCAAATTCGAGAAGATCTTCTTAGCCAGCTCGACCGCCGCGTAACTGACCGAGACCGCCGTTTCGGCGATTTTCGTTTCCGTCCGCACGCGCTTGGCCACCGAAATGGACTTCCGGACCAGCTTGTTGAGCACCACGCCGCTGGCCTTGTGATTCAATGCCACCTCAAACGCGTCTTTCAGCTGCCCGAGAATCTGCGGCTCCCCGACGATCATCGAGTCGAGGCTGGCTGCGACACGGAACAAATGCCCGATCGCACGATCTCCGGTATAGCCGTACAGATGCGGGGTCAGCTGTTCGGACGACAACGAGAGATGCGTGTCGGCGAAAAATTCCTGTATCCGGGCATGGCCCTCTTCAATCTGCTCGACCACGGCATACACTTCCACGCGATTGCACGTCGAGAGCAGGAACCCTTCCCTGATTCCCGCATACGTGCGGAGCCGCGCCAGCGCTTCGTCCAGACGGCTTTCCGGCACCGCCAGTTTTTCCCGCACTTCCACCGGCGCGGTCTTATGGCTGAGCCCGACGACGATAATATGCATAGAGCCCTACAGCACCGGAGCGTGGCCCTTCAGAACCACGCCGATCAGTGTCAACACCACCCCGCCAAAACCGATGATCGTCAAATAGGCCGCCCGCTTCGCCCGCCAC
>DASQGO010000068.1:0-4013 GCA_035632555.1 Nitrospiraceae bacterium | reverse complement strand
GGCGAACCAGCAGGGCAAACAACGGCAGCGTGAGGAGAATCGGAATGGCCATCAATCCGAACACACCGTGCCATCCGACGGTTTCTCCCAGGCGCGGGGCAAAAAACGCCGCCAGCACGACGCCGCCATTGGCCGACGCCGACACGCCCATCGCCAAGCCGCGATGCACCGGCGGATAGGCGCGGCTGGCAAGAGGCATCACGACAGCAAAGCTGGCTCCGGCCACGCCGAGGAAGAGCCCGACTCCCAACATGCCTAGGTAACTGGCTGCGCCCAACCAGCCCCAACATACCGCGATCAACTCGCCGGCCAAAAGCGCCAGCCCCACAGGCATCGGCCCGAAGCGGTCGCTGCACATGCCGATGGGGATCCGAAGCAGCGCGCCACTCAAAAGTGGAACCGTGACCAGCAGCCCCTTCTGCGTGGCGGTGAGGCCGAAATCCTCGGCGATCATGATGCCGAGCGCCCCCACCATCAGCCAGACCATGAAACTGACTCCGAAATGCAGCCATGCCGCAACCAGCGACGGCCAATGTCCGCTCCGGATGTCTCGCACAATCCCGCGCACAAGATCTCCCGTTCCTGCCGTCGTGGAGCATACCACGGGATGCGACAAGTTTTGTTCCTGCGGCTCGTTCCGTTTATAATCCACCGAACACCATGGCCAATCGCCCACACGAGCCGAACCGCGACGTCCCAGACGCGGACGAGCATGCCACGCGCGCCGTCACGCCTGAACTTGTCGACAGCCTGTTCGACGCGAAGCCCGTCCGCTCCTCCGGCGACGGTACCGCAGCCGATTCCTCCACGGCCGTCGCGCCGATTACCACTCTGCAGCGGTACCTAGCTGAAGTCCGCCGTTACCCATTCCTGTCGAAGGAAGAGGAACTCGCGCTCTTCCGCGAATACCAGACGACGGACAGCCGCGAAGCGGCGGTGAAGCTGATTCTCTCGAACCTCCGCGTGTCCGTCTCGATCGCCGCGGAATACCTGCACACCGGCGCCGATCACATGGATTTGATCCAGGAAGGCAACGTCGGATTGATGCAGGCGATCAAAAAATTCGATCCGACAAAAAACGTTCGCTTCCATGCCTACGCGGCCTGGTGGGTGCGCGCCTATATTTTGCGCTACCTCCTGAACACCCACCGTCTGGTCAAGGTCGGCACGACCCAGGATCAACGCAAGCTCTTCTACAATCTCCGCAAGGAAAAGGCCAAGCTCGAGCGGGAGGGGTTTGCGCCGGACACCAAGCTGCTGGCCGACCGGCTCAACGTCAGCGAGCGCGACGTGATTGAAATGGGCCAGCGCATGGGCAGCTGGGAAGTGTCGCTCGACCAGCCCCTGACGCAGGACAACGACAGCGGAACGCTGCTCGACATCCTCCCTTCGCAGGAGGCCCCGGCCGACGAGCAGATCGCCAACCTGGAACTGCGCCGCCTGTTCCGGAAAAAACTGGCCGAATTCAGCAAAACACTCCCCGAGCGGGATGAAGATATCCTTCGAAACCGCATCCTATCAGAGACGCCCGTCACGCTGGAGGATCTGGGCCAGAAATACGGGATTACCAAGGAACGGACCCGCCAACTGGAGGCTCGCCTGATCGACCGCCTCCGGAACTACATTAAAAAAGATGTGGCAGACTTCGATCGTCTACGCTCGTAACATATAGCTTAGCAATATCAATAAGTTACACTGTTCTTCCGACCGCCGCCCAAGCGAAGAAATCTCTTTTCCTCCCCCTTGACTCGGATGAGAAAAGCGCTATCTCCCCTTCTGTTCTTTGTGATAGCTTCGAGTGTTCTAAGCCCATCACAATCATAGAACGTCACTCATCACCAGCAAGGAGGAGCAGCGTTATGTCATCGGCGACGAAAGAAAAGAAGGATTCAAAGGCCGCGAAGGGCTTCCAGCCCCTCGGCGACCGCGTGTTTGTCACCTATACCGAGGAAATGGAGCGGACGGCAGGCGGCATCTACGTGCCGGACTCCGCCAAGGAAAAACCTCAGCGTGGGGTGGTGCAGGCGGTCGGGAAAAAGGTCGAGCACGTCAAGGTCGGCGACCAAGTGCTCTTCGACAAGTATTCGGGCAGCAAGCTGAGAATCGACGACGAAGACTGCCTCATCCTCAAGGAAGAAGACATCCTGGGCATCTTCTCCCACTAATCACCCAAACTCACACACGACATATAAGTTTCCAAGGAGGACTCACATGGCAAAGCAGTTGTTGTATAGCGATCAAGCTCGTGCGGCGATCCTGCGGGGCGTCAACCAATTGGCCAACGCCGTGAAGGCGACGCTGGGCCCGAAAGGCCGCAATGCGATTCTGGACAAGAAGTTCGGCGCGCCGACCATCACCAAGGACGGCGTGACCGTGGCGAAGGAGATCGAACTCAAGGATCCCTACGAGAACATGGGCGCCCAGCTCGTCCGTGAGGTCGCCAGCAAGACCAGCGACACGGCGGGCGACGGGACGACCACGGCGACGGTGCTGGCGCAGGCAATCTACCGAGAAGGCGCCAAGAACATCACCGCCGGCGGCAACCCGATGGAAATCAAGCGCGGGATTGACCGGGCCGTTGAAGCCGTCGTGACCGAGCTGAAGAAGATCAGCAAGCCCTGCCAGGCCAAGACGGAAATTTCCCAGGTTGGAACCATCTCGGCCAACAACGACAAGACCATCGGCGATCTGATCGCCGAAGCGATGGAGAAGGTCGGCAAGGACGGCGTCATCACCGTCGAGGAAGCCAAGTCCATGACGACCTCACTGGACGTGGTCGAGGGCATGCAGTTCGACCGCGGCTACATCTCCCCCTACTTCGTCACCAACGCCGAGCGGATGGAAGCCTCCGTGGAGGAGCCGCTCATTCTCATCAACGAAAAGAAGATCAGCAGCATGAAGGACCTCCTGCCCCTGCTCGAGCAGGTGGCCAAGATGGGCCGTCCGCTGGTGATTGTCGCCGAGGAAGTGGAAGGCGAAGCGCTGGCGACCCTGGTGGTCAACAAGCTGCGCGGCACGCTGAACGTGGCGGCCGTGAAGGCGCCGGGCTTCGGCGATCGCCGCAAGGCCATGCTGGAGGACATCGCGATCCTCACCGGCGGCCAAGTGATCTCGGAAGACCTCGGCCTCAAGCTCGAGAACGTCAAGCTGACGGATCTCGGCCGGGCCAAGCGCGTGACGATCGACAAGGACAACACCACGATCGTCGAGGGTCACGGCGATCCGAAGAAGATCGAAGCCCGCGTGAAGCAGATCAAGGCCCAAGTCCAGGAGACCACCTCGGACTATGACCGGGAGAAGCTCCAGGAGCGTCTGGCCAAGATCGTCGGCGGCGTGGCCGTCATCAACGTCGGCGCCGCGACCGAGACCGAAATGAAGGAGAAGAAGGCCCGCGTCGAAGACGCGCTGCACGCCACCAAGGCGGCGGTCGAAGAGGGCATCGTACCCGGCGGCGGCGTGGCGCTCCTGCGCTGCATCCCGGCGCTGGAGAATCTGAAAGGCATCCCGGCCGAACAGATGGTGGGCGTCACCATCGTGCGGCGTGCGCTGGAAGAGCCGATCCGGCAGATCGTCGAGAACGCCGGCGTCGAAGGCTCGGTCGTGGTGGACAAGGTCCGCCAGGACAAGAGCCCCAGCCACGGGTTCAACGCGGCCAATGAAGAGTACGTGGACATGCTGAAGGCCGGCATCATCGACCCGACGAAAGTCACGCGCTGCGCGCTGCAGAACGCGGCCAGCGTGGCGGGCCTGATGCTGACGACCGAAGTCATGATCACCGAGTTGCCGGAAGAAAAGAAAGAGCCGGCAATGGGCGGCGGTCACGGACACAGCCACGGCATGGAAGGCATGTACTAAGCGATACGAGAAGTTGATCGCTCAGCAAAGGCCGGGTGGCTTTCGCCACCCGGCCTTTGTCGTTTCAAAAGACTTTACTGGCTGCCCTGACGAGACTGGATCGGGCTGGAACGTCGAACAGGCTCTGAAAAATGCGATGCACGCCGGCACAGAAATTT
>DASQGO010000067.1:0-1997 GCA_035632555.1 Nitrospiraceae bacterium | reverse complement strand
GCCTCCATCACCATGGCCGGCATGGCGCTGATCCTCGGCACCATGTTCATCGGCATCAGCGTGATGGCGCATCACCTGCATGTCGTGCCCTGTGCCGACGAAACCGTCGTCTCGCAGATCGCCCGCGCCACCTTCGGCACCGGCTTCATGTACTACCTCATCCAGATTTCCACGATGTTGATTTTGTTCCTGGCCGCCAACAGCGCTTACAACGGCTTCCCGCGCCTGGCGTCGTTGCTGGCGAAGGACAGCTACATGCCGCACCAGATGGCGCTCATGGGCGACCGGCTGGTCTTCTCCAACGGCATCGTGTTTCTCGGCGCCTTTTCGTGCTTCCTGATCTGGTTCTTCGAAGGCGACACCCACGCGCTGATCCCACTTTACGCCGTCGGCGTATTCCTGTCGTTCACGCTGTCGCAGGCCGGCATGGTGAGGCGCTGGCTGGCCAAGAAGGGCCCGCACTGGAGAAAGAAACTGGTCATCAACGGCGTCGGCGCCGTCACCACTGGCATCGCGACGGTGATCATCGGCAGCACCAAATTCATGCATGGCGCCTGGATTGTCGTGGCGCTGCTGCCGATGATCATTCTCTGGTTCCGTTCCATCCATGCGCATTACGAGGCAGTGGACGAGCAGATCACGCTGTCGCGCGACCACCGGCCGCCGCAGCCGAGAAAAAATACCGTGATCGTGCCGATCAGCGGCGTGAACCGGGCGGTCATCCGCGCCCTGGACTACGCGCGCGGCCGGTCCGCGGATATCCGCGCCGTGCTCGTGGACATCGAGCCGGAGCAGACCGCCAAGATCGAAATCCAGTGGGCCCAGTGGGGCTGCGGCATCCAGTTGGTCGTCCTCCCCTCGCCCTACCGCTCGGTGCTGGTCACTCTGCTGGATTACATCGAAGACACGCTGGAAAAAGATCCGCAATCATGGGTCACGGTCGTGATTCCCGAAATTCTTCCGGCCAAGTGGTGGCAAAACATCCTGCACAATCAGCGCGCGCTCATGCTGAAAGGCGCGCTGCTGTTCAAGGAACGGGTAATCCTGACCGACGTGCCCTTTCACTTGGAGCATTAGCGATGCCACACCACACCTGTGCGCCCAACCTGTCCCGTGCCGCTGCCGTCCTGTGCCTGATGCTGCTCGCGCAGCCGGCCCTCGCTTTCAAGATCCTCGAGCCGAAGGACGGGGGCACCGTCAAAGCGGGGCAGCCGGTCACCGTCAAGGCGGACGTGGGAGGAGAAGCAGGCATCGTCAACGTGAAATATTTCTGGTACCGCGAGATGGACGAGACGCTCGTCGAACAGGATGCGGCCAAGGGCGAGTCGGGCAAAGGGGGCATGCACCTGATCGAAAAATACTGGCAGAAGGACTTCGTCTACGGCAGCAACGTCGTCGCGGTCGCCTCGCTGGTCGCCACCGTGGACAGCAAGCCGCCCTACGGCGGCCCCCTCATGGTGCCCAAGCCGGCCATCGGAACAGTGCGCCTGCTCGCCATCGCGGAAATCTCCCGCGGACGGCTCGGCAGCCGCACGGTCTTCGACGAAATTATCTTGCAGGTGGATCCTGGTTCCGAACTCCAGTCCATCGATTTCGAAACCGACAAGCCGCTGCGCCTGGGCCGCACTGGCCAGGCGTCCACCTACGGGCAGATCGATTCGCTCGGCAAGACCTTCGAGCTGCCGGTGGTCGGCACTTTCGCCGACGGGGTCGAGCGGGCGATCAGCACCCCCTCGACCGGATCGCAGTACGCCTCATCAGACAACAAGGTCATCAAGGTCCTCCCCGACGGCCTTCTCCAGATCGTCGGCAACGGCAAGACCGTCCTCACTGTCACCAACCGCGGCAAGCAGGCGTCGCTGGACGTCTCCGTCGAGGTGAACACCGAGCCCAACGAGATCCCCGTCGCCGATGCCGGGCCGAACAAGACCGTGAAGGCCGGCAATAAAGTGAAGCTCAGCGGCTTGAAGAGCCGCGATCCGGAAGGCGAAGCGTTA